>JBCDKA010000001.1:0-218288 GCA_038747195.1 Pseudomonadota bacterium
CCGCTGACCTGCGCCGCCACTCGGTTGGGTGTTTTCTGTAATCCTGGCTGCCACATCTCGACGCTAATCGTATACAGCTATTCGCGTACTACACCCACTACCAACGCGACGCGGTCAGCGAACGGCTCCAAGCGTGCTGCAAAGGTTGGCGAGAGATTATTGATTTGACCGATGACGAGGTGGCTGACCAGATTCAGGCGGACGAAATCAGTGTCTTAATCGACCTGTCAGGCCATTCCGGCGGAAACCGACTGCCGGTGTTTGCCCGCCGGCCGGCGTCACGTCAGGTCACCTGGCTGGGCTACCCGAATACAACGGGCTTGAATACCATCGACTACCGGCTGACCGATAGCTTTATCGATGCACCGGGCGAGACCGACCAGGCTCATACCGAAAAACTGGTGCGTCTGCCGGGGCCGTTTTCCTGCTATGCGCCGCCCGCCGCGGCGCCGCCGGTGCAGCCGCCGCCGAGCCAGCGCCAGAGCTACGTGACGTTCGGAAGTTTCAATAATCTGGCCAAGATAACGCCCACGGTGCTCAACACTTGGGGCAGGATCCTCCAGTCGGTGCCGGACTCCCGGCTGCTGCTCAAAACCCGGGTGTTGGCGGATCCGGTGGTCCAAGCCAGGATCCGCCAGGTGCTGGCCGGGTTGGGAATCGCTGGTGAACGCCTTGTCCTGCAGGCACGTGACAACGAAACGGCTGACCATTTGGCCCGCTACCAGGATGTGGATATTGCGCTCGATCCGTTCCCCTACAACGGCGTTACAACGACCTGTGAGGCGCTGTGGTGCGGCGTGTCCGTCATCGCGCTAGCGGGTGGAAACCATCGATCGCGTGTCTGTGCGAGTTTTCTTGAGGCCATGGATCTAAAAGAGCTTGTCGCCGACAGCCCGGCTGCCTATGTGCAGATTGCAGCGACGCTGGCGGAAGACCCAGAACGCTTGGCGAGCCTTCGAGAGGGGATGCGAGATCGCATGGCGGGCTCGCCCCTTATGGACGGACCCGCGTTTGCAGAGTCTTTTGCCACCGCCATGGAAAAGATCGCCGCGGAGGGTGAGTCGGCGACCATATAGGTGGTACTCGGTTGTTGCCTCCCGGTCCGCGGGTTAGCCCAACTTCTTCCGGGGAGTCTGTCGCGGCGATTTCAAAGCCAGGCTACCTGCCCGTCGGCAGCGCGATGGGCTAGCGCTGCAGAGCGAGCTCGGGCTCACCGGGGTTCAATCGGATCATCTCCCGGTTGAGCACGCCGGCAATCGACACCCAAATCCCGTACGGGACAAACAGCAAGGCAGCCAGAGGCTGTTCGGGCAGCGTCACCGCCACAAATGCCCAGATCATGGTCCACATGGCGGCTAGATCTACAAAGGCAACTCTCATCTGTTTGCGACCGAAAAAGAGGTAAGACCAAAGGCCGTTACAAAGCAGCTGGGCGCCCCAGATGCCGATCGCCAGCCACTCGCGCTCTTGCCAGACTAGCCAGCCGGCGTAGCCGATCATGGCGTAGAGCGGCGTCCAGACAACGGGAAAGACCCAGTCAGGCGGCGTCCAAGAGGGTCGGTTGAGGGCGTTGTACCAGGTGCCGGGTTTGAACAGGCCGCCCGTAGCGGCTGCACCAAAGACCAGCACTGCTATGATGATGCCTGCCGTCATGCTGTCGTCCGATGGCTATAACTTTCAAGAGCTTAGCATCACATCACCTGTCGCGTGACGATGACGCGAAGCGCAGGACTGAACGCTGTTCACAGAAGGAATCGGTTTTCCATGACTCAAGAACGCTGTTTTGTGACCCACCTTGAGTGCTCGATGACTGGCCAACACTATCCGGCTGGCGAGCTCCACGGGCTGTCGGAGGCAGGACGCCCCCTGCTGGTGCGTTACGACCTCGAGGCCATGGGGGCTGAGCTGGACCGGGACACCCTGACTCGGCAGCCCGACTGCAACGGTTTCTGGCGCTACCGCGACCTGCTGCCGCTGCGTGACAGCGCCAATATTGTCACCCTCGGCGAGGTGATGACGCCGCTGATCGAACTCGGTGGGGGGCGGCTTGGGCTGCCGGCAGGTGAAGGCAAGTTGTGGGTCAAAGACGAAGGGCGCCTTCCCACCGGATCATTTAAAGCGCGCGGGCTGGCGGTGGCCATCGCCATGGCCCGGGAACTCGGCGTCACCCGAGTGGCAATTCCGACCAACGGGAACGCGGGCGCCGCGTTGGCTGCCTACGCGAGCCGCGCCGGCATGCAGAGCACGGTGTTCTGCCCGGACGATACACCGGCGATTAACGTGCAGGAGATAGCGCTGCAGGGTGCGGATACCTGGCTGGTGAACGGGCTGATCAACGACTGCGGGCGCATCGTCGGGGAGGGCAAAGAGCCGGTGGGCTGGTTTGATATCTCAACGCTCAAGGAGCCCTACCGAATCGAAGGCAAAAAAACGATGGGTCTGGAGCTGGCGGAGCAGCTCGACTGGACGCTGCCCGACGTGATCTTCTACCCCACGGGTGGCGGCACAGGCTTGATCGGCATGTGGAAAGCCTTTGCCGAGCTCAAAACGATGGGCTGGCTCAGCGGCAAACTGCCTCGCATGGTGGCCGTTCAGTCCACCGGCTGTGCGCCAATCGTCAAAGCGTGGGAGGCCGGAGAGGAGCATGCGCCGGTGTGGGAGGGGGCTGAGACGGTTGCCGCCGGAATCCGGGTGCCGGTGGCGGTCGGGGACTTTCTGATCATCCGGGCTGTCAACGAAAGCGGCGGGTTCGCGATGGCGGTGGATGACGACCACATCATGGGCTGTCGCGATGAGGTGGCTGCCCGCGAGGGGCTGCTGCTGTGTCCCGAGGGCGCGGCAACTTACGCGGCATACGAGAAGGCGCTCACCTCAGGGAAGGTTTCGGCGCAGGACAACGTCGTGCTCTTCAACTGCGCAACCGGACTGAAATATCCGATGCCGGATGTCACCCAGGTGCTGGATCAGCACAAACCCGTGGACTACGCCCGCTTCGGTTAGCCGTTGTGCCGGCCGGCGATCGTGCCGCCTCGCACAAGCCGATAGAGGGTCCTGCCGGGTCGGCCCAGCGCGTAGCGCGGTTCAGGGGGGTAATCATTCTGTACCGTCCGCGACAGCCATTGCTCTCGTTCCAGGTCCTTGAGGCTCAAGGCCAGCGCGCGTGCCGTAATGGGCGACAGCAGCTGCCGGAGGTCAGCAAATCGCCGCTCCTCCGGGCCGGTCGCCAAGACCAGCGGCAGAGTCCACTTGCGGTACCCAAGCTCTCGGTGCTCCCAGGCCTGCAAGGTCTGATGGATTTCAGCGCAGGTTTTCGCCAGGTCCATAGCGCTTGGAGCCAGCAGATACTCTGGCCGCATGGGGTGGCCGTGTCCTTCGTTCCGTTGAACCAAACCCAGATCGCGAAGCGATTGGAGGCTAACGCTGAGCGCGCTGCGGCTGCAGCCAAGTGCGTTGGCTAGCGTGACAAACTTCACCGCAGGCCGCTTGTGGAACTGCGCCAGCAGCGGCAGGTTCCAGCGGCGATGCGTCAGGTTGATCAACAGTGAGAGCTGCAAGTCATCAAACCCCTTGTGGTATAGAAATATATCAAGTATAAAAATAGTACTCAATGGTGTAAAAGGAAAAATCAATGGCTGACGCAATAGGGTTCGACGGCGGGCTGACGCTGTCCATCCCGGTGTCCGATCTGAACCGCTCGGTCGCCTGGTACCAGGAAGTGCTCGGGCTGCAGCTGATTTACCAGATGGATGAGCTGGGGTGGTGCGAGCTGGCGTCGCCGGTTGCGCGCGTGAACGTGGGCTTAAGTCAGGTTGAGGTGGTGAAGCGAGGCGAAACGACGCCAACCTGGGGCGTCTCCGATATCGAGAAGGCTCAAGCAGCCCTGCTGGAGAAAGGCGTGAAGCTCGACGGGGAAGTGCAGGTCATTGACGGCATGGTCAAGCTCCTCGGGCTGTTCGACCTGGACGACAACGCCATCATGCTCTACCAGGACATCTCCGAAAACTGAGTCGACTTTCTGAAGCAGGCGCGGGCCCGATGCCGATGGCTTACAATGGCGTTTTGCAGGCTGAGGGACCGGTTTGGGGACTGGACTCTACGGTGCGCTGAATCGGGGGCCGCTCGCGGCGAGCTTCAGCGCAAAACTCTTTCTGATTGCGATTATTGGGGCGACGCCGCTGCTGCTCGGCGGGCTAACTGTCGCATTGATTGACCTTGGCTCAGCGGGTCTCGAAGCCGGTGTTGTCTTGCTGGGTGCGGTCCTTTCGATGCTCGCCTGGGTGGGGATGTTCAAATCAGTAGTTCGGCCCCTCGTGAATACCCGCGACGCGCTGGAGCGCTACGCCAGCAAGAAGACGCTGCCGCAGCTGCCCACCGACGGACGCGACGAGGTAGGCGTCATTATGGCTCATACCCAGCGCAGCGCCGTTCTGCTGGAAGACGCCCGGCGGCAGCGCCAGTCGGACCGAACCACCGACCCGATCACCGGTTTGATCAATCAACGCTCTGCGGTGCGGAGGCTAGGCCAGGACATTCTGCGCGCGGCGCGCGACGGCCGACCGCTGTGCCTGGCGATGGTGGCTATCGACAACATCGAAGAGCTGGCGTCGCAGTACCCGCAGGAGTCTCTCGATGAGCTGAGCAGCAGCGTTTCGGAGACGATTGTTAAGGTCATCCGGCGTTCGGACTGGGTTGCCAGCCACGGCAATCACGACTTTCTGGTTGGGCTCTGGGGGGTGAAGGCCGATGCGGCCCTGACGGCACTGGGCCGGGTTGCGACCTCACTCAGGGACAACCCATCTCGCCCGGTTACGCTGAGCATCGGCATTGCGACTGTTGCGCCCGATCAGGCGCCAGACGTTGTCATCGGAAACGCGAGCAACGCCATGTACAAGGCGCGCACCGCCGGTGGGAATCGAATTATCGTTGACGTCTAGAGCAGGATATTCAGAACGCCGGCACTCAGAATCACGATCCACGTGAGCATGGTGCCGTACAGCCGACCGATGCTGACGCCGGCAGTGCTGCTGAGGCCCCACGCGTGCAGGACGCGGGCGAGCACCAATGTTCCGCCAAGTGCGTGGAGCATCGCGGGCTGCGCACCGTTGAGCTCCAGCAGCAGTAGCAGCACGAGCGCCAGCGGCACGTACTCAACCGCGTTACCCTGAACCCGGATCGCCTTACTCAAGCTCGAGTTACCGCCGTCGCCAATGCCGATACCACCAGCGCGGCGCATCATGGCCACCCGAAAGGACAGGTAGATCACCAGGATTGCCAGCGCGCCGGCGTAGAGGGCGGTGACCGGAACCAGTTCAATCATACGAGGTAATCAGACCAGGGCCCAGTGATCGCGACAGTGATGCCGGGCTTCTGTATGTTGGCGAACAGCCATTTGCCGTCGGGTGAAAAACAGGCCCCGCACCACTCCGAATCCATATAGTTCCCCTCAAAGCCGTTTCGCTCACCCTTCAGGTTGATCTGGTTGCGGGCGATTGGCTTGAGCTTACCGGATCGCGTCAGGCCTAGCAGCATTTGCCCCATGCGGTCGCCGTCCTCGCAGATCACGACCGCACCGTTGGGCGAAACGGTCAGGTTATCGGGGTGTTCCATGGTGCTTTTGTCGGCCGTCTCGTAGAGCTTGCGCACCGTCTGATTTTCGATGTCGTGTTCAAAAATCTGGCCGAGGCCCGAGTCGCCGCCGTTCGTCGATGAAAAGTAGATCTTCCCGCCGTCGAACCAGCAGCCCTCCAGACGACTGAATGCCGTTCCACCGGAAAGCAGCCCCTGGCTGATAACGCCTGAGCGATCCTGGTGGAAATGATTGACGTGTCCGCGTTGTGGGTCCTCAATATCCACCCAAACAACATCGTACTCCCGATTGGGGACGCCGCGGATCATTTGCTCCCGGCCGGCCACGCGCATCATTTGCAGCCGGCCTCCGGCGTGCAGGTCTTCGGGCCGGTTGGGGAGAAACCGATAAAAGCCCGCGGCGACGTAGCGGTCCTCGGTGAGGTAACAGGCGCCGCTCTGCGGATCCACGGCCACCGCTTCGTGGCAGAACTGCCCCATGTCTTTGATCGGCTTGGCGTCAGAGAAGCCTTCAGCGGGCACCTCAAACACAAAGCCATGCTTTTGCCGCAGCTTGACGGTGTTTCCCTGCACGATCAGTCCGGGATCGACGCAGTCTTCCTCGCAGCTGAGCCATGTACCCCATGGAGTAGGGCCGCCGCAGCAGTTGGTCAGCGTGCCGGACAGGCTGACACGGTCGTCCAGCAACGTGGCGTCGCTCGGGTTGACGCGCAGCGTGGTGGTGCCGCCCGTGGCCGCCGAGTCATAGGAGTGTTCCGCTGGACCGATGGCGCCAGAGTCGCCCACCATCTCGTGGTTTCTCACCAGAACTAGGGAATCGTCGCTGGCCGAAATCACCGCCATGCCGTCGTGCCTGCCGGGGGTGGGACGTCCGTCCGCCATCAGATCGTTGCGCCAGCCCAGCGTGTGGTAGCGGAACCCTTCGGGCACCTTAAGCAGGTCCAGTCCCGTCGCCATATCGCTACCGCTTCGCAGGTTGTCAGCGGCGCTGCCGGTGCCGGCGGTCATAGCCGCCGCAAGGCCGCCGGTGCCAATGAGGAAATTTCGTCTATTCAGCATGGATCTGTGGCCGATAAAAACGCGGATATTATCGCAGAGACCTTGATGTTTATGTGACTGACGAGCATTTGCCTGCGGATTCGACAAAAATGTTGGACAGGTGACTGAGTGCCTAGCGCTCGCCGTCGGGAAACCGGACGGAGGTTTCTCGGGGCTTGGTGGACGCCAGCGATGAACGTCTCTGACCGAATGATCAGCCGCGAATCGCCTGTCCCTGTTGTTTGAACCATTCGTAGGTATCGCGAAGTCCGCGCTCCAGGTCAATGCCGGCTCGCCATCCCAGTGCGGCGAGGCGCGAAACGTCCAGAAGCTTACGCGGTGTGCCGTCCGGTTTGCTGGTATCAAAGGTTAGCCGACCCTCGAAGCCGATGACTCGGCACAGGGTCTCCGCCAGCTCACGGATTGTGCAGTCCACCCCCGTGCCAACGTTGATGTGGGACAGCATCGGCTGTGTATGCTCCTGATACGTGGCGTCGTCCAGCTCCATCACGAAAACGCTGGCCTCGGCCATGTCGTCGACATGTAGGAACTCACGCATGGGCTTCCCGCTGCCCCAGATCACAATCTCGTCGGCGCCATCCTCTTTCGCTTCGTGAATGCGGCGCATCAGCCCGGGAATGACGTGGCTGTTTTCCGGGTGAAAGTTGTCCCCAGGGCCATACAGGTTGGTTGGCATGACGCTGCGGTAGTCCCGGCCGTGCTGGCGGTTGAAACTCTCGCAGAGCTTGATGCCCGCGATCTTGGCGATGGCGTAAGGCTCGTTGGTGGGCTCGAGCGTGCCGGTGAGCAGCGCGTCTTCGGCCATCGGCTGCTCGGCATGTTTGGGATAGATGCAGGAAGAACCCAGCAGCAGGAGCTTTTGCACTCCGGCCTCGTGCGCGGCGTTGACGACATTGGCCTCGATCATCAGATTTTCGTAGATGAAGTCCGCCGGGTATTCGTTGTTGGCGTGGATACCGCCGACCTTAGCCGCCGCGAGGTAGACCTGGTCGACATCGCTGGCAGCAAAAAAACGGTTCACCGCAGCTGTGTCGCGAAGATCCAGCTCGTCACTGCTCGCCTTGAGGATATTGTTGTATCCGAGCGACTGTAGCTGTCGCACGATCGCGGAACCAACCATGCCGCGGTGGCCGGCGACATAAATGGTTCCGGATCGGTCGCGAGTCGTTTCCGGCGAGGTGGCGCTCACGCCTCCACCCTGACCGGGAGCTCCAGCCCGTGGTCGCGCAGAAGCGCGTGCCGCTTTGCGTCCACCAGATCGTGGGCGACCATTTCCGCGCACATTTCCTCGACGGTGATCTCAGGCTCCCAGCCAAGCAGCTCGCGGGCTTTGGACGGGTCACCAAGCAGTGTCTCTACCTCTGCGGGCCGAAAATAGCGCGGATCGACACGGACGATCGCGTCGCCGGGCTTCAGCGCCGGCGCCGAATCCCCTTCGACCGAATCAACGTAGCCCACCTCTTCCAGGCCCTCACCTTCGAACCGAAGCCTGACGCCCAGCTCCTGCGCGGCGAGCTCAATAAACTGTCGGACCGAGATCTGGACGCCGGTAGCGATCACGAAATCCTCGGCCGTCTCCTGCTGCAGCATCATCCACTGCATGCGAACGTAGTCCTTGGTGTGGCCCCAGTCGCGCAGCGCGTCGAGGTTGCCCATGTATAGGGTGTCCTGCAGCCCCTGAGCGATGTTGGCGAGCCCCCGGGTGATTTTGCGCGTGACGAAGGTTTCGCCGCGACGGGGAGACTCGTGGTTGAACAGAATGCCGTTGCACGCGTACATCCCGTAAGCCTCGCGATAGTTCACCGTGATCCAGTAGGCGTATAGCTTGGCGACAGCATAGGGGCTGCGAGGGTGAAACGGCGTGGTCTCCTTCTGCGGCACCTCCTGGACCAGGCCGTAGAGCTCGGAGGTAGACGCCTGGTAGTAGCGCGTCGTCTTCTCCATGCCCAGCAGGCGAATCGCCTCAAGCAGGCGCAAGGCGCCCAGCGCGTCAACGTCCGCGGTGTACTCCGGTTCCTCGAAGCTAACGGCCACGTGACTCTGGGCGCCAAGGTTATAAACCTCGTCCGGCCGGATCTCCTGCAAAATTCGCGTCAGGTTGGAGCTATCGGTTAAGTCGCCGTAGTGCAGCACGAAGCGAGGGTCCGGCTCGTGCGGATCCTGGTAGATGTGATCGACGCGCTGGGTGTTAAACGAGGAGGCGCGGCGCTTGATGCCGTGCACCTCGTAGCCTTTCTCAAGTAGGAATTCGGCGAGGTAGGAGCCGTCTTGGCCGGTGACGCCGGTGATAAGAGCTTTTTTCATAAAATTGTATGTGTTTGTTTCGGATTTCCGACCGCCAAGCAAGAGTACGTCACTAGCTAGCCCCCAGAGGCCTGTAAGTTTTCTGGACCCGACAAAACAGACCGTTCAGCGCCAACCTGGCGCAAAAGCGGCGACTATTTTGCAATAGGTCCGACTTGAACAACAGTACACGTACTTGTTCAGCTTTCTTCCATCTCGCTCTTTAACGTGACATGACTCAAATTGATGACTGGATCCTTGTGCTCGGCCATCGGACTGCCCTTCGGCAAGAACACTTCGGCTTGTTCCGCGAGCAGTTGCCGAACTGCTCGGCGTGCGGAACTACGTGCAGCTTTGTAGGCAATCGGCTACGACCCCGGGGCTGGAGCGGCCGGGCGTTGAACAAGCCATCCAAATCGAGTCCATCGCGCCAAAACCCTGCTGATATCAGGGCTCCAAGGGAAATCGCTCAATCGCTCAAAGGAGACTGATCGCATTGGCCCGCCGCCACTCATCGTGTTGTTACAATGCACCAATGAGCCCCGAAGATCGAGTCCGCAAAATCCATGAACGTTTGCAGTCTTATTGCGAAAGGGGATTGCGGCTGTTCGTGACGTCGTCGTTTCAGACCCAAAGCATTCCGTTACTGCACATAGTCAGCCGCTTCGATCAGGCTATCCCGGTGTATTTTCTCGACACCGGTTTTCATTTTCCTGAAACCCGTGCGTTCCGCGATGCCGTTTCCGAACGGCTAGGACTCAATCTTGTAAGCGTCGAATCACCAGTGCCGAAGTCCGGCCAGCGTGATCTAAACGGACGATTCCTGTTCACTTCGAACCCGGATTTATGCTGCTACTACAACAAGGTGCTGCCAATGGATCCGGTTCTCGAATCACACGATGTCTGGATCGCGGGCGTTCGTGGCGACCAGACCGCATTCCGAAAGAGTTTGCAAGAGGAGGTTCCCGGACGGCACGGGACGGTCAAGTATCACCCAATGCTGGGATGGACTGGAAAGATGATCTGGGAATACCGCGTGCAGCATGGCTTGCCGGAACATCCGCTCGAGGCTGAAGGTTTCCTGAGCGTCGGTTGCTCACCGTGCACGCGTCGTTGGGAAGATGCGGTCGGTGGTCGAAAAGGACGCTGGACGGGAATGCAGAAGGAAGAGTGCGGGTTGCATACGGAACTGGCGGAGCCCGAATGAATGTTTTGATCACCGGTGGGGCCGGTTATGTTGGGTACAGTGTCGTAAGGAAATTGCTGCACGACGTGGACCACGTCCATTCTATTACGATTTACGACAACCTTTCCCGAAGTAACTACAGTTTCTTTACCGAGGCTCGCTTCGATCATAAGCCTGTAAAGTTCGTACAGGCTGACATTCTCGATGGCAGAAGCCTGCGGCTCGCCCTTGAAGGCATCGACTGCGTAATTCATCTCGCGGCGCGTGTGACGACGCCAGCGGATGATTCGGATGCGCACAGTTTCGATCAGGTCAATCAATGGGGCACTGCGCAGATTGCAACGGCCATAGAGCAGTCGGCCGTGCAACGAATGGTTTACGTCAGTAGCGCAGCAATTTACGGGCAGGGTGACGAGATTTTGTCCGAGAAATCGGCGCCGCGCCCCTTTTCAGTTTACGGCCATTCCAAGCTGGGAGGGGAAAGGCAGTTGGAGGCGCTGAAGACAAAGAAGGACGTCTACATCCTGAGGTCGGCGAACGTATATGGCTACAACCCCGCTTACCGGATCGATGCGGTGATCAACAAGTTTATGTTTCAGGCCAATTTTCACCGGCGCATACAGATTTTCGGCTCAGGCGAGCAGACGAGGAGCTTCATTCACGTTGACACGTTGGCGACCGCCATCCTGGGGGCAGTCGACGGTGACTACGAGCGGGGCGTATACAACGTTGTCAAGCACGAGTTCTCGATCAACGAGCTAGCAGAGGCCGTCACCCAGATTTATCCGGACCTCGAAGTCATCCACGTGAACCACAACTTGAGACCGCGAGACGTCAGAATAGAGCTTCCGGGCGAACTAGCCGAAAACTTTGACTACGTAGGCACGACCACCCTCGATGAGGAACTTTCCGACTTCAAGAAACGGTTTTCTTTCTGAAGTCCGTCTCGGGTCATGCAGTTAGCCCCGTGCCCAAATGTCGTAGGAGGCGCGTGGCAACTGGCCTTGGTTTGGAGGTCTCGAAAGCTGATTAGGCGCGCTTTGACTCGCGGATTTGAACCGGGTCGTGCTGTTCCGCTGCTTTGGATACGTGCGCGTCTTCCCTGCGCTTATCATTCCAGTAAGACACGCACGGAATTTTTTCGCGATCACAGCGGCCTGAGAACCTTCGCGCGATCTCCGTGACCTCTTCCATGAGCCCGCCTTCCAGGGTGATCGGATTCAGTCCATGGCTCAGGAACTTGTCATTCGTGACAAACAGGTCATTTTCGTCATCTTCCTGGCGTGGGTTGGGCACGAAACCGATCTTGGCGCCGGTCATGTCGGAGATCATGTTCGCCAGGTCCCGTACTCGGTGTGTCTCAGTCATCTGGTTAAAAATTTGAACTTTCTCGCCCTTCTCCGGTGGATTTTCAACAGCGATCTGGACACAACGCACCGTGTCCTGAATATGAATGAATGCGCGAGTCTGACCTCCCGTGCCATGAACCGTGAGGGGATATTCGACCGCAGCCTGCATGAGGAAGCGATTCAACACCGTGCCATAGTCGCCGTCATAGTCAAACCGGTTGATGAGCCGTTCGTCCTTCTTTGTCTCCTCGGTTTGCGTGCCCCAGACGATACCCTGATGTAGGTCGGTAACGCGCACCGCGTCGTTCTTGTTGTAATAGGCGAAAAACAGTTGGTCCTGTGTTTTCGTCAAGTGGTAAACGCTGCCAGGGTTGGACGGGTAGAGAAGCTCTTTTTCGACCATCTCGCCCGAATCGGTCTTCAGGTGAACGGTGAGATAGCCCTCGGGGATCTTCATGCCAGCGGTCCCGTAACCGTAAACACCCATCGTTCCAAGGTGAACCACGTGCACGTCGAGGCCCGATTCCACTATGGCCGCCAACACGTTATGTGTTGCGTTGAGATTGTTGGTGACTGTGTAACGCTTGTGGTAAGCGCTCTTCATCGAATACGGTGCAGCGCGCTGCTCTGCGAAGTGGATGACCGTATCCGGTCGGTAGTCCATTATTAGGTCCAGCAGCCGCACATAGTTTTCGCTGATGTCGAAGTTGTAGAAGTCAATGCGCCGTCCGCTCACCTCTTGCCAGGCTCGCCGGCGCACCGTCATCGGCTTGATGGGTGTCAAGCTCTCGGCTTCCAGTTCGTTGTCGATGTTGCGCCGTGAAAGGTTGTCGACGATGACGATGTCGTGGCCGAGAGCGGAAAGGTGAAGGCTGGTCGGCCAGCCGCAGAAGCCGTCGCCGCCTAGGACGAGGATCCTTTTTGATTCGTTCATTCGTTGGTCTCTTTGGCTTGGTCTGGCCGTGTCGGAAATAGAGTAATCCGCCATTGTAGCAATTTAGGCAATCAGGTATAGCTCGTCCTCGCAAAGTTCGCGCAGACTCCAGCGGGCTCGACGCGCAGATCGCCGCATGCCACTTCAGTGGCAAGATAGTTGTTCGGTCGTTCCCGTCGCCTGATTACCTGGGCGGTGGCCCGCCCCGTTCCTTATCGGGCTTTAGCCGCTGCAAGCTTGCGTAAAATGGCTTCGGAGGTGTAGCGTCTCTGTCCGATGCTCCATTTCCGCAGATGTTGACCGCATTTACCTGAATCCTGGACCAGATTTTCAGGCTGGGTGCCAACCACTCTGGTCCGAAAGTTGCGTTTACTATGAGGCGGGTGGCTGGAGACGGTCTGGGCCGCTAATCCAGCTCAGCACCGGGCGATATTGAGGGCTCTCAAGCTATAGTTTCCCGCATTTTTATTTGGAGATTTCCCAGCCTATGTCCAGCGCAGCGAAAACCACGGAACTTGCTCAAGGTAATCGAGCAATACGTCAGGGGCTGATTGATCAGGCAGCCAGGCATTTCGCGCGCGGACTCCTGGACCAGGGGCTCCCGTGGCCCGTAAGGCAGCAACATTCGCTAAATTTGAGGGCGCTTGTTCGGCGGCTACCAGCCAAGGCCGAGGTTGACGACAACCCAGAGCCTTTGATCCTCACGAAGGACACTGCGTCCAGTTCGCGGATCACTCGCTTGCTGCCGTCTGATGTTCGGATTCGCGAGCTGGTGGATCGACCAGAGGTGGATGCCACCGATTCAGAACGCTTGATCGCTCGCGAAGCGGGTTACGGGCACAAAGTCGCCACTTTCACCCCCTTCGATCTGCTGACACTAATCGTTACGCAGAGTCCGTCTCATTTGCTTGTTACGGACCTGACCGGCATCGAGCTGTTGGCAGTTTTCCTGTACCGCTCTTTTTGGAGCCGCCCATGTGTTTCCCTCAGGCCGTTCGATTCCGATGGCGATGCCATTTTGCAGGAAACAGCCCCTATCTGGACGAGCTATGCCTCAAGCGTATTTACACCCCTTCATTGCTCGACCGATTTGCCGGCAGGCCTCGAGTTTCTGGCTGATGCGCCAGCTGTTGATGGCCCTGTCAAAGATTCGAGCGCGGTATTTCGCTCTCTGTATTTGCTGAACGACGCCAACTTGGACTCTGACCGGATCGGCTTGAGTTTGGTCCAGCGACTCGGTCCGCCGTGGAACACGCTCACCCCCTTTTTTGAAGCAGCCATAACTATGTCTGAGCACCGGGAAGAACGTCTCCCGGCACCGGTAGATCGGCTAGCGAACACTGTAGGCTTGGAAAGCACACCTAAGCGAGTCAGTCCAAAGCTGGGATCAATAGATACCTATCTTCACCTACTCACTATCGAACGACTGCAAGCCAGATCCAGTCGCCCGAGTGCGGAACCCAAACCGCAACCTACGGAGGACTCGAAACACTGCGAACCTGTTCCCCTACCCAAGGCGCGCCCTGCCATCTATTGGGGCACAGATAGGCTTCAGGTGGTGGGTAAGGACCTTGAGTCCTATCCGTACCAGGATTACCTGCGCATCGATCAGGGTCATAGCCTCATGCTCGCCCATCGTGCTCCAAGGCGACCGAGCGATGTCATTTTCGTTGCGATGCCAAGCTACAACTCGGAGCGGTTCCTGAGTGAAGCGATCCATAGCATCGTGACCCAGCGGGGATCGTTTGGCATCTATCTGCACATACAGGATGGCGGCTCACAAGACGGTACGCTGGAAATCATCGAACGTTGGCAACGTCGTATCCAGGAAAGCCCAGTGGAACGAGTCAACTGCAATTCGGTGCGGCTCACTTACGCGACAGGTCCGGATGGCGGGATGTATGACGCGATTCAAAAAGCGTTCGCGAATCTCGCGCCGCCTGACGAGGCCCTATGCACGTGGCTTAACTCGGATGATCTTTTCGTGCCTGGGGCTTTTGAAACAGCCTTCAGGCTTTTTGAGGGAAATACGGAGGTTCACTGGGCGCTCGGCAATATTTCTTCTTGCAACGAGCGGGGCGAGGTAAACAACGACTTCTTTCAACTATTTCCCCGCGCGGTGATTCGGAGGGGATTGTGCGACCACCGCCACTGGCGCTTCATCCAACAAGAGGGAACCTTCTGGAGATCAATCCTCTGGAAGGCAGCGGGGGGCATCAATATAAAGCTCAAATTGGCCGGTGACTGGGATTTATGGCGAAGGTTTGCCGAGCTTACAGAGCCGGTTCATTTCGGACGCGCGACAGCGAGGTTTCGAATCCATGGCGACCAGCTGTCGGGTCACATAGCGGAATACTACAGAGAAATCGACGGTGTCATTCCCAGTTCCGTTCGGGAGGCTGGCGCGATCGAGCTGGCGGGTGATCCCGAGGGTTCCCGAACCCTTACCCTGGTCTGGGCCGGTGATGAGCGCAAAGGTCATGTGACCCGGCAACCGCTCGACAGCAAGTTCATCCATCCAACTAGGGCCAGGGGCACAGATCCAACGAAGACACTGACGACTGCGCTGACCCGAGCGGTCGGTGCATCTCCGATTAAGGTGCTGACGATCAACACGATCGCGCGAGGCGGGGCCGGAATGGGTTCGATCAGGCGCATTAACGCACTGCGTTCGATTGGGGTCGATGCACGTCTGCTTAGCCTGGTGGCTTATTCCCGGGACAGACACATCGGGCAGCTGGTTGCACCGCTTGACGCCCTGCCTCCATACAATGGCGCAGGCTCATTCGAGGATCGCCGACGTTTCCGCCAACATCATTCATGGGTGGCCATCCTCAATAAAATGCAAGCGAAAGTGAACGCCCGCGGTAACTTCGCGAATGAATTTTTCTCGACTACGGATGGACTGGTTGACGCGCGTCAGCTTATGCCCCTCATCGCGGAGTTTGACGTCGTCCATTTGCATTGGATCGCTGGAATGTTCCCAATTGACTCGTTGGGCGAAGCGCTGAAAGGTAAGCCGGTGGTCTGGACAACTGCAGACATGAACCCGTTTACCGGAGGGTGCCACTACTCTGAAGGCTGCGATCACTTCATGGTTGACTGCGCCAACTGCCCGCTGTTGGAAGACGGTTCTACGCTGACGCGAAAAGCCTGGCTGAAGAAGCGTCATGCCTATTCACAACTCGACCTCACGGTGGTCTGTCCAACCGAGCATCAGGCCCGGCTCGCCCGGCGCAGCTCTCTTTTCGAAAATGCCGAAATCATTGCCATTCCCAATGCGTATCCGGTTGACGAATTCCAGGTGGTCGAGAAAGCGAAAGCGCGGAATGCGCTGAACCTGCCTCCCACCGTACCGTTGGTAGCGTTCGGGAGCGACAGTCTTGAGAACCCGCGCAAGGGCGCTGATCTGTTACCGAAAGTTGTTCGGCGAGTTGTAGAAACCCTCGGGCAGGATTTTGAGGTCGTCGCATTCGGTAATGGCAAACCTGAACTGCCAGTCAAGGTGCATGCGCTTGGCCATTCCTCCGCTGAGCGGTTATCGCTGGCGTACTCAGCGGCGGACGTATTTTTGTCCCTATCCAGGGAGGACGTGGGCCCAATGACGGTCATCGAGTCCATGTTATGCGGGACGCCCGTCGTTGGATTTCCCATCGGCGTTTTGGCCGAGGTAGGAAGGCATCGCTCGACGACCTATCTGGCGCGGCCCTTCGATGTGGGCGATGTGGTGAGAGGTATTCGCTGGGCGCTTGGAGCGTCTGAAGAACGGGTTCGTGAACGCACCGCCGACTGTCGGAAAGAGGCCGAAATCTACGGCGACCCCTCGCGGTCAGCCCGATTGCATCGAGACCTGTACGCGAGGCTGCTCGAGGATCACTTGGCCAGCAAGCGACAGAACGTATTGTCGTCGGTTCGGCGGTGAGCATCGTGAGCCGCAAAGTGGAGGAGACTTAGAGCGTGGATGCTACGACTGACGAATCGATCAGGTACCTGTCCGGACGGGCGGCTTTCGGGTCTGAAGACCTTGTAGCGAGGACCGATGACAAACGATCACCGCGGGTCTCGGTCGTTACCACGGTGCTGAACCGCGTCAGGACGATTGAGCGAGCCGTTGTCTCAGTCCTTGAGCAGTCCTATCCGTCCATCGAGTACGTGGTGATGGACGGTGGTAGTGAGGACGGCACATGCGAGGTTCTGGCGAAATACTCCGACGTGATCGATCACATTGAATCTGGCGTCGATTCAGGAATTTACGACGGAATGAATCGAGGCATAAGACGCGCAACGGGCGAGTACATCATCTTGCTCAACTCGGATGACTGGTACGTCCCAACGTGCATTGAAACCCTCATGAGTGCGGTTTTGGACCGTCGTCTTGATGCCGTAAGCGCCCTGGCATACGAGGTGGACGAATGTGGAAAAAACCAAAGACAGCTGCCGCGAACGGAGTTGGGTTACAACGTGTTCTTACGTATGCCGCTGCGCCACGAGACCATGCTGGTCTCCCGCAAGGTCTACGATGACATCGGCCTGTTTGACGAGTCATACCAGATCATCGGTGACCTGAAACATACCCAAAGACTCTTCCGCCGAATAGAAAAACAGGCTTATCGGTTCGAGCAATTGAACGAGCCAGTGATGTACTTTCGAAAAGACGGCGCAGCGAGCATCCTTACCGAAAAGTTCATTCGCGAACGAGAGCGGTTGCTCAAAGAGAATTTTCCTGACTTGCGGAAAGGTGACCTTGAGCTGCTTGCCAACGAGTACCAGGGTGACCCAGAACCCTATTCCGCGCTTGCGTCAAGTAATGAAAGTCCTCCACATCTAAAAAAAGCGATCCGTGCCTTCCTCGCTATGCATGGCGTTAATTGAGGCTAAAAATCAGGTTCCTGATGTGCCATAGGTTCTGCGTATTTCCACTCAAGTCTATTTGACCTGAGCGGCTCGGATTGCCAGGCTCGCCTACTAATCATTGCCGATTTCTAGTAAAGCGGATCTGATCTCGAGGATTCTGGCACGTAGCAGGGCTGCCGATTTCATCGAGCTTTTCACTGGTGGAGTTCCGAGCCGGCTTTCCAGTGGTGCAGGGCGCCCGGAACGCTGACTCTACCCCTGCAGCAATCAATAGATCGCACAAAGAGGCGCCGTAACCTCCCAGTCCAAATTGCTAGCCTTCACTGAGCACCAAATACCTTATGCGCATCAACCCTATGCCCTTCCTCTGGCATCATCGGTGTCGCAGTAAGCACCACTCTCCCTAAGGAGACAACTTTCCCATGAATGGTCATGTCGGTCTGCTTTACGACAGACCAATCGCCGAAATCAGTAGGATTAAAAAAGGACCTGATCAACATTTCTCTGAGGCAAAGTGCGGTTGGTGCCCAAGTGTCGCTGATGCCATAAAAATGGTGCGCTCCCTCCAGCCCAGAAAATGCCATATATGAATTCTCGTAATCTTCTATGAAGGCAGTCTCGAGCAACAATGTGCCGTTTTTTGCGATAACCCGTCGACACTGAGCAAGCGACAGCAACGGATCACGCAAGTGATATAGCAAACCAAAATGGTGGACAACATCGAAAACGGGTTCGAATCCTACGAAACTAAGTCTTGACTCCAACTCCTGAACTGGAACGTTGCACAGAGGAGTAACTCGCGAATCCAAGCACCCACGCACGAAAAGCAAGTTTTCAAATCCTTCCAGTCGCGCATCAGAAGCGATTACCGAGCTTGCCCCCCTCATCTCCGCTTCGAAGGCCCACTTACCGTCCCATGATGCGATGTCGAGGACTCGTTTTTCACGGTAATTGGTAGATCCCATGACATGCAGAATCGAGTCCCACACGTGATCGTAATCACGCCCTGGTGTGGTTATTCCAGCACCCAAAGATATCTTGTGGTACCAGGGCTCCAATTCCTTAATCTTACTTAGGATGTGGCTTCTATGCTCTGGCGATATATTCTCATCTAAAAGCTTCATGTTGTTGAGTATCCTGCAATCGTTGGATTTTGATGTCCATGCTGACCGAGCCGCCGCACGCACAGAAAGTTCGAAAGTATAGCAACCTGAAGAGGGCCTGGAGTGATCTGCTTGTCTCAGCCGGCCTGGTTTTTCAGGGGGGCTGAGGCGCTTTGTAGTATCACGCCAAGACAGCCTGGGTATACGCTCCCGTTGCACTGCTCGCAGAGGCCGTTTCCCGCTTGGATTACGATTTCGGTGTGCATCGTGCTTAAGTCCACAAAAGGTCAGATTTCATGGACCGGTCGAGCATGAATCTGGGGGAATCAGTGGGTCAGAATCTGCGTATTTTTTGTGAGTATGCGCTGTCGGAAACGGTCACTGATTTTCCTAATGTAGAGGCAAATTGACATAACCCAGGCTTTCCAACTTATCGCCATGCCTTACCATAAACCTGGAAATGGCGGCCATTGAAAAATATTTCACGTAATAAAAGCTCGTCATTTTATTGTAGAAAATCTTATTGTCAGGTTTTCCGGATCGTGCCTCTCTTGCGGTATTGGTAATATCGTTGCGGGTTCTCACCGCTGTCCTGATTTCATCGTCGCTGAAATCGAACATCGTGCCGAGTACGCTGAAAGCTTCCAGGTTTTGAATGCAATCTTCGTAATAAATCAATAGCTTATTGTCGACCTGCGCCTTCTGCCAAACTTCATTGTGATCTAGCCAAGAACCAAAATGGCTCAATGTGGGTATCAGCATTCCGCTTTCTGAAAAGTAATCGAGCGCATGGTCCAGGAGTTTCGTCGGCAAACTGTCCAGGCTCTCGCCCCGCCAAGCCTGATAGTCCGGAACGTCCTTCATACCCAAAAGCGTTCGAAACAATCCTTTCCGGTAGTGCTCACCCTTTCCCTTTCGGTTGAAATACTGGATTCGCGAAAAATTGATGTATGACAGAAGAACGTCAAGCGGGTTGCGTCTGACGTAAATCGATCCAACAGGCCTCAACCGCTCCAAGGATGGGTGTGCCCGACCAGTCGCATCGCATTGGTTGTGTGTCTTCAGAACCGCACAGCCATTTCTCGAGACCTTTACCTTGGGGAACTCGGGTATTTCTTCCGCCGATTTTTCCAGCTCATGGGCATCCATACTGGCATTGCGGGGGAAGCCGTGCGTCTCGGCCGCAACTTTCAGAACTTGGTGGACCCACGTATTGCCCGATTTCGGGTACGAAGGAATCCAAACTACATCTTCAATTGTCACGCGCACCTCTCCATTTGGTGGTCACTTCGCTGGAGACTTCTCGTTCAAGCGCCTGGTGTCGCAAACTGGAACCGGGCGACACGATAGCTGGATACGTCGCAAGGTACACTCTTTGGGGCACAATGACAGTGCTCGGACCTGCATGGAGAAGTTTGGCACTTTGGTCTGGTCCAGCGGCACCATCGGGGTTTTTCATACGGGACGTATTTGTTGCCGGATAAGCGTCGGTTTGTGACCTGAAATCATCCATTTCTGGTCGACCGTGTCGTTTAGAATGCTACCAGAGCAGGGAATTGAGCATTCTTTTCGAACGATTCCTCGTCGAACTGAAGAAAAGGGGTAGAAATGAGAAAAGAGGACCGCTTTCCGACCAAAAAGATGGCGTTAGAGGTTTTACGCGAACGAGAAGTCCCGGTTGAAACCGTCCTGGATGTGGGCGTTCTGAAGGGAACGCCGGAACTGATTCGTGCTTATCCGAACGTCAAACATGTGCTTTTTGAGCCAGTCCAGGAGTTCTCGGATGTAATTGCGCGGGTTTACGGCGCGGTTGACCATGAACTTCACTGCGTTGCGGTCAGTGACAAGGTGGGTGAAACGGGCTTGCGGCTCAGTTCCTCCATTGATGGCGTCACGATAACGCATTCGAGGATGGTGGAATCTGGTGAATCTGGAAGCCATGCAAATTTGCGTCAAGTGCCTGCCACGACGCTGGATCATTTTCTCGGAAGCAGGAGCTTCGCCAGCCCCTATCTGCTGAAGATCGATATTGACGGACAGGAATTGCGTGTCCTCAGAGGCGCACAGGATACGCTCAAGCGGTGCTCAGTCGTTATCGTCGAGTGCAGCAAACGTTACATCGCTGAGAGACTAGCGTTCCTTTGGCAATCCGGTTTTGAGCTTTTTGACCTTTGTGAACCCTGTTACTACGACTCGGCGTTCTGGCAATGTGATGCGGTGTTTATCCAATCGGACCTGTTTCCCCAACACTTTAAAGAGCTCAAGGGGAAGGTGCTTCCCGGCTTATATGAAGTATTTCGGGGTTAATGTGTGCGATAGAGCCAGGGCGTCAATGGTCCGCGATCCTGACGGCGGACTTGCCACGGTCTCATCCACAGAACCACTACAACTCATACCCCAATTTGCCGCACAGCGACCTGTAGCTAGCTGATTCGCTTTTCTCGTCTGCCAGGTCCTCCGGAGTTTCACGACGAGGTCGCATGGTTATGGTCCCGGAACTACGCCCACTATCCCCTGACAACCGATGAACATTGAAGGTGTGCTCGAAGGTCTCAGAGAATGGTAAGTCAAGCGAATCGCAAACAATCATCATCGTTTCGTGCGGGGCGCGGACAAGCTCTTCGTACCGGCAAACAGGGAGCCCTTCGTGTAACTGCAGAAACTGTAGATAGCGCTTTGAGTACTCCTCCAATGTGGAAGGCTGAAAATGCAGCCACTGATTGCTCAACAGCGATAGGTACGAGTCTAGCGGATGCCGAACCGTTACTACTGATCTGACCTCAAAGCGTGAACGAAGCAGTTCGAGCAGGGACGGATGATCGGAAACGAGCTCTCCGAAACAAAACTTGCCATGCGCATGATCGCGCAGAACCAGCCTGAGTCCTTTAGCTTGACTGTCTTTGTAGATCGTCTCCAACCCATTTAGAAACACTGCGGACTCAAGTTGACTAGTCGACTGATAAGTGCCTACCCGAAGCAGGGCCAGCAGATCTGTTGGATGAAAAAGGCCGCCCCCCGAGATAGTCTGACGACTGTGGGGTTCAACTTCGCTGAGCACTCCAGTGTTGGGCATCGACGCGATGCACTTGGCGATCAGCGTGCCGCCCGTACAGGCAAAATGGTGAATGGTCCGAATCGGCTCGACCGCCGAAGGATGTTCGACGAGCTCGGCGCAACGTTCCAGCAGGCTTGGCAGGGGTTCTGCGACTGGCAGCCACTCCTGTGACTCTGCCAGCTCCGATCTGTCGATCAACTCGGAACACTCTTCCAGCAGTTCGGCGAATTCCTCCGGCAAATTCATATCGATGAGTGATCGGAGCGCCTCGGGCTTGCGACGCTCAATCGCCTTCAACGATATCGTGGGCAAGAGCCTCGACCAGGCCCGAGGTCAACTCGCTCTTTCGTTGTTCGTCGCTCTCGTTCTTTAACTGCAGCAGGTACTCCGCTGCCAGGCTCAGACGCTTGCGGATTTTTAGCAGGAGCTGATGCTGAGCATTTCGAGTTTCCAGTACGTCCGCATAGCGTTCCTGCAGCTCTCTCAGGTCGCTCTCACGAAGCGTCTGAAGCCGCAGCGAAATAGAGAGATCAGACTTTGTCTGATCGATCACGCCCTCAAGCTTTGCGATGCGTTCATTGCGTTCCGACCGCAGCAATTCGATCTCCCCGGTCAGTTCTGACACCCGCGCTTCATGAGCCTTGAGCGCAACGTCGCGCTCTTTCTCGCGTTCCTTCGCCTCAGCATCTCGCTGCTTAAGCTTTACTTGCGTTTCTTCGAGAGTCTGAGTTGAACGTGAAAGTTGCTCCGCAAGCTCGGCAGCTTTGGCCGCGTGATCGTCTTGGTGTTGCAGCAGCTGCCTGCTCTGTTCCGAGTCCCGTTGGGCTGCCTGTATTTCCTCGCCGAGCTTGGCTATCTGCTCTTGCAGGTCGATCTTTTCAGTCTCTATTTCATTCGAACGCTGCTCTAGAGCGACCACTTTAGTCTCCAACTCCTTGTGCTGGGGCGAACGGTCGAAATGCTGCAAGTGCATCCTCGGCCAATCACCGTCGCTGTAGTCCATATCACCCAGCGGGCGATAACCGAATGTGAGCAAGGTATAAGCGGTTGTCGACAAGTTCGGATCAACGCTATTGGGGGCCTGCTGGTGTGTACGCATCACGATATGTCCGAAACGACTACGCAGATCGCTGTCTGCTAAGCCGTCAATTACCGCCGACTCGACGCCGAGTGCGTCTACAATCAGCCAATTGTTTGCGCCCCCCGGGATTTCGAGAGACTCGACAAGGTCACCGAGTGAGCGGGTCTCGACCTGCAGCTGGGCGGTCTGTCGTGCGCCAGGCAATAGTGACGTCAGCGCAGGATCCGGTCGCAAGCTGCTCAGCTCGGCAAAATTGAACACTGTTAGCGTACTGATGCCGCTACTGTCGTCCAATGCGTATTGAAGCACTTCCGTATTAGGCAGGCTAACGGTTTGCTGGCGTAGGAAATCTGCCCAGCGTGGTTGGGGCTCGAGCAGCACGAGGCGAGTCTGGGAAAAACGCGCCAGAGCCGATAGATCGCGGCCCTGTCCCGCGCCGATAACGAATACGAGCTCTGGATCCGGAAAAACCGCGAGATGTCGCTCCAACCAGTCCATCAGCAGCGATCTAGAGCTTCGAGTCGCCCATGAACAGGCCAAGCACGCGCCGTACCGGCGCGGTCAGTCGCCATGACAGCGAGCGACGCAAGGCGGTAAGTGTGCTCGCGTTCCATTCCAGTTCGTCGGCCAGCGCTTTACGATCGGCACCCCAGGCCTCTCGTGCCTCGTTGAACTCAGCTTGCACGCCGTCACGGACAAGAGCAGCTTTTTTGGCGCCGGCACGAATCTCGCGCTGTTCTTCTTGCAATCTACGGTTTTTCGAGCATTGAATTTCCAGCTCTTCCTGAACCTGATGCAGCTGCAGCATCAGCAGGTCGTTCTCTTCCCGCATTGTTTCGACAGCGCCCTTGGTGGCGTGGGATAGTCCATCTGCAATGAGCGCGTCCACATCAATACGATAGGCGGGTCCAAGGGGGAGGCTGCTGGCCTCCAGCTCGCTGACCAGGGCCGCGGCCACTTCGTCCTGGTGCAGCGCCTGCGCGGCGACGAGCTGAGGCAGGCCGGCTGGTTCGTCATCAGTCTGTGGTTTGCCTGCGAGATCAAGCTGGCGCGACAGGCGGTCGCCAAGCAAGCGCTCCAGCAGCTCCGGCGCGCGCTGCGCCGCGTGTCCATCGATCAGTGTGATCCGGCGTCGATCCCTGCGGAAGAGCGAAAGCAGGCGCTCTGTGCTATCGCGCCAGTTGGCTGTCGCCTCGGTCATGCCCCCGCCGGCCTGCAGCTTATCACCCAGTACCATGACCGGATTGGCATAAACCACGATTGCATGTTTTTTGGTGTCCTGCTGTAGCGACTTCTCGAGGTCGTCGAGCGCACCGAGTGACTGAATACTCTGGGCTTCGAGCGACCGAAGCACGCCCTCGAATGGCTCCGGGTTGCCAATCACGCACATTACTATTGGGCCAGCGGCAGCATCCGGTTTGGCAATTGCACCGGGCGTCGCAGCCGCTGAGTGCTGCTGACTAAGCTCATGTTCCTGGGCTTGCACCATAACGACGGGCCGATTCCTCTGTGGCGATCCTTTCAAACCATCAGTCGGAGCTTTTACTTGCTCGGCGCCCAGCGACGGTCTACGGACAAACGCGATATTATCGCACCTCGACCCCGATCCGGAAGAAATCCGCCCCGGTACGACACATGAACTCTTTCGCCGCGATCGTTGGAAATCGGCTGGTCAGCCCGGACCGAGTCGCCGATTGCGTGCTCGATCACGAAAGGAGCGGGCGGGCGATGTCGCTGCTGCGCCTTGGTGATGGCGAGGGCGTCATCCTCAGCCTGCTGAATCGGCATGACGCTTCGCTCGGTAACTATCTTGCCTCTCATTTCGGGGATCGATGTACACAGGCCCGGCTGGATAATCTCGCTGATCGTCTGTTGCTGGCGGTTGAGCGCGCACAGGTGCTCGGCGTTCGCGCCGACGTCGCGGCAGACGCGTTCCCCAAAGATCTCACGGGCCTGTCAAATCAACGGCGGGTTGCCTGGGCGCGGCAAAACCTGTCCCTGCGACCGGAGGAAAGCGCCAACCTGGACCCTGATAGCGCCTACCGGCTCATCCTGCTCGGCCGCTGGATGGCTGAGTTCGACTGGCCGGAGCAGGCCCTGCTGACCTCAGCCTGGATCCATTTCGACTGGTTGGAGTCGGGCTTTCTGGCGGATCTGGCCATGGGGCAGGAGCGCATTGGCCTCGTGACGGGTCGCCGCGATCTTGCGCCGCTGTTTCGAGCTGTGGGCATCGAGGTGGATGAATGGCCGGTGCCGCTCCGCTATCTGCGCCGTGATGCCGACTGGACTCCCCACTTTCCGGATCGCTTCAATGAGCTGCTCGATACGCTAACCCCGAAGTTTCCGGGTCAGCTCTTTTTTGTTGGCGCGGGCATCTGCGGCAAGGTCTATTGCGACATCATCGCCCAGCGCGGCGGTATTGCTCTCGACATCGGGGCGGTCTGTGACGCCTGGCTCGGCATCTCAACCCGACCGCGGGTGGCCTTCGAACGCTGGGGGCAGGAGACTGTGCCGGAGTCGCTGCTCCTGGAGCGTCAGCTGTCCGCGCGGGCGGGGGGGCTGGCGGCCCGAAAAACGAGCCATGAATGAACTCCTACTCCGCCAGCTGTTAGACGGCGACGCACTGGCGCTTGCGGACGCCGCAGTGGGGTCACTGGATTCCGGTATCGAACCGGCAGCGGTTGCCCTTTTCGAGCCCCGCATGCAGGGGCCTCACGGGCATTTCCCTTTGCTTGCTGACGCTTACAGTCGAGTATGCGCAGACCATGGCCTGGCGATGAACGTGTTTCATCATCAGCAGTGGCAGTCGGCGCGGCCGCAGCGCTGGCACGGCGTCTTTCCCGTCGTCGACCACCTTGTCGGCGCGGATGCACCAGTCGATCAGCAAATTCTGGCCGCGTTCAGTGAGTTGCTGGGCAATGTGGTGGGCGCGTGCGTCAAGCGCTCTGAAGCCAAAGTCGCTGTTTTTCCGACGGCGCGCTTTCTCACGCTGCCAGGTATCACCTCAGCTATTGCCGGCACACTGGAGCTTCGTGGCGCCGTCATTGGCGTCATGGAGACCACGCCGGTGCCTGACTGTGAGGACGAACACCTCATTAGTGTGTCATTTCGGTCCTCGGCGCAGGAACTGGCTGAATCCGGCAAAAACGTGCTGTTGCTAGCCGAATCCGCCGCCATCGCAGACTGGTTGCTGGCACAAGGGTTCGAATCAGCGGAGATTCGGGTTGCACCCTACCCAGCTGCGGCGCGTTTCGACGCATCCAAATCGCCGCCACCGGACAATCGACCGCGCCTTGGAGCGCTCGGGGCAACGCGTCCAGTCCATCGGCCCGAGAGCCTCGCAGGCTATTTGCTTGAGGCGGACCTCAGCGGTGTGGACTGGAGCGTTCGGATCGACTCTGCGCACGCGGCTCGGCCCCTGGGGATGGCACCGGAGCAGCTGGAGTCCGCGCTTCGGTCCCGTGGGGTGACGCTTTTGTCCGGCCACCTGGCGCAAACCGACTATGACGCAACACTGGCTGGACTGGACGTCATGCTCCTTCCCTACGGCGAACGCTACCAAACCATCGGTTCCGGGATCTTCCTCGAATGCGTCTGCGCCGGCGTTATCCCGCTCGTCCCGGCGGATAGCACGATGCGAGCGCTATACGAAGATCTCGGCGGTCGGGCGCCGGCCATCGACATGGACGCGCCTGACGGCATCCCCCTGTCGGTGGATGCGTGCCTTGCTGAACTCCCGCGTTTGCGCAGAAACGCCGACGAGGTACGAAGCGCCTGGCTGGCCCACGAACACGGCCCGGCAGCCTGGCGGCGCGCCGTCTCTGAACTGATCGAATACGCCTGCGTGGGCGGATAAGCCCTCGCGGGGCTGCAGTCCGCTGATCTGAGTGCCATACTCGCTGGCCGATGTCCGATTCCAGCCTTCAATCATCATCCGACGCTGCCTCGCCGGGCCTGTTCGTCCTCGGCATGCACCGCAGCGGCACGAGCTGTCTGACCGGCATGCTGGAGGGGGCGGGCTTTAACATCGGGGACGTTGACCGCTGGAATCCGGATAATCAGAAGGGAAACCGGGAACACCTGGCGATTACGCCGCTCAACGAAGGGGTACTCCGAGCGCACGGTGGCAGCTGGGATAGCCCGCCGGAGGCATTAGAGGTCGACGAGACCCAGCGGGTCAAGATGAATGTGATCGTCTCCGGACTGGAGGACGAGCGCCGTCCGTGGCTGATCAAGGACCCCCGAATCCTATTTCTGGCGGACTCTTGGTTGGGTCTGCGGCCCAATGCGCGGCGCCTGGGCGTCTTGCGACATCCGCTTGCTGTGGCGCGTTCCCTGGAGCGCCGCAATGGGCTGGCAACGGATGCGGGGGTACAGCTTTGGTGTCGCTACAATCAGCGGCTCCTGGAGCTGCTGGAAAAGCGCCCGTTTTCCTTACTCTTGTTCACGGCTGACCCGGACCGTCTTGTCCGATCCATCACCGCCGTGCTGGAAAAGGACTTTAGCGAGGAGATTAGACAGGAGGCGGTTCAGCCTGAGCGCCTGGCCGACTTCTTTGACGCGGGCCTCGTGCATCATGCGCCGTCTCTCGGACTGGACCTCCGCGACGAGCTGACGGCCGCCGGCGTCACGGTCGACATAGCCGAGGCCGCCAGCTTGTTGTGGCGCGAACTCGTCCACCGGCAAGCCCCACATCCCCTGCGGCTGGAAGAACGGGCACCAGCGCCGCGATCGGAAGAAGACACGGCTTCGCCCCCCCAGATCGACGCCGCAGATGCGGCGGCGCTGGACCGGGCGATCGAGGTGAGCGGCAACCCGGTGCCCCTTTTTCGCGCGCGGATCACCCTGCTGAACGAGCAGGGTGCCCATGCTGAACTCGCTGCCTGGCTGGGTAAATGGCACGACCAACGGCCCGACGACCCCTTTTTAGCCCTGGAGCGGGCAAGGGCGGCGTGGGCGGCTGGCGACCGCAACGCTGCGGTACGCCATGCCGAGACCGCCGAGCGACTCGCGCCGAGCTGGGCTGAGCCGCCGGCTCGGCTGGCCGAGTGGGCCTGGGTCGCCGGCAACTGGGAGGATGCGGCAAGCCGTTACCGCAGCCTTTACGCCGCCCAAAGCGCGGTGGGTCGGCCGCCAGCCGTGGCGGCCCAGATATTTTTTGATCGCGGAGAGGGCTTTACCGCGGAGGCGTCGATCACTCAGCGCCTCTCAGGCGACGAGGTGTCCTTCAACTTGTCTGCCGATCGCCTGGAAGAAGGCTCGCTCGGGCGCGGGGTACATCGGCTTCGCCTCGATCCCGCCAATCAGCCGGCTGTCGTCACAGACCTTGCTGTGCAGGTGACACTTGTTGGGGGAGAGACGACGGATCTTGAGTGTCATCTCGACAACGCGCTGTTCCGTCACGAGGGCACCTGGCATTTCCAAACGGACGATCCGCAGCTGCACTTCGATCTTGGCCCACGAGCGCCGGCCGATATCGAATCCATTGCGGTGTCCTTCACCCTTCTTCATCGCGGCGATGCGGTGCGGGAAGCCAATGCCAGCGCGCTGGTCGCGTTGACCAGGTTGCTGCCCACGTTGCACGACCTGCGGGAGAAGCTGACATCTCTCGATACGGAACAACGGGCGATGGAACAGGCCGTGGCTGCGGCGCGCGAAAGCGTTGGCGGAGGCCTACCGGGGTGGCTGGTGTCGCAGCTCACCCGGGGCGGCGTTCCGGCGGCACTGGAACGGCTAGAGCAGCGCTGGAAATCTCTCGACGCGTTGCTGGCCAGCCTGCCAAACAGGCAGGAAGACTAACTATTGCACTGACAATATCTATTGATATGAATACCGAAACGAACCTGGACAAAGAAGCCTGGATCCTCGACCACTTTTCCTGCCCTTCCTGTCGCGCCCAAGAGCGACTAGTGCAAGAGGGTGACCTGTTCGTTTGCCCTGCCTGCAAAACTGCTTTTCCTCAAGATGCCGGCGCGATGAGCTTCTTGACGCCGCAGATGCGACGTAAGTTTGGCATCGATGAAACCACCAACGTCTCGGCCCACGGCTATGACGAAAACGCGAGAAAAATCCTGGATCGAGGGGGGATGGTGCTCGATTGTGGGGCAGGGAAGAAGAACGTGACTTTCCCGAATCTGATTCAGTGTGAGGTGGTCGACTACCCTCATGTGGACGTGCTCGCGGTCAACCAGGCGCTGCCTTTTCAGGATGCGTGTTTCGACGCAGTCCTGTCCCTGGACGTCCTCGAACACGTGGATCAGCCGTTTGACTGTGCGGCCGAGATTCTGAGAGTGCTCAAACCCGGCGGCAAAATCTATTGCAACGTGCCGTTCCTGCAGCGTGAACACGGCTACCCGCACCACTATTTCGGCATGACGCGCATGGGTATTCGGCGACTGTTCGGCGATCAGATCGAGGTTGAGGACCACCAGGTGCCGTTATCCGGGCATCCCATCTGGGCACTATGGATGATGCTGCAGACGTATCGCGACGGTTTGCCAACCGAACTGCGCGATGAGTTTCACAGACTCCGAGTTGCCGACATTCTAGACTTGAACCCGGTGGATTGGATGCGAGAGAAGCTGGTAACCGAACTGGGTGAAGAGGCTCGCTGGAGGATTGCCACAACAACGGCATTGTTGGCGCACAAACGCGAAACAGACGGATAGCAGACAAAGGCATCGACATATTGCGGCAGTCCTTTGCACGCCGGGTAACGCAAGATCTACCGTTTCCCGCTCAGCCACCCGTCGCCCGTGGCTGGGAACGAGAAGTCCGTGGCCGGATGGGGTAGACGAACCCCGGTCTCAAGCCTATCGTTCATTTGACCGATTGAAAGTGAAGTGCGCGGAAAATTGGAAAGATGTTCCTTTTTTCGCCTCGGTGACGTCGAGCAAGGCGAAGGCGGGGCGAGAAAGCGATACTGCTCCATAGTCCGAAACGAAGTGCCAAAGGGAAAGGCGGATTAAATCAATGATGATCGATCGTTTTTGGGCGGTGTTGCTGATCATGCTAAGCGTCGCTATGCCGGCAGCAGCGGGCAACCTGGAAGTCCTTGTGCCCGGTGCCGGTGGCGTCGTCGTCGGTGAGGCGCAAGATTATGCGACCGTCGAGCTAGGCGACCCTTGGGATATGAGCAATCCCGAGGACGTGGTCCTGACTGAATCGATTCAGTTGACCGGCGAGGGTTTTGGGTCGGGTGTTTACAGCGCGACCAGTACAGGCAATGACCCAGCTTTCTTTGCGTTGTTCTCGGGGATTCCCAGTTCGGTCGTCAACAGAAACCGCGGTCAGCTTTTTCCGATCGACACCTCCGTCTATCGCTATGTGACGCTGCGGGTCCGTTACCTTCAGCCGGCGCCAGAACCCGCAACACCGCATTGTGTTCAGGTCTTCTTTTACGACGAGCTGTCGGCGGGAGGCAGTACGTTTGGCGCCGCTAATCGACAGTGCCGAAATCAGGACGGCGAATTAATGCGGGGCACCGACTGGAACGTCGTTACGGTCGATCTCCTGGCGGACTCTCCCAGTGGCGATATCGGGTCGCAGCCTTGGAGCGCGTTTGCTGACGCCAAAGGACTGCGTTTCGACATGACGGACCTCCCCGGCATCACCTTTCAGCTCGACTGGATCAGACTGGTCGCCGACGGACAGACGGTGGCCGAAACGCAGGTGCAATGGACCGATGCGGGTGACGGGCCTTATGCCGTGAGTGCTATTGCGCCGAACGGCCAAAGCTATCTGCTCGGTGAAGGTTTCGCGGGCACTCAGGCGACCGTCGACCTGAGCGCACTCCCCCCAAATAGTTATGTCATCCGAGTTTATGGCCAGTTCTCATCAGCAGACAGCCCCGGCAATGTCCGGGTCAACGCAGCGCCGATTCTGAATTTCAACGAACCCGACGTGCGGGGAGATGTCGCTAATCGCTTCTCCATTGCAGAACTCGGAAATCCTTGGGGTCCGATCGAAGCAGCCGATGTTGCCAGCACCACACAGCTGGTGGGTATCAGCTATTCAGGCGGTTCGTTGAGCGCCACGTCGACCGGAGACGACTCAACGATATTAATGAATGCCACCGTGCCGATTGATACGGCACTCTACCGAATGCTGACCTATCAATTCGAAGTTAGCGGCGAGCGCGATATCGGCACGGGCTCTGTGGCCCGGGTGTTGTGGGGTAACAACCTCTCAACGCTGACCACCAGCGACGACATCATTGTTCAAGAGGGCACCAACGTTTACGAGATCGGAGACATGCGGCTGCTCGAAACGGAAACCGAGGGTGCAAACCGTTGGTTCGGCACGGTCGACTTTTTTCGGTTTGACCCTCACGAGTTCCCGACCCAGAAGACGGTGAGGCTGGACTCCATCATTCTGGCGCCCCTGGACACCGCCGACCCGGTTTTCAACATCGAGTGGGAAGCCTCCGACCCCGAAGACAACGCGTCGATTCGATTGTTTGTGGACAACGACACCGTCCGCGAAAATATGCCGCCGCCAACGCTGATTTTCGACAATCTTCGGGAGAACACCGACACGAGCGCTTTGTGGAATGGGCCTCAGGATGTGCCCAGCGGAGAATATTTTGTGCTGGCTGAGGTCAGCGATGCATTCAACACAACCTATCGATACTCGACGGGTCCGGTACGAGTTGGAGCGGCGCCCGTGACCTCCATCACCATCACCGAACCAGACGGGAACGCGGACGTGATTGCCCCCATCGGTGACTTTGCCCGGGATGTGCTCGGAAATGCCTGGCTGATGGATAGTCCTGAGGACGTGATTCTCTCTCGCTCGCGCGGACTGACCGGAGAGTCGATCAGCGGGGGAGTGTATCGGGCGACAACCGACACCAACGATCCCTCGTTTATCCTTCTTTTCCCCGGCGACAACACCGCGGACGGAGCCGAGACGCCAATTGCGTCTTCAGTCTACCGGCGGCTGCTAGCAAAGGTGCGTTACCAGTCCGCCGACCCTCAGCAGTTCTCGGTGAACTTTTTTCGCGACGCGTCTTTGACCGATGGTGTCTTCGGGACAACCCAGGGAGTCGCGGTGTTCCCTGGACAATGGCAAGTTGTTGAGGTTGACCTTGCAGCGAGGTCAGTCCCCGCATTAGCCAATTGGCTGGACGAGCCGAACTGGCAAAGCCTGCGAATTGACCCCACATCGCAGCCCGGTGTGATGATTGAGATCGATTGGATTGTCCTGGTTGAAGATTCGGGGCCGGAAAATACTTATGAAGTCAGATGGTTGGCATCGGAGCTGGGTGATGTAACTCAGGGCGTCAATGTCGTCGATGAGGCGGGTGACGTGATTCCTCTGGTCGATGGGCTCCCGGGAAGCGCCAGGGCCTACACGGCTGACCTGGGTTTTTTGCCAGAGGGCAGCTATCTGCCCCAGGTTTTTGCCGACCCGGGCCCGACGGCAACCGCCTCCAACCCTGTTGTGTTGGGTGAGGACGTGCCGTTTGATCGCATTTTTATTGACGGCTTCGAATAGGTAAGAAAGCAAACCGCTGGCTCGCCAGGACAAGGGTGGCGCGAGGACCCGGTAGTCATTACTATCCGTAGCGCTTTTCCTTTGTCCTTACGAACCTGGCCGATGCCGCCTCATAACCACCACTTTTTCATGCATATCCCGAAAACGGCCGGGACAACGTTGCGGACTGTGCTCGAGCTGCGCTTTGACGCGCAGAGGACCGTCCCCTCCGACCAGGTGATGCGGCAGTCGTTTAACGGCAATTATCCGCCTATTCCTTACTTAATGGAGTTGTCGGAGGACGTCTGGTCCAACACCCAGCTTTTGCGCGGACACTATCCGTGGCAGCTCATGAAACGCTTTGCTCGAACGCCCGTCATGCTGACCATGCTTCGAGAGCCGGTGGCGAGAAGCGTGTCGCACCTTCGCCACGTGCGTCGCAACGCGGCCTGGGCCAAAGACTTGAGTCTCGCCGACATCATGCAGAAGCGGGCCTTTGTGCAGTCCCATATCGCCAATATTCAAACCCGGATGTTGACGATGCGATTCGCCCTCGACGATCCATCAGCGTGGCCGGCGGACGTCAACCAACCTTTTCCGCTCAGCGAAGAATCCTATCGCCGAGCGCTGGTAACGCTTCGATCTTTTGAGTTTGTCGGGATTCAGGAGCGATTCGACGAATCTATGGCGTTGATGTTCGATATGTTTCGCTGGGCTCTGCCAAACGACTTTCCCAGGGCCAACGAAAGTACGGATGACGTTGAGCTGGACGACGAGCTTCGCCGTCAGCTTGCCGATATCAATACCTATGATCTCCGCCTTTATGATGAGGCGGTGGCGCTTTTTGAGCAGCGGCTAAACCATAGTATTGATCGGAGCGGTGCCTCTGACGGGTGACGCGACAGGTCACATTCTGCCCTCTTGGGGCCAATCGCTAGCGCATTTGGCGCCTGTCCTGCTGAAGGGTGCGTCACAGTTTTCGAACAGGTGCCAGAAAAGAGATACGGGTCACACAAGCGCCAAATGATCCACTGCTAGACTCGCGGGTTCTTACGATTGTGTAGAGGTTTTCCGAATGGATCGTTCTGAGTCACGTCGCCGCTTTTTGACGGGGTCCGCGGCAGCTGTTGCCACCACGGCGGTTGCCAGCACTACAGCTGATGATAGTGCGAGGGCTCAACCCAAGCTTAAACCGCTGGCGAAGAAGGCGCGTGAATTCGCCGCTGGGGCCAAGGGGGGCTCGGATAACACCTTGACGCCACCGCTGGCGGTGCGGGTTTTCCACAAGATGGGTTTTGGACCCGCTCGCAGAGAGCTTAAGTCCGGCGTGACCGCTGATCCAGTTGATCCAGGTTTGGTGTTCTCGAACAGCTTCGAGCCACCCCCGGGAGGCGGGGGTGTCGGCAAATTTGGTGACCTTGGGAAAGACGACGTCGGCTACTTCATGTCGCTCGGATCGAACGACGACGAACGACTGGAAAATTATGTTGACGAACAGCTCAACCCCGCGAGCATCGACGACAGCGACTTTGATGCTCGGATGGCGCCGTTCGAGGGTCTTTTTGAGTCTCTCGACGAAAGCCGGGTGACCTCTTTCGCAAACCGCGAATGTGACGGTGACCAAAACGTGTACCTGCGGCCCTACCGCGACGTTCGCAACATGTCATTCAACCGCGCGGTGTTTAGCAATAAGCAGCTGTTCGAGCTCATCGTCGACTTTTGGCATAACCACTTCAACGTGTTTGTCCGTGGTAACCGCGATATCGAAGTCGGCTGGTCGTCCTGGGACCGAGACGTTATCCGCGCGAACGCGTTTGGCAACTTTGCCAACATGCTAGAGGCTTCGGGTAAGCACCCGGTCATGCTCCGCTACTTGGACAACTACGTGAACTCAGCGGGCGGCATCAACGAAAACTACGCCCGCGAACTGTTCGAACTTCATTGCCTTGGCGCGGAGAACTATGGAGGCGTTGAGCGACCGTTCACCGGCTTTGAGCTGCTGCCGGAGAATCCCTACGTCGCAATCAACAACTTCGATATGGGCAACTTTGCCAATCCGAGCATTCAGATTGCCGCCCAATACTACGATGATGACGTGTATGAAGCTGCGGCTGGCCTGACGGGCTGGCGCTACGAGCAAAACGGGAACTCAACCCCGGGACAATGTGATACGGGCTTCTTTTTTGTCGACCTCGGTGAGCACGATGAGACCGGCAAGTCGATTCTCAGCACCGCGTCCAACATCATTCCGGCCAACACAGAGCCTGAGCGGGAAGGGGAGCTCATCATGCGGGTGGCGGCATACCACCCCGGCACGGCAACCTACATTGCCCGAAAGCTGTGTCAGCGACTGATTTCGGACAACCCGCCGGAGTCGATTGTGCAGGCCGCCGCTGCGGAATTCTTCGCGTTCCGAGAGTCGCCGAATCAGATCAGGCGTACCCTTCGGGTGATCTTGCTCTCTGATGCCTTCAAAAACACCTGGGGCGAAAAGAAAAAGCGGCCATTCGAGTACGTCGTCTCGTGTATGCGTGCCGCCGGTGGTAACCACATTTTGCGGGAAGAGGATTCGACGGACACGACCCGTCGCTTCCACTGGGAGTTTGACGACACCCGCCAGGAGCTTTTCCATTGGCCGACACCCGATGGCTATCCGGATAACCGGGAGCATTGGGAAGGGTCCACATCACTGGTCCAGACGTGGCAGGCGATCGATTGGATGCTCGACCGCGATGCAGGCAACAGCGATCGGATGATGCGGGTCACCGAGATCGTCCGGGAGAACCTAAACGGCGATTTTACGCCAAGGCAGCTCGCCGAGTTCTGGTGTTCGTGGATTATGGGCTACACACCCTCTGGAGGCTGGGTTGGCAACAGCATCGGATACCAGGATGCCAACACTCAGTTGGGTGGCGTCGCGATGCAGTTTATGACCCAGGTAGATCTGCCAAATCCGGATAACCTGCCGCATTTCTATCTGTACGACCAGACCATCCCACGCCTCGATGTGTTTGAGGATGACTACCCCTATTATTGGCGCCGAAGAATGATCGGCATGGTAGACCTGATTCTCTGGTCTCCGACCTTTATTCAGCGCTGAGGATTTAGACATGGATAACGTCAACAAGAAACGACTGATGATTCAAAACCCGAATCGGCGCCGATTCTTTGGTCAGACCCTCGCTGCCGGTGGTGCTGCGGGAGTTGGGCTGGGCTTTTCACAAATCGCCTCGGCACAGGCTGTCGGCGGCCGGCGAAAAACGCTCGTCTATATCTTCCTGCGGGGCGGTATGGATGGACTGAGCTTCCTGGTCCCGCGGTCGACCGGCATTTTCTCCTCTGCCTACCAGCTTAATCGGGATGCAACCTACATTGCCGATACGCTCGGTCTGACGCCTAACTGGGGAATGCATCCTTGGTGCGGTGAGTTGATGGACCTCTGGGCCAGTGGAAATCTCAGCTTGGTCCACATGTGCGGTCACAAGGATCCGGATACCTACACCCGAAGCCACTTCGATGCACAGGAGCAGATCGAACTGGGTACGCCCGGCTCTCAGACCGCCAACGCTGGCTGGCTGGCTCGTTACCTCAATGCAGCCAACGATGCGCCGCCGAATCCGTTGTTCACGGCGATGGTGTCCGGCGGCAACCCCCCGACCAGCGTCAACGGCTGGCCAGACGTGGCGACGATCGACTCAACGAACGGCTTTACGCCCAACAGCGGAACCTACGAGGAAGCACATCTGCAGCTTCTCGCCGAGATGTACCAGGGCTCTGGTTCACTCGACGATGCGGTTTCAACGGCAATGCTGGCGATCGAAACTATTAACGACCTTGACTTGGATGACTACACGCCGGCGGGCAACGTCACCTATCCCAACAGCGGGATTGGTAACGATCTGAAGCTTGCCGCGAGCGTCATTCGGCAGGATCTGGGTGTCGGCGTCATCACTGCGGATCGCGGCGGCTGGGATACGCACAATACGCAAAACGTGCTGGCCAACGGCTACGGAACGCGACTCGAAGACCTGACGAATGCCCTCGCTGCCTTTTATAAGGACATGATCGCGGCCAACTACGACGAAGATGTCGCCGTGATTGTGCAGAGCGAGTTCGGTCGCCAGGTCAAGGAGAACGACAATCGAGGGACCGACCACGGTCTGGGTAACGTCATGATGGTGCTGGGATCAACCAGTCGAATGAACGGCGGTCTTTGGGGCACGTTCCCGGGTTTCGACAATACGCCTGGCAACGCCTTTATCCCGACGACCGATTTCCGCGACGTCATGATCGCGGTGGCTCACGGCGTGCTGGGGAACTCCGGTTACAGCGGTGGCCAGTCGGCGATTTTCCCCGGCCACAACTACGAAGCTGTGCCCGGAATGCTCCGCACAAACCTGTAACTGCGCCTGGGTTTCAAGCGGCTGGCGGCTTGATCGCCGGCCGCTTGCTACCTCTCAAACACCGTCTTTCTTCCCGTCAGGATGTACCGGCGAAAATAGCTGACGTAGCGTGGAAGGAAAAACTCCTGTGCTCTCAGGATCTGCCAGGCGGACACTCGCCGCTTCGAAGCAAATGCCACTCTGGATGAATTGATCCGCGCCCGTGCTTTCCACGTCTCGCTGAGTGCGCGCAGATGGGCGCCGGTTAGCGCCCAGCGCCCAAACAGCGACGAAACGAGCAGCACGCCCAGTGTCTTGGTGACCAGAAAGGGGGCGTTACAAAGCGCGACGGGTAGCGGAACCAGCTTCAGGTAAGTGAAATTGATGTTCAGCTGAATGCGCATCGCGTACTCACGGCTGCGCACCTTGTCGACCGACCGGCTGATCTTGTGGCGCACGAGGGCTCTTGGCTCATAGAATGAAGGATAGCCTGCCAGGAAGGCCCGTAGTCCGAACTCCGCATCTTCGTAACCGGTCTCGAAGAAAGCGTCAAACAGCCCCAGCTCCGCCAGCAGCTCCGTCGCAATGAGCATCGCCCCGGCGCAAACGCCGATGAGCTCAACCGGGTCCTGATAGTCAGCTGGGTTTTCACTGGTGCCTCGAGGAATGATCTCTCCGGAATCGAGCCAGCAGTGACCCGCATTGTCCAATTCGTTTGCATTGAAGTAATTGACCATGCAAGAGCCGACGATCGACCTGCCGGATTCAGCTGCGTCCAGCAACATTTCCAGCCACCGTGGGTCAGGGACCGTATCGTTGTTGAGCAGGACGACCCATCTCGGGCGAGGAGAATCCGCCAATATGTTTTGCAGCGCCCGGTTTACGCCCCCGGTGAACCCCAGGTTTTGTGGGTTGGTAAACAGTGAGATTTTGGGGTCTTTCCCATAGCGCTCTTGAAGCTCTAGAAAATCGTTACCGTCCGAACCGTTGTCGATTAGATGCACCACAAAATCCTGGCAGGTCTGGCTGGCCAGGCTGTCAATGCACTCGATCGTATCGCTCAACCCATTCCAGTTGAGGATAACGATTGGCGTCGGCGGCTCCGTGTGATCTGGTTCCACCGGATCAGGCGCCCCGTACACGCACGATCTTCGGATAGCGGCGATCCAGCCGGACGATCAACCAGACTCCGGTGATCAGTAGCATCAGGGCCACCCCTATCGCTGGAAGAAGTTGCCTGAAGTCGGGCCAGCTGGCGGCAATCAGTACGTCCCGATAGGCCGTTATAAGGTTGGCTAACGGGTTGAGTAATACATATCCCTGAACCTCGAGCGGAAGATTCTGGATTTCGTAAAAGATACCGGACGTGAAGAGCATCACCATGATGCCGTGAGTGATCAAATATTTCAGATCGGGGACCAGTGGCAAGATCGCGGCCGCGATCAGCAGGCACCCCAGGTTGAGAGCGAGTTGGATCAGGAGCAAAACCGGCAGCGCCAGGTAATGAATCGACACCTCGAAGCCGCTAATCCAGAGAAAGGGCAGCAGCAGCAGCAGAGTACAGGCAAACTTGAAGCTGTCGCTGAGAAAGCTCACGAGTGGGAACACTATTTTGGGCAAGTAGACCTGCTGCATAAGCCCGTGCCCCTGCCGGATCGAGGTCGAGCCGTTGCTGACGGCGTTTCCGAACCACCGGAAAAACACCAGCCCAACCAAAAGAAACTGCACAAAATTGGCGCCGCCGCGTTCCAGAAAGACCTCAAAGACCAGATAAAACACGGCCATGTACAGGACCGGGTCGAGCACCCACCAGGCGATTCCGATGTAGGTTCGCGACGTCTCGACAAGCAGCTCCGAACGAGCCTTGAACAAGACCAGGTCAGCGTAGTGGGTCCAGGACAAGCTCATGCCTCAGGTCATCAGCAGCTGCTGAACGTCGGACCGCAGGGAAAAATCCTCAGTGACCGGCGACAGGCTTGGGTTATAGAAAGGATCTCCAAGGCATAGGGCCAGCGAGTGCCGCTGGCGCATAAATGCGGCTTCGCGGTTGAATCGTCGCTGCTTTGCCGGCGTATCTTCGGTGCCGCGCGACTTCGATTCGTGATGCACAAGACGGCAGCGCGGGGTGTAGACATTCCGATAGCCCAATTCCATCAGTCGGAGGCAGAAGTCCACGTCGTTGAAGGCCACCGACAGATTTTGATCGTCCAGCCCTCCGGCTTCCAAGTAAAGCTGGCGCTTGACCATCAGGCAGGCGCCGGTCACAGCGCTGACGTTCTGGTCCAGGTGCGGGCGGCAGAAGTAGCCGTGGTGCTGTGACGGCAGGTACTTGTGCGAATGTCCCGCGACGCCACCAATGCCGAGGATCACGCCCGCGTGCTGAATGCTCTGGTCGGGATACAGCAGCAGCCCGCCCACCGCGCCGGTCTGCGGGTGAATCGAATGCTCAACCAGCGCCCGTAGCCAGCCTTCCTCGAGAATCTCGATATCGTTATTCAGCAGGAGCAGTTGCTCAGCATCAGTCTGCTCGGCGGCGAAGTTGTTGATCGCCGAGAAGTTGAATGGCTGATCGAAGTCGATGAAGCGCACCCGTTCATGAGCCGACCATTGATCCATCAGCCGCCGGGTGCGCTTCTGTCGACTCTGATTGTTGACCCCAATCACTTCGTATCGGCGGTAGTCGGTCTTGCTCGTCAGCGATTCCAGGCAGGTATCCAGAACAGTCGGCTCGTCGCGGAAGGGTATCAGCACCGCAACCGTGGGGCTCTCTTCGAGATGGCGCACCACCCGATAGGTTCCGGGGTATGGGCCTTTCTCGGCTGCGCCAAGCTCGCCGAGGCAGTCGGAAACGGCGCTGACGCCGCGGTCCCAGGCGTAGTCCTTGTCGCCAAAGCGCTGGGCGGTCGAGCCTGGCACTTTGCGCCAGTAGTAAAGTACGCGCGTGATGTGGAAGATGCTGTCAGCGACAGACGCCACCCGCAGCAGGAGGTCGTGGTCCTGGGAACCCTCAAAGCCGGTTCGAAAGCCCCCCACCGAATTCACCAGCTCGCGCCGGTAGATGCCGAGGTGGGAGATGTAGTTCTGGCTGAGCAGCATCGGCCAGGAGAAGTCTGGCTTGAAATGCGGTTCAACAATCCGGTCTTCGTCGTCCAGCTTGGCCTCATCGGAATAAATGATGTCTGGCCGGTGCCGGACGATCACGCGAGCGGAGAGCCAAAGCGCATCAGTGGTCAGCTCATCATCATGATCGAGAAGTGCCACGTGCTCCCCGGTAGCCAGCGCCAGCGCGGCATTGGTGGCAGCGCTGATCCCCGCGTTACTGGACAGGAGTTCAACTCGAATACGTGGATCATCGAGCGACCGCAAATACTCTTCGATGGCGGTGTCTTCGGAGGCGTCGTCGACCAAACAAAGCTCCCAGAACGGATAGATCTGCTTACGTACCGAGTCTACGCACGCTTTTAGCCAGCGCAGGTCGACCCGGTAGATGGGTACGAGCACAGAAATCGTCGGCTGATAATCCCAACCCTCCCATTCTGTTTGCGCCTGCGACTTCAGTTCATCGCTGGCTGACCTCAAACCCAGCCCGGGTTCGTCTCGGCGCAGATGGCAGGCTCGGCTACCTTCAGCAAATTCTGCTCTGCCGATCAGCTCCCAGTGTTCTCTCGCTGATTCAAAATCGCCAGAGACGATCGCCTCCAGTACATCCGGATTGGAGCGCAGATACGCGGTTTCGGTGAAAGGCACGTCACTACTTCCGATGCTTCGCGCCCGGAGCTGACCGAGCCAGCGTTGAAAGGTCAGCGGATCATCGATTTGTGTCTGGTAATTCGGCTTTCCTTCGAAGCCGGGCCCCGCCAGCAGCGCGGCGCCCGGCAGGCCTGGTACCTCGCGATCACACCAGACGGCGAGGGGGCATCCGCTGATGTTGGCAGCAGACTCGGCCCGATCGATCACCTCCGCCGAACCGTCGCCCAGGGCCAGTGCGAGAATGCCTTGGCACCCGGCGAGATCGCGAAAATCTTCTCCCGGTGTGACCTGGCGATGATCGCCAATATGGCTGAAAGGCAGGGGGCTCCCGATAACGAGTAGCCAGCCACCTTCAGGCATTTGCTTGAGCCGCGTTAGGCCAGCGCGATTGCAGCTGGCCTCGGCGTGCAGCAGAGTGGACCGGGACAGCTTCAGGTTTTCGCGCGGGTCAACGCCGGAGTCCTGCTCGTCCAGCAGCACAGGGAGCTGATCCCACGCCGTAGGCCCACGCTTCAATCTAAGCATGCTCGAGAGCACCCGATTGGCGCTCGCGGCGGCCCGAAACGTCATGGAAGAAAGCGTGGCGGTGATGGCCTGCCTCAGCGCGTCGTTGCGATCCCGTTCCGCTGCAAGTCTGCGGCTGAGACGCAGGCATTCGCGCCGGAGTCGCTCCTCCGTGCTGCTGCGCTCAGCGGGCTGCGGGCGGGATGCCGCGTCGGGCCGCACGCTAGGCTTCACAGGTTTGCTCCGACGTATCCTGGGAAGTGACGTAGGCGTCTAGAACCTCGTCACAGTCGCCAAAGGCTTTCGTTTTGCCGCCGTCCAGCCAGAGCGCAGTGTCACAGTACAGCCGCACGTAGGGCAGGCTGTGAGACACGAGGATAACGGTCTGGGAAGAGGCCATGCGGGCCTTGATCACGCCGGCGGACTTTTCCCGAAAGGCCATATCGCCGACGCCGATCACTTCGTCAATCAGCAGAATGTCAGGCTCTAGGTACACCGATACGGCAAAGCCGAGCCTTGCCCTCATCCCTGTGGAATAGGTCCTGGCCGGCTGGTCAAAAAACTCTCCCAGGCCCGAGAAAGCCTGGATGTTGTCCAGCTCCCGATGGATCTTTTTCCGGGACACCCCCAGCAACAGTCCGCTCAGTATGGCGTTGCTGCGCCCGGTCAGGTTGGGGTCCAGGCCGGCGTTCAGCGACAGCAGTGTTGCGGTCCGGCCGCCCAGTTCGATGTGGCCGCAATCCGGCGAGATAATGCCGGCTAGCAGCGAAAGCAGCGTGCTTTTGCCTGCGCCGTTGTTGCCCACCACCCCTAGCGAGGTTCCGTCACGAATCTCCAGGTTCAGATCACGAAGCGCCCAGAAAAGGTCCTTGCCTTTGGCGCCGCGCCGCCAGCCGTAGTGACAGCCGACGTCCTTGAGCACGATGCGGTCCGGGGTCACTCCGGCGTTGTTTTTGTTCGGGTATTTCATCAACGTAGCGGGTGCGTGTCTCTTTGGCGGCTCGACGGTGTCAGGACCGTTGTCGGTGGTCGCGATGATACTTCGAAAAGCGGCGTTATTCCGTCGTTTGGCGCTCTCCTGCCGCTGAAACTAAGCAAAAAGGCCTGCAACGCGGTCCGCAGCCCAGAAAACGCCTCGAGTTGCTGCAGTGCCCTGACCTTACGTCTCCAGCAACGATAATGCCGGGCTGCCAACCAGGACATCCCCGCGGCTTGAGATGTCCGGGATGATTCGCTGGCCGCCCCGCACGAAAAACCCCTCGCCCCGTCTCGCCGTAAATTCGCCTACCGTCGCTTGTCCATCCAGGACCAGCCCGCACGCTGGTCCGGTGATCGAACGGGCATTGTTGCCGCGCAGCCGAACGAGGGAAAACTCTTTGAGGCTCATTGGCGGCAGGTCCTGTCTCTCGCTTGCCGGAACAAACTCGATGTGCGAAATCAGTGCCTCCACGTCCACGTGTTTTGGCGTCAAGCCCCCTCGCAGGACGTTATCCGAGTTGGCCATGATTTCTGCACACTGACCATGCAGATAGGCATGAGGTACGTTGGCGTCCTGGAAAATGGTTTCACCAGGCTCCAGCTTGACCAGGTTCATCAGCAGGAAACCGAAAACACCACGGTCAACTGCGTCCCCTGGTGTCGCGTGTAAGGATCGCCAGCGACTGAGCCAGGAAATCGGATCGGACGAGATCCCTGCGGTATGGCTGCCGGCCGTTTCGAGCACCGGTGCGAGCCACGCCGCCAGCTCGTCTGCCGGCGCCCGCATGAGCCGTTCGAACAGGGCCTGGAGACCCTCGGTTTCAAGCAGCCGCCCGGGCTGCTTCAGCGAAGGAAACCGCCGAAGCTGCTCGAGCCCATCGGCCAGCGGCCGAAATCCGTACAGCAGCCAGAAGCTGCTCAGCGCAAGCGCAAGTTCAGGCTTCGGGTTGGCGTCCTTGAAGTTGCGCTGTGGACTGTCCTTCGCGATTCCAAGCGCGTTCTCGCGGGTAAAACCCTCGACGGCCTGAGCGGCGTTGGGGTGAACCTGGATCGAAAGCGGTCTGGCGACGTCGAGTACCTTCATCAGATAAGGCAGCTCGTCGAACCGGTTTGCCGTTGGCTGCCCGAGCCAGTGTGCTCGGTCGTCTTTGATCAATTTTGCGAGGCTTTGCCAGCGTCCCTCGATCAAAACTTCAGCGGGGTCGCCGGGGTGGGCACCAAGCCAGTATTCAGCCCACGGTTGGTCGCCTTCCGGCTGTCCGAGCAGGTCGGGAATGTACGCGTCACCACCCCAGGCGTAATGTCGCACTTTGCCGCGTAGTGGAAACGCCGAAGCTTTCATAGATCCACCCCGGCCGTGATCGGCGCTGTCGTTGACAGCAGCTCGCGGCTTTCGTCCATGCCACCGATCACCAGCCAGCGTCCGGGTGCCAAAGTCAATAGGGCACGGTGGTCCATGGTGGGCCGAGCTTGCACCGCGAGCGCCTCCCAACGATCTTCTGCTGCCACGTAGGCGAACGCGCCGTTGCGAGGTTCGGACGGTATTCCGTTGTAGCCAACGCCGTTATAGTTGTACGGGTTGTCGGTGCCACCAAAGAAAACGATCTGTCCGCCGGAACCGGCTGCTGCGCTACGGTAGAGAGCAGGCCCGGGGTGGCTGGAGATCTGCCGCCAGCTGATTCGGGAAGGGTCTAACGAGTCGATGTCGCCGCGGTAGCACTCGGGAGAGGGAACAAAGCTCCGTCGTTCCTCATCATTCGCCGGCGCCAGCACCTTGACGCCGTCACATACGATCAGGGTTCGTCCGCTGATGCCGCCTGAATGACCGAATACGGGCGGGCCGGGGAAAGGCGTGGCCGCCAGCCAAGAGTGGGTCTGGGTATCGAAGACCTGCACTAAATCGACGTTGTCGTTGTTGTGCCAGCCTGAGACCAGAAACACGTAGCGATCGGCATACACTGCCGAAACCGCATCATCTACCGCAACAGGCATGTCCGGTAACCGTCGATAGGTTCCGGTCGCGGGATTGAGCTCATAACCATCGGGCGTTGACACTTCGGCGCCATCCTCCGAGACGGTGTAGCCGCCGAAAAAGTAGACTTGGCCGGCGACGGTTTGGGCGGTTGCGGCTAGCCGACCGACGCCTCCCGGTATCGGAGCCAGCTCGCGCCACCTCTTGTCGCCGCTGCGCCAGGAAAAGACACGGTCGGAAACATGTCGCCACGTCTTGCCGTCGACCAGCCCTGCGAGGCTGATGACCTGGACAGACGCGGCGGGCCCAGGAATCAGCACCGCTGCGTTGTTTGACACCGTCACCGGCAATTCTGGCGGCGTAGGGCTCGTCAACCCGTCCGGTTTCGGGCTGACGGTGCTATCAAACTGGCATCCGACAAGCAGTGCCAGGACAAATGGAAAAAGTCTCACGAGTCCAGCAAGTCACGAATTTCGTCAGGCCCGAAGGGCCAAAACAACTCCCTTTCGCCGACTGCCAGGACCGGTATGGTGGTGCCGTAGCGTTCCAGTAGCTCGACGCTTCGAGAGATATCTTTCGGGGCAATGTCTACCCCCAGCGAGGACGCCATGGCGCTCGCCTGCTCGCACAGCCCGCAACCGTCACGGGTGTAAAGGATTACCGATTTGCTCATGGCTCCGGGGTATACAATAGCCACCCCCAAGGTACAAGGCGTTAGCCATGGCGGTCAGCACCTTTGATCTTTTCAAAATCGGCGTGGGTCCTTCCAGCTCCCATACCGTCGGGCCGATGAAGGCGGCCTGCAGCTTTGCCAGACGTCTTGGCGAGCAGCGGCTACTCAACGACGTAAGCTGGGTGAGGTCTGAGCTATTCGGCTCTCTGGGTCACACGGGTCGTGGTCACGGCACCGATAAGGCGGTGATGCTGGGTCTGGAAGGTGATTTACCCGACCGCATCGATCCTGACGACATCGGCGGCCGTCTCGAGAAAATCTTCTCCAGCAACTCGCTGACGCTCGACGGCAAGCGTTCGATCGAGTTCCTGCCGAAGCAACACATGATTTTCCACAAGCGAGACCGGCTTCCGTTTCACTCCAACGGGATGCGTTTCTCAGCACTCGACTCACAAGAAAAGGTTTTGCTTCAGGCCGAGTTCTATTCTGTCGGCGGCGGCTTTGTTGTGAGCAAGGACGAAGCCGCGGCCAATCGAATTGTGCCGGACGACACCGAGCTGATGTACCCCTTTAAGACCGGAGATGATTTGCTGGAACTCTGCAGTCGGCACGGAAAGTCAATCGCCCAGATTATGTTGGCAAACGAACAGGCCTGGCGCAGCCGCGCGGCAATCAAAGAGCAGCTGAAGAAAATCTGGGAAGCCATGCAGGCCTGCGTAGCGCGGGGCATCCGCAGCCCGGGCGAGCTGCCTGGCGGGCTGCGCGTTCAGCGCCGCGCACCAATCATCTATCAGCGTCTTAACCAGCGGCCGGAAGATGCGCTTAAAGATCCACTTAACATTATGGACTGGGTAAATCTCTATGCGCTAGCGGTCAATGAAGAAAACGCCGTCGGAGGCCGCGTTGTCACCGCACCGACCAACGGTGCCGCTGGAATCGTCCCTGCGGTGCTGCACTACTACGATCGCTTCTGTCCGGGCGCCGACTGGAAAGGCGTTTCAGATTTCCTGCTAACGGCAGCGGCTGTCGGTATCTTGTTCAAGGAGAACGCATCGATTTCAGGCGCTGAGGTTGGGTGCCAGGGGGAGGTTGGCGTAGCCTGCTCGATGGCGGCAGCCGGCCTCACGGCCGCCTTGGGAGGCAGCCCGACCCAGGTCGAAAACGCGGCGGAAATTGGCATGGAGCACAACCTGGGGCTCACCTGCGACCCGATCGGAGGCCTGGTACAGATCCCCTGTATCGAGCGGAACGCGATGGGTGCGGTGAAAGCCATCAATGCCCAACGCATGGCGGTGCGGGGTGACGGCAAACACCAAGTGTCGCTGGATAAGGTCATCAAGACCATGCGCGAAACGGGTGCTGACATGAAGACCAAGTACAAGGAAACTTCCCGCGGCGGGCTGGCCGTTAACGTCGTAGAGTGCTAATCGACCAGTCAGGTCACAATGGAACGGCAGCGACGCGGTTTGGGGGAAAGTCCACTCAGCATCGTCCCTACTGGGGCGCCTCTCGGAACGCACGAACGAAGCGAGCGTAGAGAGTTTTATTCCACAATCGAAAACCAGAGGTTTTTGCATGAGCCGGTTGGTCGTTTTAGGTTTTTTGGTGTTGATCTGGGAATTGAGTCTGTCGCAGACGACGGTCACCATCGACGTTGATCCGATCGGAGACGACGCTTTAGAGCTGGGCTGCAGCCTGCGCGAAGCCATCAGCCTCGCCAACGCTGGATTGACGGAAGGGCTGGACTGCAGTTCGGTTTTGACCGGCACAGGATTCCCGCTTAGCTACGAGTTCAATTTGCCTGAGATGCGCTACCAACTGCTGGGCGATGTGGCGTCGGGTGAAGCCGGCGGCGACCTGGATGTTGACGCTGAGATTTCGGTCCAGGGTGCAGGTTCTGACCGTACGGTGATTGAAGGCAATGAGCTTGACCGGGTCTTGCACCTCACGACCTTTAACTCGAGCGTGACGTTGCGCGATCTGCAAATCACAGGCGGCGCGGTTCGAGGGGATACCAACGGCGGCGGAATCCTGGTTGAGGGGGGCGCGCTGGACGTGGAGCGGGTTGTCTTCAGCGACAACCAGGCCATCGGAGAAATTGGTCAGTCAGCCGCCGACGGCGGCGGGATTGCCAGTGTAGGCGGTAGACTTCGCATCGGGCCAGCCACAGTTTTCGAGGACAACCGCGCGACCGGACTCGGCGGTGCGGTGTTTTCAGATAGCGTGATGATGGTGGATGGTGCAGTCTTCGAGCGCAACAGCGCCAGCGATGGTGGTGCGGTCTTTGCCTTAACCAGAGGCGCGATTGTCACCATCGAAAACTGTCTTGTCCGCGGCAACACCGCGCTTAGTCGCGGCGGCGGCATGCGGCTTCAGGGTGAGATCGCCGGCGTCGTTGCGGTCGAGAAATGTTCCATCGTTGAAAACAGCGCTTTCTCGGGCGGCGGCATTTTTGGCGCCGGGGTGGACCTGGCCAACAGCACGATCGCCGCCAACCAGGCAGAGCGAACGGCGGGCGGAATCCGGTTGAACCAGTCGCGGCTGACTGGCGTCACCATCGCCGGCAACGTCGCGCAGCTGGGCGTTGGGGGGCTGTCCGTAGAATCTGGGCCTTTCGTATTGACCAACTCCATTGTTGCAGACAATCAGGACGCGACTGGCGCTAATCCAGACTGTGAGGGCAATATCCAGCCGCAGGGCGTCAACCTGATTTCTCGCAACGACGGCTGTTCGGTTGTCTTTCCGGGCGGTCTGCCGAACGCCAACGGCGATCTGGTAGGTACCACGATCCTGCCTTTGGACCCGGGCCTGGCGCCGCTGGCCGGAACGCCGCCGGTGCTGCTGCCCGGCGCGGGCAGCATTGTGGTAGACGCCGTTGGAGTCGGGCTTTGTACCTACGCGGCGGCGTCAAACAACGGGCTGTTTAGCGACGGCGACCCGGTTCAGTTCGACCAACGGGGTATGCCGCGGGACAGTTTGTGCGACATTGGGGCCATCGAGTCGGATGAACTGTTTACCAACGGATTTGAAGGCAACTGATTCACGGCTTTTGCTGGTGGGGCTGGTAACGGCACTCGCGATTGCGGTGTCCGGCCCGTCCGGCTCGAAAAGGGGCTAATTCTTCGACAACTGCTGGCAGGGGCCGGTGAGCTTGATCTTCGACGTTACGCAGGCGTAATCGGTCGGCCGCCCAGTGCTATTAGCCGACGGATTCCAGTCGGCAGCAATCCCGGTCTCTGGACGCGCTCTGAGCGTTTTGTTTCGGGTCGTTCCTATCGAGCAAGATGAATGCAGGTCCAAGGCTGGCTTTGGGGGGTTACCCCGACTCACACGTCTGGCACAGGTGTAGGGCAGCCGCTTTCGCAGGGAAACGACTTGATCCATCAATCCAGAAACCGCCTGGCGGTATTGATCTTCTTGTGCCTGGCGGGCGGTCCAGCACTCGCCCAACTGCAGCGCACCATCGTGGTTGACCCCATCATGGATAGTGCGCCAGATGCCGGCTGCACGCTTCGGGAGGCGATCAGTGTCGCCAACGCCGGACTGGGTGACGCGCTCGGATGCGTCAGTACTGAACTCGGTTCCGGCTTTCCCCTCAGCTACAGTATTGAAGTGCCTGCCCTGGTCTACACCCTGTCTGGCGGCATCGATGACGGCAACGCCGGAGGGGACCTGGACCTGCTGGGCGAAATCCGGATCAGTGGCGCTGGCCCCGAGGCGACGGTGATCGACGGCAACGGGATCGACCGGGTTCTACATCTGGTAACCGGCCGGGTTGAACTAGAGGATCTGCGTTTGACCGGCGGAGCGTCGAAAGGCTGCGGTGGCGGTATCTACGGTTCCGATATGGTGCTGCGCAATGTTTGGGTCGATAACAACCAGTCAAGCTCGCCGCCGGGCCTGGGCGGTGGTGGCATTTGTGCAGATTCAGGTTCGATTGAGGTCCTCGACGGTTCCCGGGTATTTGCGAACTCAACAAACAACCGGGGTGGGGGCATCATGGTCAGCGGAGACCTGGTGATCGCGGACGCCAGAGTCGAGGACAATAACTCCGGGGGGCTCGGTGGCGGCATTTCGACCATCGGCGGTCGGGTTACCATTTACGATTCGATCATTAGCGGCAACCAGGCTGACCGTGGTGGTGGCGGATTATTCCTGAATGCTTCAACGCAGGCAGCGATCGCCAATTCGATTGTTGTCCACAACCGCGCCACTAGCGGTGCAGGCATCGCTCGGCCCCGTGACGGTCTTGAGACGGTGAGTATCGCCAATACGATCATCGCGTTTAACGTCGCCGTTTCCGCCACTGGCCAGAGCAGCGGCGGTGGAATCGGGGGCGGCGGCATGGTTTTGACTCACGTCACCGTGACCGGCAATATCGCTGATGTTGGCGCGGGAATCGGCGGAGGGTTTGTTTTCCCGGACACATCTTTTCGGCTCGCCAATAGTATTGTGGCCGGCAACCTCGACTCCGAGGGTGTACCTTCCGATTGCTTTGGCGTTCTCACCTCTGAACGCTACAACATCATTGGCGGCAACAGGGACTGCGAATTTGGTTTTCCTGCTGGCGACCTGAACGTCAACAACGACCTCGTCGGCACGGCCGAAAACCCGCTTGACCCGTTGTTTAGGCGCGGCGCTCTTGAACCTGCCGCCGGTAGTCCGGCCGCCGACGCGGTGCCAGCGGAACACTGTGTTTTTCTCAGCACACCGGCCAATCCATTATTCGCTTCGGGTGACCCCGTCCTGACAGACCAGCGCGGTTTGCCTCGCGGCCGTCCATGCGATATTGGCGCGTTCGAGTCCACGCAGCTGTTCGTCAACGGGTTTGAGGCGCCCTCGTTGTGAATACCAGAACCCCGGGCAGCAACCTATAGGAGCGAGGTCAAGGTTGTGAGATGGATCAAGATGCTGGGCTGGCATGTGCTGCTGGTCCAGGTCTGCACGGCGCAGACGACGGTGACGATCGATGTCGATCCCATCGGTGACGGTGGCCTGGAGCCGGGTTGCAGCCTTCGGGAGGCCATCAGCCTGGCAAATTCAGGCTTGATGGAGGGTTTTGACTGCACGTCCACGCAGGCGGGTATGGGCCAACCGGTCAGCTACGAAATCATTCTGCCGGAAATGCGCTACACGTTGCTCGGTGACGCCAGCTCCGGTACTGCCGGCGGCGACCTCGACGTGGACTCGGTCATCGTTCTTCGGGGCGCGGGATCTGGCCTGACAGTCATCGAAGGCAGTGGTCAGGATCGGGTGTTTCACCTCACCTCCGCCAATGCCTCATTGACGCTGCGAGACCTGGAAATTACCGGAGGCGCGATTCTGGGAGCCGGCACCGGTGCCGGCATTAAGGTCGATGCCGGCGTGCTTGACCTCGAACGGGTCACGCTTCGGAACAACCGGGCGATCGGGGAAGTCGGGCGACCGAGTGATGGTGGCGCCATCGCCAACCAAAATGGCTCCGTTCGGATTGGCCCGGCCAGCCTGCTTCTGGAAAATCGCGCCACCCGGTCTGGCGGCGCGATCTATTCGCTCGGGCCGCTAACCATCGATGGCGCAACTTTAGAACGCAACACCGCCACGAGGGGTGGCGCTGTTTACGCGTCCGGCCCGAATGTGAATATCGAAAACTGCGTTGTGCGCGGTAATTCGGCTGTCACCCGCGGTGGTGGGTTGAGTTTCAGGGGCGACAGCCTGAGCGTGGCGGTGGTCAAAAACTGCACGATCGTCAACAACAGCGCCGACGAGGGCGGCGGCATCCGCGGCAGTTACCTGGACCTCGCCAACAGCACGGTGGCGTTCAACCGGGCACTGTCGGAGGACGAGCGGCCGCTTTCGCGTGGCGGCGGCTTGTTGCTGTGGCAGTCGCGACTGACCAACGTGACCGTTTTCGCCAACTCGGCAGAGTTTGAGGGTGGCGGCCTGTTCGCGTCTGGCACGGTGGTCGTCGCCAACACTTTGCTGGCCGACAACGAGGCCCTTTCAGGCAACGCACCCGATTGCGGCGGTTTGGTCCAGCGCCAGGGCGTCAACCTCGTCTCTCGAAACAATGGCTGTTCGGTTATCTTTCCGGGCGGTCTGCCGAACGCCAACGGCGATCTGGTAGGTACCACGATCCTGCCTCTGGACCCGGGCCTGGCGCCGCTGGCCGGAACGCCGCCGGTGCTGCTGCCCGGCGCGGGCAGCATTGTGGTAGACGCCGTTGGCGTCGGGCTTTGTACCTACGCGGCGACGTCAAACAACGGGCTGTTTAGCGACGGCGACCCGGTTCAGTTCGACCAACGGGGTGTGCCGCGGGACAGTTTGTGCGACATTGGGGCCATCGAGTCGGATGAACTGTTTACCAACGGATTTGAAGGCAACTGATTCACGGCTTTTCCTGGTGGGGCTGGTAACGGCACTCGTGATTGCGGTGTCCGGCTCGTCCGCGGCCAAGAAGATCTATAGCTATACCGACGAAAATGGGATTACCCATTTCACGGATCGGCCGCCCAGTACCGATCAGGACGTCACGGAGCGGCAGGTCCGCGTGGATGAAACGCCGATGGTCACCGTCCGCCAGGACGGGCCGCCGGAGGCGCGACGCTACTACTTCAACAACCGCTGGCAGGGTCCGGCCAGCGTCACCATTCGTTTTACCGAGTCTGAAAACGTCGTAGCAGACCCACCTCTGCCAGCAACGTTCCTGCTGCCGGAGGCCGGTGAGAGTCATCTGCTGACCGTGCTGCAGCGGGATTCCCGCAAAGGCAGCCGCTACGCCCTCGAATTTCGCAACGTGCCTGGCGACCCGAGCGCAAATCCGGACGCGCGGCAACGCTACGCGCTGCCGTTCCGGCGCGGGCAGCGGTTTTATGTCGGCCAAGGTTTTGGGGGCATCGTCAGCCACACCGACGACCAGTCCTACTACGCTATTGATCTCGGAATGCCCGAGGGTACGCCGGTTCTCGCTGCCAGGGACGGGGTTGTGATGCACGCCGAGGAAGATTTTTTTGGCTCCGGGACGGACGTGGCCCGCTACGCGACCCGTGCGAACAGCGTCCGCGTCCTGCACGAGGACGGCACCATGGCGGTGTATGCACACCTGGCGCTCGAGAGCGTGGCGGTCAAGCCGGGCCGGGTCGTGACCACTGGCGAACTGCTCGGACTGTCAGGCAATACGGGGTACTCCACCGGCCCCCACCTGCACTTTGTGATTCAACGCAATGACGCCGGCACGCTCAAATCCATCCCCTTCCGCTTTGAGGACGACAGCGAGGGTGGGTTGATCCCCCGGGCCGGCACCTGGCTTCGCCGCTAAACCCCGTTTCTGCCCTATAATGCGCGGCCTTATGAAAGGCCCCAGAGCATGTCTGCCGTAACTGACGAAATCGCCCGCCGGCGCACCTTTGCGATCATTTCGCACCCGGATGCCGGCAAAACGACGCTGACCGAGAAGTTGCTGCTGTTTGGCGGAGCCATCCAGATGGCCGGTGCGGTGAAGGCCAAGAAGGCTGCGCGGCACGCCACCTCTGACTGGATGGCGCTGGAGCAGGAGCGGGGTATCTCGGTCACGTCTTCGGTGATGCAGTTTCAGCACGATGGGCGCATCGTCAATCTGCTGGATACGCCAGGTCACGCGGACTTCTCGGAAGATACCTACCGCACGCTCACCGCCGTCGACTCTGCGCTGATGGTGATCGACTGCGCGAAGGGTGTCGAGGAACGAACCATCAAGCTGATGGAGGTCTGCCGGCTTCGCACCACGCCGATTTTTACGTTCATCAACAAGCTCGATCGCGAGGGTCGCGATCCGGTTGATCTGCTCGATGAGGTAGAGGAGGTCCTGAAGATCGCCTGCGCGCCGGTGACCTGGCCTGTGGGTATGGGCAAGCGGCTCAAGGGTGTTTATCACCTGCTCGAGGACGCTGTTTACCTCTATGAGTCCGGCCGCAACTACGTCAAGCAGGAAGCGGCGGTGATTCAGGGTTTGGCCAATCCGGAGCTGGATGACGCTTTGGGCCCGATGGCCGCTGAGCTTCGTGACGAGATCGAGCTGGTGCAGGGAGCCAGTCATCAGTTTGAACGACAGCCCTATCTTGAGGGCAACCTGAGCCCGGTTTTCTTTGGTTCGGCGATCAACAACTTTGGCGTGACGCCCCTGCTGGACGCCTTTGTGGAGAACGCGCCGGCACCGCAGTCACGGGAAACGTTGACCCGTGAGGTGAAACCTTCGGAGCCTAAGTTCACCGGTTTCTGCTTTAAGATTCAGGCCAACATGGATCCGGCCCATCGCGATCGGGTGGCGTTTGTGCGGGTCTGCTCCGGGGAATTTACCCAGGGCATGAAGCTGCAGCAGAGCCGGATCAACAAACAGGTGAAAATTGCGAACGCGCTGACCTTTATGGCCCAGGACCGGGGCAGCGTGGATGCCGCTTATGCCGGCGATATCGTGGGGCTCCACAACCACGGGACCATCCGCATTGGAGATACCTTCACGGAAGGAGAGCAGCTCCAGTTCACCGGCATCCCAAGCTTTGCGCCTGAGCTATTTCGCCGTGCTCGGCTTCGCGATCCGCTGAAGCTCAAGCAGCTCTCAAAAGGATTGGAGCAACTGTCGGAAGAGGGGGCCACCCAGTTTTTCAAGCCGATGCTCGGGAACGAGCTTGTCCTCGGCGCGGTCGGCATCCTGCAGTTTGACGTGGTTGCTTATCGGCTGAAGTCGGAATACCACGTCGACGCCATCTTCGAATCGGTCAACGTGGTAACGGCCCGTTGGGTGACGGGTGACGACAAAAAGCTGGCGGAGTTCAAGGCCAAGCTCGATATGAACCTCGCCACCGACGGCCACGGCGACCTGGTGTATCTGGCGCCCAGCCGGGTCAACCTGCAGCTGACCGAAGAGCGGTGGCCCGATCTGCGCTTCGCGGCTACGCGAGAGCAGATCTAGGCCTTTAACCCGGTCTCCAACGGCCGGGTGATGTCTTACGTCAGAGAGCCGGGTCGTCTCCCTCAAAGCCGTTGGCGAAGACGTCCCGCGCCAGCCCGTTTAGCGTTGGCAGTGCAATGAGCACCGAGTTTTCGGTGCCGGAGTCGGTCAGCCGGAATGCAACGTTAGCGGTCTGGTCTGCGCCGCCGGAAAACACGATGCCGGCGAAGTACTGCCACTGCGGCGTTGCGTTGAAGAAAGCGCTGCCGGGTGCCGTTCCCGTAAACGTGCCGTTGGACTCGAAAATCGGCACGGCAAATCCTACTTCCTGGTCCGAACTGTCGGCGTTATCGGCGCGGAGGAACACCTCGCCAACCATCAGCCGTCCCGCGGGTGCCAGCGGTACCTGGGTTATTTCGTGATCGAATCCCGCGCCGGTGGCGTTTACCGAGGTTATCCTCATGGCTGTGGTGGCGGGGCTGCCGGGATACAGCTCGTTGGCCGCCACGGGCACCGTCTGCAGGGCGATGCTGGCCGACTCGCTCTCCAGTCCGAAGGCTCGCCAGAACTCCGGGACGATGCCGGTGACGTTTCCCTGAATCCCGCCGCCCGTGCCGGAGAACTCCGGGTTGGGGACACGGTTTTCCAGCGAGGGTCCGATCACCTCGGGCAGCGCAATCTGGATGCTGTTGTCCGACGCTCCTTCGGTCAGGCGGAACGACAGCTCCGCGCTGGCGCCCATCAGGCTGGTGGCGATCGGCGGCACCTCGAACTGCGTCCAGGTATCGGTCACCTCAACGGTTTGACTACCGGCATTGCCGGTGAACACACCCGCCTCATCGAAGATTGGGAGCTGGATCAATACCGTCTGGGAGCTCATGTCCGAATTGTTGCTTCGGAGATACACGGTGGCGCCGTAGCCGAGCTCCGGGAGCAACGTAAACTGGTTGGGTGACGAGTCAAAGCCTGCGTCGGAGGTGGCCGGTGGTCCAAAGTTTGTGACGGTCAGCTCCACCGCGTTGACGGGCGGGCTGCCGGGAAAGATGGCGTCGGCAGCGAGGGGAACAATGGCCGAGGTGGCCGTCGACTCGCCAACGGCGAAGGTCCGCCACAGGCTCGGCACCTCGCCGGTGACGTTGCCGGCGGGTGAGCCGCCGTTACCCCGAAACTCGGGATTGTGCAGCTGGTTGAATGTGATGGACCCGGTTTGGGCCGCTGCGAACGTGCAGCTAAGCGCTGCGAGCAGCGCGACAGCAAATTGGCGGGTTCTAGCAATCATAGGGATCTCCCCGAGGCTGCGGGTATGTTTATTAGTTGCGAATTTCGCCGGTTTTTCGGCTCATCTCATGACGAAGTACAGTCCAGCATAAACCTTCGGATCCACCATCAGACCTCGACGCTGCTGGTCCTCAAGCCAGCCGTGAATCTCAGTGCGGTGAACGTGGTGCACGATGATGTTTTCTCCGCCAACGCCGCCGCCGGCCCCGACCCGCTCTGGATTGTTAGCCTGAAAAAAATGGATCACCTCGTCAGTGAGTCCGGCAGACGTCGGGCCTGAGGTCAGCGCTGTCATCGACTGCGCCCGATACCCCACCTCCTCCTCTAGCTCACGAGCCGCCGCTTCGGCGAGCGGCTCATCACTTAGACCTGGCTCATCGCCGGCCAGGCCGGCCGGAAATTCGATGACGGAACAGCCTAGCGGAGGGCGAAATTGTTCGGTCAAGACAAATTCATGGCGGTCGTTCAGGGCTACCACCACCACGACGGCGTGGGCATTGGTTCGGCTGCAGTATTCCCAGGTGCCGGTTTGGTGAAGTCCGAGGAACTTGCCGCGGTATAGTTCGGTCATAGAGGGGTGCGCGGGCTGCATATGCTGGCAATTAGACCGTTGATTATGGTCTGATTCGCCCTCAACTGCACCGACAGCCGGCCGTTCCCGCGCCGCCAGTATATTTTGAGGAAAATTCCCTGATGGTCAGCCCCAACCTGTTACGCCGTGCGTCTGCCGGCACCAGTCTGGTTTTTTGCCTGCTTGCGGCGCTGGCCGTGGTGGCGCAGGAAGACAAAGCGTCGAAGGGCGATATCGAACGCGAGAACAATCCGCAGCGCCTGCTGATGGCGATTTTCGAGGCGCAGAAAGCCGGAGATCTGCCCACCATGGAGCAAGCGGCGACACGCCTGGTTCGCCTGCGCCCCCAGGTTGGGACCTACGGCTACCTGCTGGCCAAAGCCTTTGCCCTGCAAAACAAGAAGAGCGAGGCCTACAACACGCTGCTGTATCTCAATAACCAGGGTCTCTCATTTGATCTGACCGTGGACGAAGACATGGCAAACGTTCGCGGGACCGAAGTCTACGATTTTCTGGCGGACGGACTGAAAAAGAATGCGAACACCGAAGGTGAGCTCGCTGGCACCGAAACGCTGCAGCAGGCTGGCCTGCTGGCGGACGGTCTCGCCTACGATCCGAAGCGTGATCAGCTGCTGGTTGGCAGCATCACCCAAGGGGCGGTCTTTCTGCTGGGTAAGGGCGGGGAACTCACACAGCTGGTTAAGGCCACGCCGGAAAACGGTCTCCTCGGGGTTTTCGACATAGCGGTCGATCCGAACAGCCGTTCCCTCTGGGTCAGCTCGGCTGCGGCGCCGCATTACCAGGGGATTCGCTTTCAGGACGCGGGCTACTCAGGCATCTTTCAGTTTGATCTCGACAGCGGCCAAATCCGCCGCCGCTTCGATCTGCCGAAGCGTGATCCTGGCAACAAGCTGGTCAACTTAACGGTCGCGTCGGACGGCAAGGTCTATGCAGCTAACGCCGGGCGACCCGAGGTGTACCAGGTCGACGTTGAGCGCGAGCAGATGAGCCGGATTTTCACCGCCCCAGGATTCACCAGCGTCCGGGGACTGGCGGTATCACCGGATGCTAAGACTCTGTATTTCTCCGATTACGAGCTGGGACTGTTTGGCGTTGATCTGAAGACGCAGCAGGCGTTCCAGGTCCGGGTGCCGGCCCAGGTCAATATGGGTGGAATCGACGGCTTGAGCTGGCACCGCGACGGACTCATTGCGATCCAGAACGGCAACTTCCCGCACCGGGCGCTGAGGGTTGCGCTGAACGACGAAGGGAATGCCGTCAGTGCGGCGGTCCCGCTGCTGGTTAACCACCCCTCGTTTCTGGTTCCCAGCGAAGGGATTGTGGTCGGCGACTCATTCCATCTGATCGCCAACGGCAACGCGCCGCTCTACGACAACGCAACCGGCAAGCCGATCGACGCAGACGCGCTGAAGCCCCAGATGATCGTTACCGTGGACGCCAACGTCGATATGTCCGTGGGCCCCAATACGACAAAAGCACTGTAGCTAAGCGCTGGGAAGACCGTTTTGCGGTTGCCCGGCGCGATCAGGCGGCGAGGTTTCCGACCCGCTGGCGCAGCGTGCCGCCGAAGTTCAGGTAATCAAACAGGTCATTGACTGCACCCATATCCACGGATCCGAGCGTCAGCGAGGGTGTGGGCGACGGGATGGGCGCCTCGCAGTGAATACCCGTCAGGCGGCGAGCAAGCCGGGCGTCCTCCGCGTAGGTTTTCAGCTTGGCTGAGAGGCTCTTCGCCCCGCGTACCGACAGGAACTCCACCTCTGACGCGCGCTCCAGCGCTTCGTCCAGCGTGCCAAAGTGGCTGAGCAGCGCGCTGGCGGCTTTGGGCCCGATCCCCGGCACCCCTTTGATGTTGTCCACGGAGTCGCCTGTGAGCGCCAGGTAGTCAGCGATCTGTTCCGGCATCACGCCAAATTTCTCTTTGACACCCTCGTAGCTGGTTCGCAGGTTGCGCGCGAAATCCCACAGCTGATCCTGCGGCCGCAGCAGCTGCGCCAGATCTTTGTCACTGGTCACGATCATATGGTGGTGCTCGGCCATCTCCGGCAATCGCGTAAGGGTTCCGATCAAATCGTCTGCTTCATAGCGGTCGTCCGAGAAACACTCCATTCCCATCGCCTCAGCCACCGCCCGGCAGTGGGCGAACTGACGCTTCAGCTCCAGCGGCGCTGGGTCCCGGTTGGCTTTGTACTGCGGATCGATGTCGTTGCGAAACGAGGTTTCCAGGCTCTCGTCGAAGGCGATTGCGATATGGCTGGGGTTGGCCTGCTCCAGCAGCGAACACAGGAACCCGGTGAAACCGTAGACGGCGTTGCTGGGATTGCCCTCGCTGTCCGTCATCTCGTGAGACATGCCGAAATAGGCGCGAAAAACGTAGACGCTCGCGTCGACCAGAAAAAGCTCAGACATAACTCAGCGAAGCCGGGACCAAGCGCTCAGCCGCCGCTGTGACAGGTGCCCGCCTGGGCGCTCTCTGCCCGTCGCTGCCGCTCCAGCAGCTGGCTGTTGCGGGGAAAATGCGCCAGCAAAAACTCCATCTGGTCAGCCAAAATTCGCTTGCCCTGCAGATAGACGTACTCGGCATGAGTCGGCGCGAAGGGGATGGCCAGCAGCTCCATGCCGGCGCCCTCAGGCGTGCGGCCCGCTTTTCGGTTATTGCAGCGTTTGCAGGCTGTTACCACGTTTTGCCAATGATCCTGGCCGCCCTGGCACAGCGGCGTCACGTGATCGCGCGACAGGTCACGGGCGCTGAATCGCTGTCCGCAGTAAAGGCAAACGTTGGAGTCGCGTCGAAACAGCGCGCGGTTGGTTAGCGGCGGAACGTAGTTTGGGCGGCGGTGTCCGGTGTCTGCGTGGACGCCTCGGGTTGCCACGATGGCATTGACGTCGACAAAGCTTCGCAGGCCAGACTTGGCGCAGATACCGCCGTGAATGCGATAGAGACGGGAGCCGAGGGAGTAGACCACCAGGTCGAGGGCCAGGTACTTGGCCGCCTGCTGATAGTCGATCCACTCGATGGGCATACCCGCCACATCGGTACGCAGAACTTCCAGTCGAAGATCAGTCATGACGCCTGACACCATGCCGCGTTACCTCAATGTAAATTCAATTGCCGAGCGGATCAACCGTCCAATGATTGGATCAGTCCGGCGAGCCTTTCCTGAGCCTGCGGCACGTAGGCTCCGCCGAATAAATTCGCGTGATTGAGTACGTGGTAGAGCTGATAAAGGCCACGCCGGCGAGGGTATCCGGGGTCCAGCGGAAGGCGGTCTTCGTAAGCCGCATAAAAGGCCGGACCAAAGCCGCCGAACAGCTCCGTCATCGCCAGATCGCTCTCGCGGCAGCCGAAGTAGCAAGCCGGGTCGAAGATGGCGGCGCGTTCGCCGCACGCGGCGTAGTTGCCACCCCACAGGTCACCGTGCAGGAGACTCGGAAACGCCTGAAAATCGGCAAACAGCGCCGACATCCCGCCGCGCAGCCGATTTACGCTGTCGGTCACCGCCCGGTTTCCCAGGAGCCGAGCCTGATGAGCCAGACGGTGCTCGCCAAAAAACGTTTGCCAGTCTTCGGTCTGTGGGTTGGGCTGGCGGGTGGCGCCAATCCGGTTGTCCCGATGCCAGCCGAAGCCGCGTTGCCGAATCTCGTGCAGGCTGGCGAGGCCGACGCCCAGCTCGGCATCGCTGCGTGTAGATTTGGGCGTGAGTCTCAGCATCTCCAGCACGAGAAAGCTGCAGCCGCCGGTTTCGCCGTAAGCGATGGGTTCCGGAACTACCAGCCCGCTGTCGGCCGCGGCGAGCGCCTGCAGGCCTTCCGCCTCCGCGGCGAAGGCGTCGGAGTCGACGCCGCCATATTTCACGAAGACGCTTCGTTCGCCGAGTCGCAGTTCGACCGCCGAGTTGATGTCGCCGCCGCTGATGGGGCGAGTTACGGCGATGTCGGAGGCGCTTTTTCCGAGGCTGCGGCAGATGGCCGCAAGCAGATCAGGAGGCAAGAAACAGATCGACCAGCTGATCGTGGCTGGCGTCCATAGCCAGATCGCAGGCAGACAGGCCGTTGATATCTCGCAGGCGCTTATTGGCGCCAGCCGCAAGAAGTTCCTGGACAGGGCCCAGCAGGCCACGCGCCGCCGCTGCGTGCAGCGCCGACCAGCCGGTCAGGTCCTGGCTATCGAGAGCGGCTTCCCGCCCGATGAGCAGGCGGGTCAGGGGCGTGATAGCTTTGATCTGGAGGCTGTCATCCTCTCGTGCCCGCACGCCCAGCAGCAGCATCAGCGCCGTCTGGCCCTCGTCGTTGGTGGCGTTGACCTCCGCCCCGGCGGCGAGTAACGCCTCGATTGTTTTGCTGCCGTTTTCCACGTCGGTGCTGTGCAGCGCGTTCTGCACCGCCGCCATCAGCACCGTGGACTGCGTTTCGTCGCGCTGACGAACGTCCGCGCCCAGGCTTAGCAGCAGCTTGATCATTCTCGGCTGCCAGCGCGCGGCCGCCAGCATCAGCGGTGTTACGCCAAACTGCTGACGCTGATTGACATCGACGCCGCGGTCCACCAGCAAACGCACCACCTCTCGGTGACCGCCCAGCACAGCTGTTCCCAGCGGGGTGGTGCCGTTCGCCGCCGGCAGATTACCGTCAGCTCCGGCGGCCAAAAGCGCGCCCACAACGTTGGGATGACCGGCGCCGCTGGCCCGCAGCAGCGGTGAGCACAGCTCGCTGTCGCGTTCGTTGACGTTGTGTCCCTGGGCCAGAAGGCGCTTCACGCGCCCAAGGTTTCCTTCGCTGGCGGCCCGCACAAGCTGCCCCGGTGTCGGCTCCGCGGGCCGTTCAGCCGCTTCCGCTCGGCTGCCCCGCATGAGCATGTTTTGCAGTGTGGCGTCGTCATTTTTCATGGCCAGCCCAAGCGGCGAAACGCCTTCGCTATTCGCCTGCTTAGGATCTGCGCCGGCCTGCAGCAGCGCTCGCAGCACGCCCAGCTGTGCCGGCCGTTCAACCTCAAGCGCCAGCATCAGCGCTGTGTTGCCGCCTTCGTCCTGGGCGTTGGCGTCAGCCCCGGCGGCCAGCAGCTCGTTGACGAATCGCTTGTCGCGATGCGTTGCCGCCCAGTGCAGTGCGGTCCGCCCCAGAGCGTCTTGCTCGTCCACCACCGCGCCGTCACCAATCAGCTTACCGGCCAGCTCCGCGAGCTGCTGCTCGTGGGTGTCGTCGACACCCGAAGGCTGCTCATGTTGAGCATCAGCGAAGCCGGCGACCCAGATCAGCTGCTGTCCACCGGACTCTACCTGCGCGCCGCGCGACAGCAGGAGTTCCACGATATCCACCGGCGTCGGGGCCTGCTGCAGAACACAGCTCAGCAGGGAATCGCCGGTGCGCGACAGGGCGTTTGCGCCCAGTCCGTTTTCGAGCAGCCAGCGCGGTGCCATCGCCCGCCCGGCGGCAACCGAATTCAGAAACGCTGACGACAGCCACCATGCGGGCGCCTCGGGTTGGCTGAGCAGCACGGCCTTCATCTGCTCCGTATCATCCACCAGCGCCGCGTCCATCAGGCCCGCATAGCCCGCCTCTTCCTGCTCGCGCTGCTGAGCTTCACTGAGCCCAACCGCGCCGCCGGTGCCGAGATCTTCCGCATCGACCTCACCGACACCGTCACTCAGGTCCACCACGTCCGTAAGCACCATGGCGTCAGCCGCCTCGCCGTCCGCGGTCGCCGGCATATCCGGTTCTTCGGGTTCCAGGCTGACGATGCTGAGCGCAATTTCTCCGGTCTGTGGGTCAGCCGCCAGGCTGTTCTCGGCCTCAAGGCCAAGATCGATATCGACGGCGCTGATCAAAGCGGCGGTAGGGTCTTCCCCGAGCGCCGCAAGATCCGGGAAAACCTCCGCCGTGTCCGCATCAACCGCTGCTGTGGCTGGGCTTTTTTCAGCTTCTTCGTGGATGGCAGTGTCGTCGTCGCTCGCCGTTGCTGCCGCGTTCTCCAGCGCTTCGCCGTTGGCGGCTCCTGGGACTGGAAGATCCTCCGGCACCAGCTCAAAAGCTGGCGGCGGCGTGAAGCTGGCGCTCACCGCTTCGGGCGTCCCAGAAAGCTGCCCGGTTGCCTCACTGACATCCTGTTCGAACGCGGCGGCTGCCGGAACGGGCTCTTCTAAGGACTCGTCGGTGATCGGTGATTCGGCGGCCGACCCGGCGTCCGTGTCGGGGGCAGGGTGGAGCTCTACTTCGGTCCGCTCCTCGGTTTCCGGCGAATCATCGGGTTCGCTCGCCGCCTCTTTTGCCACACCATCATCGGCGGCTGTGTCTGCCGCCGGTTGTTCCTGAGCTTCGACCTCCAAAGTCGCCTCGGCTTCGGGTGCCTCTTCGGAGGTCATCACCCCGTCACTAAGCTTGGTCGCATCGGTAGACGTCTCGGACACCTCAGCAACCGGCGCCGCGTCGGGTGTCTGCTCTGCGTTTGATGCTTCCACCTCGTCCGACGAGGCTTCAGCGACAGCGAGTTCAGTGTGCTCATCGCTGCCAGCTTCAGCTTCGGTCTCAGCCGCGTGGGGCTCGCTCTGATTGGCGACCTCGTGAGCAGGCTCGTCTGTCTCCGCACTTTCCGACGGCGCGTTGGCCTGCCCCGTGTCGTCGGCCGTTACAGCCTCCGATACCGGTTCGGCGACCGGCGGCTGCTCGGAGTCCGCGTCAGCAGCGGGGGCAGCGGCTTCAGCGGTGACTTGCTCAGCTTCGCGCTGACTCGCCGACTCCTCGGCCTGGTCGACCTTTGCATCCGGCTCGGTGCCCGCTTCCGCTTCGTCGAGCTTGATCGCCGGCATCACCAGCGTGGCCGACTCGAGCTGCGTGCGGCTTCGGGGGTTGAGCTGTCGCTCCGCCCAATCGCGGTCTTCGGGCGTCTCAAACTGCTTGAGATCGATCACGTTTTCCGCGGCGGTCAGGCCATCGGTGGCTGCCGCAGGCTCAGCGACCGGCGCCGGCGCGTTGCGGGTCCCCAGCGCGTCAGCGATGCGCCAGCGCCCGGCTGCCGCGGCGAGGTCTCCGGCCTTCCGGCCTTCGCGGTTGCTCACGTCGGGCTCCGCGCCCATGGCCATCAGCAGGCGGATGGTCTCAGCGTCCGCTCGGGTGGAGCTGACCGCCACCAGCAGCGCGGTGCGCCCCGGCTTGTCCCGATGCTCGGTTTCGGGATTCCAGAACACGAGCCGCTCCAGCACGCCATTGGCGCCGGAGCGTGCGGCTTCCATCAGGGCGGTATTGCCAAAATCGTCGCGGGCGTTCACGTCTGCGCCGGCGGCGAGCAGGGCGTCAGCAATCTGTGCATTGCCCCGCAGGGCGGCGCCCATCAGCGCCGTGCGGCCCAGTTTGCCGCGGTGGTTGACGTCCGCCTTGTGTCGCAGCAGGAGTTCAACGCCGGCAGGGTCGTCTCGCGCCAGCAGCGCGGCTTCGGCCAGCGGCGCTGCGCCGCGGGCTGGATTGACGGCCACGTCGTGACCGAGCAACAGCTCCAGGGCTGGCCACATGCCGGCGCCGGCGGCGGTCGCCAGCGGCGTTTTGCCCTGCTGGTTTTCAAGATTGAGGTTGGCTCGGTGGGTGGAGAGCAGCCCAAGGATCTGCGTGTCGCCTAGCTGCGAGGCAAAGTGAGCGGCGCTGTCGCCATTGGGCGCTGTGGCGTCAGCGTCAGCACCCTGCTCCAGGAGCCACTTGGCAATCTGCAGCCTTTCGCTGCTGTTGCCGGCCGCCAGCGCGACCAGCGCGGGGATCTGCTGCGGGTCTTCCCGCAACTCGCCCTCGCGAGCGACGAGGTTCTTGAGCTCCCGCAGATTTCCGTCAAAGGCAGCCCGGGCGAGGGGCGTCTGAAGGTCGCTGCGAACCAGCAGTGGCACATTCCGAATCATGCGAACGGCAGTTCTCGCCAGCCATAACCAGACAAGATCCCGATATTACCCGATTTTGCGTTAGAAAATCATAAGTTAGAAAGTGTCTTTGATTTATCATAGAGGCTTTGACGACCGACCTTTGTGAGCATGGAACCCAGTCCCTCCGAACCGCAGGAAAGCCCGAACGAATCCCGGTGGCAGCTGGCCGCTGACGTCCTGCGATTTCAGGCAAAACTCTTTGTCGATGGCTTAAGAGATCTGCTGATGAGTCCCATCAGCCTGGTCGCGGCTCTGATCGGCCTGCTGTTTGAGCCGGCAACACCGCGCCGGCTGTTCGACCGCGTGCTCGCCTTTGGCCGGGAAACCGAGGTTTGGATCAATCTGTTTGGCAGTCGCTCCGGTCAGCCGGGAATCGACGACCTGTTCACTTCGCTGGAAGATCGACTCAAGCAACAGGTTGAGCAGGGCGGCATGACGGCTACCGCAAAACAGAAGATTGACGAGTCGCTGGACGCCATTCACGAGAAAGTCCGGGCCGCGAACGAAAAGGGCACCGCCGCCGAAAATAGCGAATCCTGACGGCCTCCGCAGCCCGGCGCGGGTTAGGCGCTGAAGGTCAGCGGATCCGGGTTGCGCAGTAGCTCTGCGGCATCCTCGGGGCAGAGAGACTTTCCGATGAGGTACCCCTGCGCAAGGTTACAGCCTAGCGCGGTGATGTATTCCAGTTCACTCGCCGTCTCCACGCCCTCGACCACAATCTTTAGCTTGAGTGCCCGCATGAGGGCGACGATGCCGCGGAGCAGCTCGCGGCTTCGAGGTTCGGTATCCAGCGGACGCACAAAGGCCTGATCGATCTTGGCGTAGTCGACGTCCAGCTGGTACAGCGTCGCCAGCGAGGAATAGCCGGTCCCAAAGTCGTCCAGTGACACCTGAAAGCCGAGTTCGTGGGCACGGTCGATCCACACGTCGGTGGCCTCCATGTCGACCGCGAGGCTCTCGGTAATCTCAAGCTTAATGTCAGACCGGTTCAGCTGATAACGGTCGGTGATCTCAGCGGCCTGCGTGATGAAGTCTTTATCCGCAATTTGTTTGGCAGAAACGTTGATGCTCATAAACAGGGCGCCGGCGCCGTAGCCAGGGGCCTGCTGAAAGGCGGCCAGCTGTCGGCACGCTGAATCGAAGACGTACAGACCCACGGGAACAATCAACCCCGTCTCTTCGGCCAGCGTGATAAACAGCGCCGGCGAAATCGGGCCCCGCTTGGGATGCTCCCACCGTGTCAGCGCCTCGAAGCCTGCAATCCGTGCGGTTTCACAGCCGAGCAGCGGCTGGTAAAAGACGTTCAGCTGCTGCTCCTTCAGGGCTTTCTTCAGCTCCGCCTCCAGCCGAATCTTGTCGATCCCGTGGCGGATATATTCGCCCACCACGTCTTCGGCGATCAGCTCGTCCGGCCCCGCCAGCAGGCCGCCTTCGCCTTTGACCTTGTTGAGCCCGCTGCGGTAGCGATCGAGCAGGATCTTGACCAGCAGCTTCAAAATCGGGTCAGCCTGCGAAATCCGGTCGGTCAACTGGTCGCGAGTGACGACCATTAGGTGAGTTGGGCCCGCCGCAGTGGCGGTTGCCGTGCGGGGAGCGCTGTCGATGACGCCCATTTCGCCGACGATATCGCCCGGCTTGAGCTGGGTCAGGATGACCGGCGTTCCTTCAGAGTTTGTGGAAATCTGAAGTCCGCCTTCTTCAATAATGTAGGCGCAGTCCGCTTCGTCCCCCTCTCGAAACAAGATCTCGCCGTCGGCGAGGGTGCGGGTACTGCGATGCAGTTGATGATTCGACACGCCAACGCTCCTTGGAAAACGTTTGCGTAGTGCTGCCGCCTACCTCCCCTGCAGCCAGCAGCGCAGCGCACAGGGCATCGATCATACTGCAATCGGACTAGCCTTGTCGGGTGGCTCCCAGCCGAGGGTGTCGAAAAGTGCGCGCGTCCGCGTAGCGATCACCGACCCAGCGCAGAACCCGGCGTTCGCCGCCATGGGAGCAATCCAGATCCCAATACCCGTCGGTGACAAAACTCCCCAGCCTTTGCGGCCGGCAGTTGAACTCAGACTCGCTGATCCTCCACGCCCCCTGGTCCAGACGGATGATCCGCAGCGGCGTATCCGGGATAAACACGTCGTAGCGTCTGGCCGCCGCCGCCACGAGGATCTCTGGCTGCCGATCCCGGTTTAGCTCGGCGAGCGCAACCTGAATCTGGTAGTTCGATTGTTTGATGTGTTCATCAAGCGCTGCTTTTGCCCAGGCGGGTAGCTCAGCGGGTTCATGCCATTGCAGCGTTTGCCCCGGGGCGAAGTCGATGCTGGGCTGAGGCCTGACCATCAGCAGCGCCGCTGATGCGGCGGAGGTCACCGCCAGCGCCAGCACTGCGGCGACGCGTAACAACAGTCGGATTCGGGATCGCCGGCGGCGAGAGGAGAGATTGGCGTGTGTTTTCATCAGGCTAGCCTGACCGCCGAAAATGGCTCAAAAATGGCGGGGTCGTGGCGATGAACTTGCGATGCTCGCGGGCGGAAACTTCAGCAAAGCGGTCGCCCGGGGACGATGCGGCGGGAACCCCTGCCATTAGTCCGGGGTTGTGCAAGCGCGCGCGTGGCCCAACAATAAGGGTATGCCGGTTTACAAATTCCAACCCCAGATGACGCCAAAAACCACGGCCGGTGGTGTTGTTGCAGGGATTCTTGGCCTCGGAATGGCAGCGCTCACCTTTTTTGTCGGGATTTTTGTGGCGCTGGCGCTGCTGGCCGTCGGCGCGGCCGTCGCGGCGGTCCTGACGGTCCGTCGCTGGTGGCTCGGCCGCCGCGGCCAGCCGCAGGCTGGTTACACGCGCGCAGGCCGTGGCTCAGCCGCTGGCGGGACTCGCGGTCGGCCTGGACATCGTGCCGACGTGCTTGAGGGGGAGTATGAGGTGGTTGACCAGCCGCCCGATCAGTCCTGATCAGCCGTAAACCCAGTTGATGGCCGGGATCGACACCAGCAGAAACACGATTGTCATCAGGCCACCCGTCTTCAAAAAATCCGTCACTCGATAGCCCCCGGGGCTCATGATCAGCGCGCTCACCTGATGGGTTGGGATCAGAAACGCGTTGGACGCCGAGATTGCCACAATCAGGGCAAACACCGCCGGATCGGCACCGACGGCCAGCGCTACGTTGATCGCCAGTGGCACCAGCAGGGCTGTGGCGCCAACATTTGACATCACGAGCGTAAAAAACGTGGTCATCGTCGCCAGCAGGATCTGCAGCACCAGCACGGGCACATCACCCAGAAAGGCCAACGCCTGCTGGGCCATCCATGCGGCGGTTCCGGTGGTGTCCATCGCCAGGCCCAGGGGAATTAAGCTGGCCAGTAGAAACACGGTTTTCCAGCTCACCGATGCGTAGGCCTCGTCCATGCTCAGCACCTGGGTCACCACCATGCCGACGGCACCGACGAGCAGGCAGACGGACAGCCTGAAGTCGGAAAAGACGATCAGGCCCATCGAGAGCAGGAAGAAAGCCAGCGCCCAGCCCACCTTGTGCGGCCGCTGCTCCTCCTTGGGCAGGTCCGTGACCACCACAAAGTCGCGCTCGCCGCTGGCCCGACCCAGGTCGCGCCAGGTGCCGTGCATGATCAACGTGTCCCCGACCTGCAGGGGGAGGCTGCGCAGCCCCTGGCGATGCACCTCGTCGGCCCGCTGCAGCGCCAGGACGCTAAAGCCATAGGCTTTGCGAAAGCGCACCTCCTGGACGGTCTTGCCCACCAGCGGTGAACCGGGGGTGATCACGCTCTCCGCAATGCCCGCCCGCGAGGGATTGAGCAGGGCGCCGAAACTGACCAGGCGCGGGCGGACCACCAGCTCGTTCGCCTCCGCAAACTCGCCGATCTGCTCGCGCTCTCCCATGGCGCCCAGCACCGTTCCAACCCAGATCATCTCCTCGGAGGCTGGTGCCAGGTGTTGATCATCGCCGTTGCGAATCGCCACCAGCGACGGCGCGCCCTCGAGAACCTCCGCTTCGCCGATGGTCAGGCCAACCAGCGGGCTCTCGGACGTCACCAGCAGCTCGTAGACGTCCCCCTTGACGCCGTAAAGCTTGGCGAAATAGCTGCGGGTTCGGCCGGGCCGGGTCTTTTCGAGCACCTGACTGGCCGGCAGAAGGAAACGGCCGAACAGCAGAAAGAACAGGATTCCGGCGGCGAGCAGGATCAGCCCGATCGGCGTGACCGAAAACAGGTGGAACGTCGTGACGGTATCGGCCCCCGGCGGGAGGTTGCGATTGGAGTTCTGGATCAGGTCGTTGAGCAGGATGAGCGGGGATGATCCGACCATCGTCAGCGTGCCGCCGAGGATCGCGCAGAACCCCATGGGCATCAGCAGGCGGCTCAGGCTGATCTGGCTGCGGCTCGCAATGCGGCTGATCACGGGCAGGAACAGGGCGGTGGCGCCAACGTTCTGCATGAAGCCGGAGATCACTCCCACGGTGCCGGAAACCAGCGGGATGATCCGGGTTTCCGTGCGGCCGCCAAGCCGCAGGATCATCGACGCCACGACCGCCATCACGCCGGTACGGTCGAGCCCGGTCCCGATGATCATCACCGCAATAATGGAGATCACGGCATTACTCGCAAACCCGGCGAAGAGCTGATCCGGGGGCAGCAGCCCCAGCAGACCGATCGCAACCAATGCGCAAAGGGCAACCACGTCCACCCGCAGGATTTCCAGCACAAACAGGACGACCGTGACGCCCAGCACCGCCAGGACCTGGATCATTTCGGTGGTTAGGACAAGGTCGCCGCCCATCGATCAGCGGCGCTGATAGATCAGGTCGGTGACCTGGTGGCCCAGCTTCAGGCCGCGTTTTTCAAAGCGCGTCTCGGGCCGCCAGGCGGGCCGCGGAGACGGTTGCCCCGGCCCGGCAAGGTTTTGCAGCTCGGGCGAGGGCTCGATGACCGCCGCCATGTGTTCAGCGTAAGGCTGCCAATCGGTGGCCAGGTGAAACAACCCGCCGGGCGCCAGCGCCCGGGCAACGTGGCTGACGAAGTCGTGCTGGACGATACGGCGTTTATGGTGCCGGGTTTTGGGCCAGGGATCCGGGAAATACAGTCTCACCCCGGCGAGGCTGCCGGCCGGCACGTGGTGAGCTAGCAGATCGCAGGCGTCGTGGCAAAGCAGACGCACGTTGTCCAAGCCGCGCGTTTTGATGTCGATCAGCGCCGAGCCAAGACCGGGCCGATGAACCTCAACACCGAGATACAGGGACTCAGGATCTTCGGAAGCCATGGCCACCAGCGCTTCGCCGTTGCCGATGCCGATTTCCATGATGGTCGGTGAGGTAGGTGGCGCCAGCAGGCCCAGCGGCTCTCCGGCCTCGGGCTCAAGGCCGTAGGTCTCCCAGTGTGTTGTCAGCGCGTGTTCCTGCGCTTCGGTGGTGCGCCCCCGCAGAACAAAGCTTCGGACCGTGCGTCGGCCGCCCGTATCGCTGCCGCCGGGCGCCGGAATTGCGGGTCGTTCTGCTGCCTTCCTCATGTGTCGGTGGTGCTTCTTATCGGGGCTTGCCGATCCAGGATTCCTGCCGGCAGCGCTGTGAAAAGTGTCCTGTTTGGAGAGTTCGTTGTGTTTCAGAGCCCCGTTGGGCGCCAAGAACAAGGCGCATCGCGCCGGCAATGGCCGTAGCCCTTGGCAAGCGATGCAACGCGGTTATTGGTGCCCAAGGGGGCTCCCTTCGGGCGCGCACCACAAGGCCTGGAGCGGCGTTGCGAGCCTTGGCCAGGGAACCACCCTGGCCGGCGGCTCGCGCCTAACTCCAGGGCCTTGTGGACACGCGCTGAAATGCAACGAACTCTCCAAACAGGACACCGGCTATTGTAACGCCGCCGCCGTAGGCTGAAAGCTCTGCGTTACAATACGCCAGAATTTTGGAACGACTCGTGATCAACAAACTCGACATTACCCGCAACTGGCTCCCTCGTTACACCTCCATGCCCCTGGATAAATTTGGCGACTGGGTGCTGCTGACCAACTTCTCCAACTACGTCACCACCTTCTGCGAGCGCTTCAGCTGCGAGCTCTATGGCGAGGGGCGGCCGATGCAGGCGGCAACCAACGCTGACGGCCTGACGATTATCAACTTCGGTATGGGGTCGCCCAATGCGGCGACCATGATGGATCTGCTGACGGCGATCCATCCGAAAGGTGTGCTGTTCCTCGGGAAATGCGGCGGGCTTAAGAAGTCCACGGAAATCGGTCATTTCATCCTGCCGATCGCCGCGATCCGCGGGGAGGGTACCAGCGATGACTACCTCGACCCGATGGTACCCGCTCTGCCGTCGTTCAAACTCCACAAGTTTGTATCGGAGAAGCTGCGGGCTCACGGCCTGGATTACCGAACCGGCGTGATCTACACCACCAACCGGCGCGTTTGGGAGCACGACGATGGGTTCCACGAGCGGCTGCGGCAGATGACCTGTATCGGTATCGACATGGAGACGGCCACCCTGTTTATTGTCGGCCACAAGAACGAAATCTCCCGCGGCGCGCTGCTGCTGGTGTCGGACGTCCCAACCACGCCGGACGGCGTGAAGACCGAAGAGTCAGATCGTGCGGTGACCCAGAACTGGGTGGACATGCATCTGAACCTCGGCATCGAGTCGATGACGGACATCGGCAAAACCGGCGAGAAAATCAAGCACTTTCAGTACTAAGGTTCCGCCGATCAAGCGGCTTGGGGAAGCGAGGAGAGACTGTCCTCACGTCGCTTGGGATCGCTTAGTCCTCAATCCTAGTACCAGAATCAGTAAAGCCAGCAGTCCAAGGCTGAAGGGCCCGGTGCTCGGAACCGAGCGGGCCAGGGAAAGGCTGATCGAAAAGGATCCCGCAGTCCCGTTCGAGTATCGACAGATCATCCGGCCGACAGCGGGCCCGGTCGGTGCCGCCGCAGCTTGAATCTGCAGCTGGAACGGCCGCACCCTGGAAATGTTGGTTCTCGCGAGGCTGGGTGACGAGAACACCCCGCCACCGTCGTCGATGAACTCACACGCTACGTCGAAGACCGAGGCGTTGTCGGCCTCGTTGCTGATAACAATCTCTTTGCTGTCCACTCTGCGCGAGTCCAATGGCGCAAAAGAAAGAGACAGCTCAGTTTCCGGCGCCGGACTGGGGCTCGGGGCGACGGCGCTCACATTACAGGTGATTTCTGTTGTGGTGGGTGAGTTGAGCCCCAGATGGGTGCATGTGTGTGTCGCGCTGAAGGTGCCCGGCGTTGGGCTGTTGCAACGGGCTGTTAGCTCAGCTTCCTCGAGATTCCGCAGCCGACTAGGCACGGGACCCTCGACGGCAATGGCGGGGTCACCCGAGAGGCCGCAGACGATGTTGTCCACGGTTCCGCTATCGGCCCTCAAGGTAAAAACTCGAGTCGCTGATGCGAGCGTGCCGACAGGATCGGGGAGTGTTTGAACGGGCCCGGAGCTCAATAGCACCGGCGCCTCGACGACCTCAATCGTTCCGTTGACCGAGCCATTGGGCGCTACTTCCTGTTGCTCAGTCGAAATGTAGAGTTCATTGAGAATCTGCACCGGTACTGACCCAAGCGGCGCGTCCGGGCTTACGTCGAAGCGAATTTGAAACGCCGGCGTTGCGTCGGACGCCACGTTTAGCCCAGGATCAAAATAGAGAATAGGAACAGGCTGATTGGTGGCCGGAAGCCGGCCACCGCAAGAAAAGCCGAGCGCACATTCTGAGCGGGTTACGGTAATGAACGGACTGGGAATCAGGACATCTATCTGTATGAGTGCGACGTCAGATCCCGTTCCCAGGTAATTGCAAGCGACGGTGCCGCTGCTGCCAACAACGGCAGTCCCGGTACCGCACTGAAAGGCAGGCTGAGCAGCGACGTGTGCCCATCCCACCCAAAGCAAGAAAGTAAAAGTAGCGGTACGCATAATGAAATATACGACGCGGCCGCCGAAAACCCCTAAACGCAACTCCTGGATGCGCTGCGATCCTACTCGAATTCGTGTCTCACAGAGGCAAAGGCAGTAACTGGCAGGAGGCGGAGCTGGGGGTGGGGCTTGCATGAAGCGCGGCAGATATTCTTCTGGCTTCGGTCATGTCGGGACTGGCTAATTGATTGCCTCGTTGAATGCGTTGTGAACCCGCGCTAACGTGCAGCGACGGGCTGGAGGTTCCGCCGATGCACATCAGATCCCTGGAAGACACCCCGTCGCTGAGCCTGGTGCTGGACATGCAGCGCGCCATGAGTCAGGCACAAAACGAAGGGGAGTTGGTCTACGGATTCAGCCAGCGCTTTCACGAGATCGCCGGCGTCAGCGAGATTCTGGACCTCGCCGTTGTGCCCGGCGACCAGCGCGCCTTTCGCATCATGGATCGCATGGATCTTGCAAAGGGTTGCGATTCGCCGCTCAGCATTCGCGCAAACTGTCGCTGGGATGAACCCCCGGACTCTGTCCCTGTGACCCGCGGTGGACTGATCGGAAAACTCATCGAAAGCGGGCAGCCGAAGATCGGCCTGAGCCTTGACCCATCGCAGGACCCGGCCCTCGCCGATTGGGTCGACGGCCCCCGGGACGCGCTGGCGGTTCCGGTCTATCTGCAGGGAGAGATCAACGAGTGGCTGATTCTGCTTCGCGAGCCCGGCCTGTCGCTGGACGCGATGCAGCTGCGGGTCATCATCTCGGTACTCAACATGCTGTCGCGCAGCGTTTACCAGCTCAAGCTGACTCGCCAGGTCTCTGAGCTCCGGGACCGCCTGGAGGTCAAGCTGGATGAGATTGCCGGTGCCCAGCAGGCAATTCTGCCGGATCAGCTGCCACAGCACCCCGCGCTGGACGTGGCCGTTCACTATCGGCCCTCAGACTACGCCGGGGGCGATTACTACGACTTTCGAACGTTTTCGGATGGATCCTTGGGCTTTGTGATTGCCGACGTCGCGGGTCATGGTCCCGGTGCCGCAGTCGTGATGGCGATGCTGCGCACCGCCATGATGATCTTTCGGGGTATGGATCTCCCGACAGTCGACGTCGTCGAGAAGGTGAATCGCCTGTTCGTCGAAAGCCTCGGGCGAGGTACTTTTGTTACCGTCTTTTTTCTGCGCATTTACCCGGAAACGGGACGGGTCATGTACGTCAATGCCGGCCACAGTCCGGCGCTGCTGCTGCGAGGCGACGGCAGCGTATCGCGTCTGGATTCGGCTGGCGGGCCGCCCCTAGGGATCATCCCCGACGTCGCCGTGGTCGGCGGGGAAGCGCAGCTTGCGGAAGGTGAGGCCGCGGTGCTTTACACCGATGGCTTGACTGAGTGTCGAAGCCTGAGCCACGAGCAGTTCGGTGAGCACCGTCTCCTGGCGGCGCTTGGCGCCGCTGAGAGGAGCGCACAGGGGCTGGTCGACAAGGTGCGGGAAGCGGTTGATGACCACAGTCGCGACTGCCCGAATTCAGACGATCAGTGCCTGGTGGTCGTGCTGAACAGCGCTAAGTCCGGCCCACGGGCCTGATCTTTGCGTTGGACCCGGCGACATTTCTACCGCCAGCTCGAGATTTGGGGCGTTGCGGACTTGGCAAAAGTTGCTGTTTTTCATCGCCGGCGTGCGGCTTCCGCCCGGGGCCGGTATGTTGCTCATACCCCGACTGCCCGGTCCATTATGGTGACTTATCGATCCGGTTTTCTGACGCTGTTTGCGTGCCTTGTGGTGATGCCAGCGCTCGTCCAGGCTCAAGATTTTGAAATCTACGTCAGCGATGCCGGCGGCCTCAGCAGTCCGCCCTGGCAGATCCTCAAGTTCGATCAGAACGGTGAAAACCCGGAGCTATTCACCGATGAGAACCTTGCTTGGCCCCAGGATCTGCTGTTTCTGGAGGACCAGGGTGTGGTGCTGATCTCCAATCTCAACAGCAATCTGATCAACCGGCACAACGCTGAAACCGGCGCATTTATCGATTCGTTTGCGATCGACGCGAGCGGTCCGACCCGAATGAGAATCGGACCAGACGGGCTCCTCTACGTGCTGCAGTGGACGGGCTCTGGTCGGGTAAAACGCTATCAGCTTGACGGCACGCCGGCGCCAGACTTCACCACCACAGGCGTTTCGCAGAGCATCGGCTTGGATTGGGACGATGAAAACAACCTGGTCGTTGCCTCGTTTGATCAAGCCATCGTGCGTCAGTTCAGCAGCCAGGGTGCGGACCTCGGTGAGCTGATCAACGCCACTTTGCAGGGACCCACCAACGTGTGGTTCGAGGGTGGCGGGGATCTGCTGGTGCTTGATTGGCAGGGCGGCGCCATCCGCCGGTTTGACGCCGGCGGATCGTTTCTCAGCAACTTTGCCACCGGCCTTAGCCAGCCTGAGGGTATCGCGCAGCTGCCGGGCGGCGACCTGCTCATCGGTAACGGGGGCACGTCATCGGTGCGGCGCTATACCTCGGCGGGCACGCTGGTTGGCGACTTCATCGCATCGGGCACCAGCGGGCTCATCCAGCCCAACGCGGTGGTGATCCGTCCGCTTGGCAGTCCGTTTGCGATCAATGCCGGACTCAACGACGCGTGGTTCAATCCGGCCACCAGCGGCCAGGGGTTCCTGGTCAGCGTTTTTCCGGATCTCGGGCAAATGTTTGTGGCGTGGTTTACCTTCGATAGCGAGACGCAGCCCGGCAACACCGCCACTCTGGGCGGCCCTCAGCAGCGCTGGCTGACGGCTCAGGGCCCTTACGAGGGCAACACGGCAACGCTGACGGTTTTCTCCAGCACCGGCGGTGTCTTTGACAGCGCCGAGCCTGCGCCAGAGACCGACGGCGCGGGCGAGGGCACTCTCACGGCGACGTTTTCCGGCTGCGCCGCCGGCACCATGACCTATAACCTGACGAGGCTGGGTTTGGCCGGAGCTATCCCCATTCAGCGCGTCACCAACGACAACGTGGCGCTCTGCGAATCGCTTGCCCAGGCTGCACGGCGCTAACCAAGATCAGTGGTGCATTGCGCCGTGGGAAGCGCTCCCGGCCCTGCGAAGCGGTTTGACGAGCGATCGGTTCGGTCGCGCGATGTGAAACCTTGCGCTGCTGACCGCTCGTCGATTCGGCGCTATAGTTGGCGTTCGCCGGAACGCGCCTCGCGGGTGTAGTTCAATGGTAGAACCTCAGCTTCCCAAGCTGATGACGTGGGTTCGATTCCCATCACCCGCTCCACTCTCTCAACGCTTTCCCTAGGCACTGCCCGAGGATGTCTCGTCGTGTGATTCGGGTTTGGATATCTGTGCCAGCTGAGTGTCGGCGTGACTTCATGGGTCAAAAAAAAGCCAGGCGCGGTGCGCCTGGCCTTGTTTACCGGGTTCTGCGCGAGAGTCAGGTTTGACCTGCGGTGGCTAGCTTGCCATCCGGACTGCCGGCACCTGTCACCTCAGCCAGCGCGGCTTTGAGTGCCTCCAGGCGGGTGGCATGGGTAGTATCACCCGGGATGCAGTGGTCGGCGTTCAGGCCGGTAATGACCCGCTTCACCTCATCACTCATGCCCGTCACGTAGAGCGTCTTGTGGGCCGCCTTCGCGTCGCAGGCAATCGTCTCGACGGCTCTGGCCGCTGAAACGTCCATGAAGGGCACTCTGGAGAAATCCAGCACGATCGCGGCCGAGTGTTCGCGAACCCGCTCGCGGACCGTGTGACCGACGTCAGCTGCGGCGCCGAAACTCAACGGGCCGCCGAAGTCGAACAGCGTGATTTTGCCTTTCGCCTGATCCAGGATTTCCTGTTCCTCCTGGGTGGTGATGTCGCCGGCGGTGCTCTTGAAAGACTCAAGCTGCTTGTCGGCCATCCGCTTAACGAACGCCAGCGCGGCGAGAATCACGCCGACGGCCACGGCGGTGATCAGGTCAACAAACACCGTCAGCCCCAGCACCAGCACCATCAGCGCCAGGTCCCAGCGCGGCCCCTGATGCGCACGCTTGAGGTAGCTGACGTCGACGATGTCATAGCCCACCTTGATCAGGATGCCGGCGAGCACGGCGTGCGGGATTTGTGAGGCGAGCGGCGACAGACTGAGCACGACCGCCAGCAGGATCAGCGAGTGCAACATGCCGGAAATCCGGGTTTGACCCCCGGTGCGGATGTTCACCACAGTCCGCATGGTCGCTCCGGCGCCCGGAATGGCGCCAAACAGGCCAGCGATCGTGTTGCCTACGCCCTGACCGACCAGCTCCAGGTCGGAGTTGTGTCGGGTTCGGGTCATATTGTCCGCGACCAGGGAGGTCAGCAGGCTGTCGATTGCCCCCAGCAGAGCCAGGATGAAGGCCGCTTCCAGCACAATCAGGAACGTGTCCTGGGTGAAAGACGGAATGATGAAAGACGGTAGCCCCGTGGGGATGTCGCCCAGAATCGGAGCGCCCTTGAGCACCAGGCTCAGCAGCGTGCCGATAATCAGGGCGGCCAGCGCGCCGGGAATAAATTTATTCAGCGTCTTGGGCCAGAAGAAAATCACGCCGAGCGTCACCAGGCCGATGATCAGCGCGCTGTAGTTTGGATCCATGACGGCCCCGGGGATCGCGATGAGCGCCGGCACGGTGCCGCCGCCTTCCGGCTCGTGGCCAAACAGCCGGGAAAGCTGCAGCGCGATAATGATGCAGCCGATGCCGCTCATGAAGCCGGACACTACCGGGTAGGGCACCAGCCGGATGTACTGGCCCAGGCGCATCACGCCGAACGCAATCTGAAGAAGGCCTGCCAACACCACCGCGGCAAAGACCAGCGCGGGATTGCCGGCCAGCGAGGCAAACACGCCGGCGAAGACCACGACCATCGGACCGGTCGGTCCCGAGACGTTTGAGCCGGTGCCGCCGAACAGGGACGCAAAGAAGCCCACAATAATGGCGCCCCACAGGCCCGCGATGGGGCCGGCCCCCGACGCCTCGCCGAAGGCAAGGGCGAGCGGCAGAGCGACGATGCCCGCGGTTATACCGCCGAAAACGTCACCCCGCATATTGCTGAAGTCAAACCAGGGTGTGCGCTCGGATGGTTGTGTGTCGGTAGTCATCGGGTTTTTACTCCCCAAGCCTGGCAGACGGCGCAAAGGAATAGCGCTCCCGGCGACTGGCCGGGTGCCAGCCGCTCAAAGAGCACCGGTTTCTCGGGAAATACTTCGTTCGTTAATCGGACTACGCCAGCTGAAAACTTAGGCATGATTCTCCTCGACCTTACAATTTTGTTTTTTTGGTTAACCGTTATTTCTGTACGGGAACAGCGCCCCACAACTGGCGGGCGGATTTGATTTCTGCGGCGGATATCGCCGACATGCGGCCTTCGACAAAGGCCAAACCGTTGACGATCCAGTCAGCAATTTCGGGCTGGACCAGGTGGTAGTAGTGATGCCGTCCCTCGCGTCGTTCATCGACGATACGGTGGGCTTTCATCAGGCTCAGATGCTGGGAAATCCGGGTAGCGGTGAGTTCCAGCGCCGCCGCAATGGTGTTGACATCTTTCTCATCGCCCCGCAGCTCTTCGATGATCCGCACCCGATCGGGATGAGAGATGGTTTTTAGTATCTGAGACAGCTCTTTGGCGATAATCGCGCGGCTCGGCAAGACTTAAAACCTTAATATATTCAAAGTTGCGAAGATATTAGCGTGACGAGATATTTGTGTCATGAGATTTCATCAACCTCACCACAAAATGTCGGCAGGGTGTTGAGCGGGAGCGGCGAGCGGAGTGCCAAACGGAGAAAAGCCCCGAATTAATGCAGATGTTAACGAGCAGTTACGTTTCGTTTAACCAATTCTTAATACAAATGTTAGTACTCTAATCCTGCACTCGCTAACGAAACAACCACGACCCATGATCTGGGATTGGCAGATCGGGTCACGGTAATCGGGGCAGTAGCTCAAGGGCTCAAGCAAGGAGTTTGGTCAGCACTCCTACTTGGGCCCTTTCTTTATATAAGAATAAGAACGATACCGCACTACTTTATCCAACTGCCAGTACGGGGGGCTAAACCCGGTGGAGCAATCGTCGTTCGCGACGGGCTGAAAGAGCGCGCCATAGTTGCGGGTCTCCTCCCCAATGCACTCTCCCGGGTAAAATGCACTGATGAAGATACTGATCATTGAAGACAATCCAGATATAGCTGCCAATATTGGTGACTATCTGGAAGACCGTGGTCATGTCGTGGACTTCGCCGGTGACGGCGTCACCGGTCTGCACCTGGCCGTGGTCAACGAGTTTGACGCGATTGTGCTGGACCTGATGCTGCCGGGCATGGACGGGCTGGACGTTTGCCGAAAGCTTCGGGAGGAGGCGCGGAAAAACACGCCGATTCTGATGCTGACCGCGCGCGATGCTCTGGAACAGAAGCTCGAAGGATTTCAGACCGGTGCTGACGACTACATGGTCAAGCCTTTTGAGCTGCAGGAGCTCGAAGCGCGGCTTGTGGTCCTTGCCCGACGGGGCAAGGCGGTTGAGCCTCGAGTCCTGACCGTCGGAGACCTGGAATTTAATCTGGACACCCTGACGGTCAACCGCGCAGGCAAAGACATAAACCTCAACCCCACCGGTCTCAAGCTGCTGCAGCGGCTGATGGAGGCTTCACCGCGGGTTGTGTCCCGGCACGAACTGGAGCTGCGCGTGTGGGGCGAAGAGCTGCCGGACAGCGACAGCCTGCGCGTTCATATTCACAGCCTGAGAGCTGCCATCGACAAGCCCTTTGATGTGGCGCTGATCCAGACCCGCCACGGCATTGGCTATCGGCTGGTCCACCCCGATGCGGTTCAGACGTAAGCTACGCGCTCGGATCATCATCTCCTTTCTGCTGTTCGGCACGCTGCTGAGCGGCCTGTTCGCCGTGACTGCGCTGGGTATGCGCCAGTATCTAGAGAATGCGCTGATCGACGAGACGTTGGTTCGAGACCTCGACGATCAGCTCGACAAGGTGTTGAGCGGCGACAGCGGCGCGGCAGGATTTTCCTCTCGCTATTACGCCTGGATTGGACGCCGCGACCTGGCGCTTCAGGCGATGCCAGCGGCGCTGCCCGATGACTCTGATCTGAGGCAGCGGGTGATCGAACTGGTTGGCCTGCCCACGGGCATCCACGAGATGGCCACCGAGACGAGGCGCTACAAGATCGCCGTCAACAAGCGGCCGGAGGCCTGGGGCTATGTGGTTTATGACACCACGCCCGACCCGCGCGAAAACCTGCTGCTGTTTGGTTTTCTTGGGGGCGCTGCGGTCGGGTTTTCGCTGCTGATGCTGCTGCTGGCAATCTGGTCTTCTAAGCGGGTAATCCGGCCCGTTTCCGATCTAGCGCGCCGCGTTTCCACCTTGGGGCAAGACACGCATCCGGAACCGCTGGCGCCAAACTACGCTGAAGATGAGGTCGGGCAGCTCGCTCGAGGCCTGGACGAATACGCCGAGCGTCTCACGGCGATGGTGGTGCGGGATAAAGAATTTAATGCGGACGTGAGCCACGAGCTGCGGACGCCGCTGGCGGTGATCAAAAGCGCCACCGAGCTGCTGTTGGCGCAACCCGAGGTGGATGAAAAGACGCGCACCCGCCTCAACCGAATCGAAAGGGCCGCTCGCCAGACCACCGAACTGACCGAAGCGTTACTCCACCTGGTTCGAGCAGAACGGGTGGATCGCGCCACCGGCGAATACTTCCGCGTTGATCGAATTGTCGAGGAGGTGGTCGACTTCAAGCGGGTGCAGATCGGCAGCAAGCCGGTGGAAGTCTCGATCAAGGTGGTCAACTCGTTTCTCGTTTGTGCGCCCGAGTCGGTCATCGCGGTGGCGTTGGGCAATCTGATCGGCAACGCGTTCAAATACACGCCGCAGGGGAGCGTCGACATTACCGTGGTGAACAATCAGGTGGTGGTCGAAGATACGGGCCCCGGGCTCGCCGAAGACGAGCTGCGCAAGGTTTTCACGCGCCACTATCGCGGCAGCACGGTCAAAGGAAAAGGCTCAGGGCTGGGGCTGGCGATTGTGCAGCGCTTCTGCGAACTCTACGAATGGAGTGTCGATGTCGCCAGCCGCGACGGGGGCGGGCTCCGTGCCACGCTGTCGTTCGGCAAATGATTGTGCAGCGCGTTCGGCTCACCGGGCGCCAGGCGCTCGATCTCGCGGAGGCTGACGGATGAGCCATCTAGCAGCATAATTGCGTCTATGCCGAAACTCGCCGCCGCCCGAAGCGCTTTTGACGAAGCACGTTTTGTGCAGGCCGCCGAGTCGGCGCGTGGTTTTCTTGCCCAGGATGACATCGAGCCGTCCCGCGCCGCGCAGGCGATGGCGCTGGAGGGCGCAGCGCTGGTTCAGCTTGGCCTGTACCGCGACGGGCTCGACGCACTGCGCCTCTCGATCAACCTCCACCTCGAGCACGACCAGCGGGAAAAGACGGGCTTCGCGCATAACTACATCGGCATTGCGCACGAAGAGCTGGGGGACCTCCAGCAGGCTTATCAGAACTACGAACAGGCGCTGGCGCTCGCCAACCACACCGCAGACCGAAGCCTGCAGGCTCGCGTGCTGGCCAACATGGGTGACGCGATGGCGAGCGAGGGACGTTTCGACGATGCGTTGAAGCAACTCGAGCGGGCAGCGCGTCAGGCGGAGCAGAGCGGCGAAAACGCGATGCTCGGCTGGATCGAAGGGGCACGCGCGCGAGCGCTGGCGGCTAAAGGGGACGTCGAAGCGGCCGGCGAGTGGTTCGCCAGCGCGATCGCCCACTGCCACCAGGATAAGGAGACGCGCAGCGAAGCCGAGATTCTGCTGCACTTCAGCGACTACCTGGCGAGCCTGGGCCATCAGACTCAGGCGCTAGAGAATCTCAACTCCGCGCTGCGCATCTTTCGTGCGGTCAACGCCCGCTCCGGCGTGGGACGGGCTCACGAAAAACTGGCCCAGCTCGCGGAAGAGATGGGCGACTTTGAGGCGGCCCTAACGCATTTTCGAGAGTACCATCAGGTCCAGACCGATATGCTCGAAGAGCTGGCGACGGCGCGTGTTCAGTCGATGGTCAATCAGCGGGACCTGGAGCGCGCCCAAATGGAGCGGGCGGTGTCACACCTGCGAAACGTCGAGCTGGCCGAGGCCCTGAAAGAGGTGGAGGCACAGAAGGCGGAGCTTGAGCGGCTGAGTATTCGCGATCCGCTAACCGGCACCTACAACCGCCGCTACCTGGATAGCTGTCTCGGTAAGGAATACAACTTTGCCGAGCGACACGGGACCGCGCTTTCGCTGGCCGTGCTCGACCTCGATCACTTTAAGCAGGTGAACGACCAGTATTCCCATACGGTGGGCGATGAGGTCCTCAAACAGCTGGTTGAGCTGCTGCTGGATCGAGTCCGGACGGAAGACGTCCTGGCTCGCTTTGGCGGCGAGGAGTTTGTGCTGGTGATGCCCGGCACCGACGAAGCCGGTTCCGTCAGAGCTTGCGAAAAGCTGCGAGTTGCCGTCGAACGCTGCAGCTGGGAAGCGCTGGAGTCTGGCCTTAAGGTCACGATCAGTATCGGGGTGGCTGACAACCAGGGCACCTGCGGCTGGTCGGAGATGATGTCGAAAGCCGATCGGCGTCTATATCGTGCGAAAGACGCGGGTCGCAACCAGGTTTTTCCCAGACCAGAAAATCCTTGAAGCGGCCGTCTTCACCCATTGAGTAGGAATCCATGAAAACACTGACCCTGATCGCCGCGATGGACCAGGCGCGCGCCATCGGCATCGACGGGGGGCTGCCTTGGCACCTGCCGGAGGACCTCAAGCACTTTAAGGCTTCGACGGTCGGAAAAACGGTATTGATGGGGCGCCGCACGTTCGAGGAAGTGGGCAAGGCGCTTCCCCGGCGCCAGAATCTGATTTTGTCGCGGTCGATGACCGCCGCGCCGCCGGGCTGCGTGCTGGCCGCCACGCTGACGGACGCACTGGCCATGGCGGACTCCGACGAGGTGATGGTAATCGGCGGTGGCGAGATCTATCGCGCCACGCTGCGCCGCGCTAACCGCCTGCTGATCACCCACGTCCACACGCGGGTTGCCCGAGCGGACACCTGGTTTCCGCGAATCTCCTCGAAACGTTGGTCTGGCTGGACGATGAGTGAACAGCAGCCCGACCCCAAGCATGAACACGGCTTCTCCATCGTTGAGTATTTGCCGCGGGTTGTCGACGACAAGGTGTTGTGCCGAACGCCGGCGGTGGGCAAGAAGCCGACCCGGATCCCCGCCTGGAAATTTGAGCTGATGCGCGACCGCATTCTGGCGGTAGTCGGGGGGCAGAAGGAGCCAATCGCGTTTAAGGCGCTGCCCGGGCTGGTGGACCGCAAGCTCGCCAAGGCGGAGCGCGCGTCGCTCGGCTCGCTCGGGTGGCACGTCACCACGGTCAAACTCGAGCTCGAGGTGGCGGGCGAACTGCGCCGAGCGCCCGGTAGCGGCCCCCAAAGACTGACAACGGACTAGACCTGAATGGGCTTATCGGGCTCCTTCAGCTTTACCGCGGTCAGGCGACCGCCCCACACGCATCCGGAGTCCAGGCACACCGCCTGCGGGGTGGATAGGTATCCCAGCGTGGCCCAGTGGCCGAACAGGACTCGCCAGCGTGCTGGGCGGACGCTCGGAAGGGAAAACCACGGAAACAACCCCTCGCCCTGCGTGCCGGGCGGCCCTTTGTTGACCGAGTCGAAAGAACCGTCGCCGCTCAGGTATCGCATGCGCGTCAGATTGGCGGTGATGGCCTTGAGGCGTTTGCTGCCCTCAAGCGTTCCGTGCCAGCCGATCTTGCCGCCGTAGCTGCGCGAGAGGTGTTTTTCCCAGCTGCGACCTCGCAGGCCCTGTTCCACCTCGTCAGCCAGCGCTCGGGCCTTTGACACGGACCAGCCGGGATGCACCCCGGCATGGGACAGCAGGACGCTGTGTTTACGAAAGACCTTGAGCAGTTTCTGCCGCCGCAGCCAGTCGATCAGCTCCGGTGCGTCGGGCGCGTCGACTACCCGCGCCAGCTCTTTCTCCGGGCGATCGACCAGTCCTGCCGCGTGGGCGAGAAGGTGAAGGTCGTGATTGCCCAGCACCGCTCGGCAGGCGTACTGGTGCTCGACCACAAATCGCAGCACCTCCAGCGACTGGCCGCCCCGGTTTACCAGGTCTCCGGCAAACCAGAGGCGATCGCGCTGCGGGTCGAACCTGAGCCGCTTGAGGAGCCGCATCAGCGGTCCAAAGCAGCCCTGCACATCGCCAATCACGTATCGTGTCATGTCCAGTGGTAAGATTCGCGCCTTTGGATTTAGGTGTTCGGCCATGCGTGCGGCACAATTTCACATCACCACGGTCAAGGAAACTCCGGCCGATGCGGAGATCGCGAGCCATCAGCTGATGCTTCGGACCGCGATGATACGGCGTCTGACATCCGGTATCTACACGTGGACACCGCTGGGCTTTCGCGTTCTGCGAAAGGTCGAAAACATCGTTCGCGAGGAAATGAACCGGGCCGGGGCGCTGGAGATGCTGATGCCTGCCGTGCAGCCTGCGGAACTCTGGCGAGAGTCCGGCCGCTGGGACGTGTTCGGTCCGCAGCTTCTGAAGATGGTGGACCGGGCCGAGCGAGAGTTCTGCTTCGGCCCGACGCACGAGGAAGTGATCTCCGAGTTTGCGCGCGACGAGATTCGCAGCTACAAGCAGCTGCCCGTCAATTTCTACCAGATTCAAACCAAATTTCGGGATGAGATCAGGCCGCGCTTCGGCGTGATGCGGGCGCGCGAGTTCATCATGAAAGACGGCTATTCGTTTCATCTGGATCAGGCGTCCATGGACGAAACCTACCAGCGCATGTATGACGCCTACTCGCGGATGTGCCAGCGCATGGGGCTTGAGTATCGGGCCGTCCAGGCAGACTCCGGCGCCATCGGCGGCAGCCACTCCCACGAGTTTCAGGTGATTGCCGAATCGGGTGAAGACGCGATTGCCTACTGTCCCGACAGCGAGTACGCGGCCAACGTGGAAACCGCTGAGGCGATGCCCTCGATCACCGAGCGGCCGCAGGCCACCGCGTCGCTGGAAAAAGTCGCCACACCAACCCAGCGCACGATCCAGGCCGTGGCCGAGCACCTGGATGTCGCCGCGGCGCAGTGTCTCAAAACGCTGGTCGTGGCCGACAGCGAGGGTGAGCTGGTCATCCTGGTGCTGCGCGGTGATCACCAGCTCAACGAGATCAAGCTCGGCAGGCTCGCGCGCTTTGCCGAAGGTTTTGCGATGGCCACCGAAGCACAAATCCAACAAGCGTTCGGCGCCGAGCCGGGTTTTCTGGGCCCGGTGGGCACGGAGCTGCCGGTCATCGCCGATCGCAGCGCCGCGCTGCTGGCGGACTTCGTCTGTGGGGCTAACGAAAACGGCTTTCACTTTGTGGGCGCCAACTGGGAGCGCGACGCGGCGATCACCGAAACGGCGGACCTGCGCAACGTGGAAGCAGGCGACCCCAGCCCCGACGGGGCCGGCACGCTGGCGATGGCCCGTGGCATCGAGGTGGGGCACATATTCCAGCTGGGGACGAAGTACTCTGAGTCGATGGGAGTCACCGTACTGGATGAACAGGGCAAAGCGCAGCATCTGCTGATGGGCTGCTACGGCATCGGCGTTAGCCGCTTTGTCGCCGCGGCCATCGAGCAGCATCACGACGAAGCTGGCATTCGCTGGCCTTTGGCCATTGCGCCGTTTGAGCTGGCGCTGCTGCCGATGAACGCCCACAAGTCACACCGGGTGCGGGAAGCCGTTGAGCAAATCTACGCGGATCTTCAGGCGGCGGGTGTTGAGGTGGTGCTGGATGATCGAGGGCTTCGACCCGGCGTGATGTTTGCCGACTGGGAGCTGATCGGCGTACCCCATCGCCTGGTCGTCGGCGAGAAAGGCCTCGACCAGGGGCAGGTGGAATACCGTGCGCGGGGCGATTCGGAGAATCAGTTTCTGCCGCTAGCTACCCTGGTGACCGAAATACAGGCCCGACTTGCCCACGGCGGCTGAACTGCTGGCCTCTGCGGGTGCTCAGGACCGTCTGAGTGCTGAAAGGCTGCTGGCCCATCGGCTGGGCCGGCCCCGCAGCTGGCTGTACGCGCACGGCGAGCAGCCGGTTCCCGCGGCAGCCGTTGACGGACTGCGGGGCGATCTGGCCAGGCTGCGACAAGGTGAACCGCTGGCTTACCTGCTCGGCAGCTGGGAGTTTTATTCGCTGCCGCTTAAGGTCACGACCGATACGCTGGTGCCACGGCCGGAAACCGAGCTGTTGGTGGAGGCGGTTCTGGATCTTACGGATTCCACCTGGGATGGCAGCCTGGTTGATCTGGGTACCGGCAGCGGCGCCATTGCGGTGGCCGTGGCGGCCCACCGACCGGCGGCAAAAATCACCGCGGTAGATATCTCCGGCTCCGCGTTGGCGGTGGCGCGCGAGAACTTGGATCGACACGGCTGTTCCCGGGTCGAGACCCTGCAGGGGTCATGGTGGGAGCCCCTCGGGGATCGTCTTTTTGACGTGGTCGTGTCCAACCCGCCGTACGTGGTCCCTGGCGACCCGCGCATGACTGCGCGCGGCGAGCCCGAGCTGGCGCTGTTGGGCGGTGCCGACGGTCTGGAGGCCTATCGTCAGCTCGCTGAGGGCCTGCCTCGACACCTCCACCGCGGCGGCAGCCTGCTGCTGGAGCACGGCCTGGATCAGCGACAGGTATTGTCGGAACTGTTTGCGCCGGGGTTTGAGCACCTGGACACCATCGACGACCACGCCGGTCATCCGCGGGTAATTCGAGCGCTTGGCTACCGGGGGGCGGTGTCGTGAAACTGCTGGATATCCGGCGAGACGAGTGGCTGCCGGCGGCTGCATCCTTTCTTTATTTCTTTTTTATCCTGTCCAGCTACTACACCGTTCGTCCGCTCCGAGACGCTCTGGCCGTGAGCGGCGGGGTGGAATCGATGCAGTATCTGTTCACGGCAACGTTCGTCTGCATGCTCGCCATTGTGCCGCTCTACGGCTGGTTGACCAGCCGCCTGCCGCGGCGCAAGTTTTTGCCCATCGTCTACAGCTTTTTTGTGCTCAACCTGCTGCTGCTGCACTGGGCGTTTGTGGCTTTCCCGGACAGCGTCTGGCTCCCGCGGGTGTTTTTTGTGTGGGTGAGCATCTTCAACCTGTTTGTGGTGCCGGTGTTCTGGAGTTTCATGGCCGATCTGTTCGCGGCCGGGCAGGCGCGCAGGCTGTTCGGGGCCATCGCCGCCGGCGGCAGTATCGGCGCGATTGCCGGTCCCTTGCTGGTCAGTCTGCTGGTGGATCGAGTCGGAACGGCGGGGCTGCCGCTGCTGTCAGCCGCCCTGCTGGTTGCAGCGCTGGTGTGTCAGTTCTGGCTGCTCCGCTGGTCGCGCGGGCGGCCCGTGCAGGCGACCCGACCCGACCCGGAGGAGGCGATGGGCGGCAGCATCTTTGCCGGCTTCACGCTGCCGTTTAAGTACGGCTACCTCGCAGCGTTTTGCGGGATCATGTTTCTAGGCACCTTCTCGGGGTCTCTGCTCTATTTTGAGCAGGCTCAGGTTGTGGCCGAACGCTACGAGGGAACCGAGTCCATGACCGGCCTGTTCGCCCGGCTCGACCTGCTGGCCAATACGCTGACCATTGTGATCCAGCTGCTGTTTACCGCCGGCATAGTGCGCTGGCTGGGGCTCGGGCTGACGTTACTGCTGCTTCCCGCGCTGGCGCTGGTCGGGTTCGGCGTAATCGCCGTTACGCCCGTGCTCGGCGTGATCGCCGTGATTCAGGCGCTGCGTCGCGCGGTGCTGTTTGCGATCAACAATCCGGCCGTCGGCATGCTGTTCACCGTCGTCGGCCCGCAGTCGCGCTACAAGTTCAAGCAGTTTGCGAACACCGTGGTCTACCGGGCCGGCGACAGCACCGGCGCCTGGACCTTTACCGGCATGATGGCTTCCGGTGGTGGGCTGAGCGCCATATCGATTGTCGGCATGGTTGCGGCGTTGCTGTGGGCCGTGCTGGCCCTCTCGCTGGGGCGGCGTTATCAGGACATGCTCGATGGGAAAGTGGTTATCCCCTGACCCCGCACAACTCGCCCCAGTGGCCGGAGCGGTTCAGCGGCTCGCTACACCGCAATTGGCGCCTTGATGTGAGGATGCGGATCGTAGTGTTCTAGCGTGAAGTCCTCGAAACGGAAGGCAAAAAGATCGTCCACTTCCGGGTTCAGTGACATCGTCGGCAGGGCTCGCGGGTCACGCGTCAGCTGCTCTCGGGCCTGATCCAGGTGATTGAGGTACAGATGGGCGTCGCCCAGCGTGTGAACAAAATCGCCTGGCTTAAGGCCGCTGACCTGGGCCACCATCATCGTCAGCAGCGCGTAAGAAGCGATGTTGAACGGCACCCCAAGAAACACGTCAGCCGAGCGCTGATACAGCTGACACGACAGGCGACCGCCGGCGACGTAAAACTGAAAGAGCGTGTGGCAGGGCGGCAGCGCCATCTGGTCGATCTGGGCCACATTCCAGGCGCAGACGATATGGCGCCGGGAATCGGGGTTGTGGCGGATGTCGTGCAGCACCCGGGCAATCTGATCGACGTGACCGCCGCTGTAGTCCGGCCAGCTTCGCCACTGATAGCCGTAAATGGGCCCCAGGTTGCCGTCCTCATCCGCCCATTCGTCCCAGATCGAGACCCGGTTTTCCTTGAGGTATTGGATGTTGTCCTCACCGCGCAGGAACCACAGCAGCTCGTGAATGATGGACCTGAGATGCAGTTTTTTAGTGGTCAGCAGCGGAAAACCCTGGCCGAGATCGAAACGCATCTGGTGGCCAAAAACACTGAGGGTCCCCGTGCCGGTGCGGTCCCCCCGCTGTTCGCCGTGTTCGACGATGTGAGTCAGAAGCTTGAGGTAGTTATCCATAGGGTGTCTTAGGAGTTTTTGAGTGGGCTTTGGCGGAAGGCCAGGGCCAGCATGACCACACCCACCGCGATCAGCGGCCACGACAGCAGCTGGCCCATGGTCAGCCAGCCGCCGGCCAGGAATCCGATATCCCGGTCAGGCTCACGGAACCATTCAACCGCCGAGCGAAACACGCCGTAGCCGACAAAAAACAGGCCGGTGACCGCCAGCGGAGGTCTCCGCCTGCTGGAATACACCCACACAATGGCAAACAGCACCAGCCCTTCCAGCAGCGCTTCGTAGAGCTGCGAGGGGTGACGCGCGAACGTGTTGAGATTGCCGGCGAGATACTCGGCCTTCAGCGCCTCGGGGCTGAGGGCTGGGGTGATCGACTGCGGGAAAATCATCGCCCAGGGCACGTCGCTCTGGCGTCCCCAGAGTTCGCCACCGATGAAGTTGCCGATACGGCCAAAAAGCAGCCCGGGCGCCACCATCGGAATGACAAAATCAGCGATCCGGTGGTAGGGCTTGCCCGTCTTTCTGGCAAACCAAGCGAACGCAACGCCGACGCCGATCAGGCCGCCATGAAACGACATACCGCCGTTCCAGATCTGATAAATGCGATGAGGGTCGTCCACGACCGCCCCGAGGTCGTAGAAGAGCAGGTAGCCGATGCGTCCTCCCAGCACCACGCCCAGGACGCCATAAAACAGAAAATCGCTGACTTCAGCCTCGGTCCAGTCGCTGCCAGGCTGCCGGGCCCGGTAGTTGCCCAGCAGCAAGAAGGTTAAGAACCCCAGCAGGTACATCAGGCCGTACCAGTGAACCTTGAGGGGCCCGAGCTGAATGGCAACCGGGTCAAAATCGACGAGAAACGGCATGGCGCGATTCTAACCGAGTTGATCACCGTCGATCGAACGTCACGACAGATTTTCGGTCTGAAACAGACGCGACCGCCGCTATACTGGGGCGGAAGGAATTTTTGTGCAAAGGAATCAATCCTCTTGAATCGCCTGGCCGACTCGCCCAGCCCCTATCTCCAGCAGCATGCCGGCCAGCCGGTGCACTGGTGGCCGTGGTGCAAGGAGGCGCTTGCAGCAGCCCGAGAGAAAGATCTGCCGGTGCTCCTATCCATCGGCTACTCCGCGTGTCATTGGTGCCACGTGATGTCCAGCGAGTCATTCGAGGACCCGGATACGGCGGAGGTCCTGAATGAGAACTTCGTTTCTATCAAGGTCGATCGCGAGGAACGGCCCGATCTCGACCGAATCTACCAGCTCAGCCATCAGGTGATCACGGAGCACCCGGGGGGCTGGCCGCTGACCCTCGTGCTCGATCCACATTCGCAGACGCCGTTTTTCGCCGGGACCTACTTTCCGTCGAGCGGGCGGGACGGGGTGCCAGGCTTTCGGGACGTGCTCACCAACATCAGCAAGGCATGGCAAACGAAACGGGATCAGCTCGATGATCAAACCGAGCGGCTGCGAGATTTTCTATCCCGCTCTACCCAGGTGACGGCCACCGATCGCCCCCTGTCGATGAGCCCGGCGGGCGCGGCGCTCAGCAATCTCCAGCGCCAGTACGACCCCATCCACGGCGGCTTTGGGTCCGCTCCGAAATTCCCCAATCCGCCGCTGCTCCGCTTCCTGCTGAGCTGGTCTTCGTTTGACCCCGAACAACAGTCGGCTGCCGATCGCATGCTCGAGAACACGCTGAGCCGCATGGCTGGCGGCGGTCTGTTCGACCAGCTGGGTGGGGGCTTTTTCCGCTACAGCGTCGACGGCGCCTGGGGTGTTCCGCACTACGAAAAAATGGCCAGCGACAACGCGCAGCTGCTCTGGCTCTACGCGCTGGCCGGCGAACGTTTCAAGCGCGACGACTTTATCCAGGTGGCGCGTCAGACCGCGGCGTTCATGGAGCGCGAGCTGGCTTCAGCCGGTGGTGGTTTTGTCACGGCGCTGGACGCGGACTCAGAGGGCAAGGAAGGTCAGTACTACCTCTGGACCCGGGAGGAGCTGACCGCCAATCTCAGCGACATTGAGGCGCAGATTGCCGGGGCGTGCTGGGGTTTTGATCAGCCGGCGAATATGGACGGCGAGCGATGGCACCTGGGATCAGGAAAGCCGCTGACCAAGGTGGCACGACGAATGGGGATCGGTCGATCGCTGGCCGAGGAGTGCCTTTACAACGCGCGGAAAAAATTGCTTGGGCACCGCCGCCTTCGCCCGGCGCCGGCACGCGACGACAAGGTACTGAGTGGTGTTAACGGGTTGACCGTCAGCGCGCTGGCCGCCGCCGCTCGCGTCACCGGTGATCCCGCGCTGCTGGCCGCCGCGCAGCGGTCACTCGATTTTGTGCGGTCCCGTCTGTGGGAGGGTGGCCGCCTGCTGGCGGTGTCGCGAGGTTCGCGCACCTATCAAATGGCGTTCCTCGACGACTACGCCTTTTTGCTGGACGGGGTGCTTGAGCTCATGAGCGTATCCTTCCGGCCGGCCGATCTGGCCTTTGCCAAACAGCTGGCTCGATCGCTGCTGACCCACTTTGAAGACCCGTATCAGGGGGGATTCTTTTTCACCGCCAATGACCACGAGCCCCTGATTCAGCGCCCGAGGCCGATGCAGGATGACGCGACGCCGGCCGGCAACGCCGTGGCTGCTCGTAGCCTGCTGCGCCTGGGCCGCCTGCTTGACAACCTGGTGTTTGTGAACGCCGCGGAACGAACGCTCAAGAGCGCGTGGGATGAGCTGCAGCGTGCGCCGCAGGCGTGCGGCGCCATGCTCGAGGCGCTGGACGAGTGGCTGAACCCACCGGCGCTGCTGATCATGCGGGGTGACGCGGAACAGGTCCAGGATCTGCAGAAGTCACTGCGGGCCCGGGGCACGGTGCGCGATCAGGTTTATGCGCTGGACCCGGCGTCGCTCATCGAACGCTACCCGGCCAAGGGCACCTTCACCGCTTATCGCTGTGAGGGGACGCAGTGCTCGGCGCCGATTGTCGACCCCGCTGATCTCGCGGCAGCCTGATCCTCGCTCCGATCTCGCGCCGATCGATCCGGCGGCCCGCTGGTGGGACAAGTGGTTTCCGGACCGGAAACTAAAGCCCTAAAACGTCCTTGCCCTGCCGAAACACGATATCAACCGGGATGCCGGCCGCCGCCAAGCGGGTCAGGTCAGCCTGTAGCGCTTCGCCCACAACCCCTTTTTCTGCCAGCAGGGCGCGCGTCCCTTCGTAGTCACCATCACCTTGCAGCCTCAGAATCAGGCTGCTCAAGTCGCTCATCGCAACCGCCATCGCGTCAAAGTCCACCGCGTAGACCCGCTCGATCGGGTCATAGGTAAAGGCGCCCTGGTCGGCGAAATAGTTGAAACGGACCATGTTGGCCTTGCCGTGAGCGGAGCTGGCGCCGAAGCGCACCGAGCGAAAAATGCTGGCCAGGAACGTCACGTAGTAGTCCTCCAGCTGTCCTTCAAGCTCACCGCGCTCGTGCAGCCGGGTGACCATATAGAGGCCCAGAATGTCCGCCTTACCTTCCTCCAGCGCCGAGGCGTGCTCCCGGAGGGCCTGACGCACCGTGCCGCTGCCGTCCAGCGTATTTTTGATTCCCAGCCCGTGGGCAACCTCGTGGAACATAGTGTTGGCGAAAAAGGCGTCAAACGTCAGGTGTTTCCGCTGCTGCGGCGTGATCAGCACTTCGCTGATCGGCAGGAGTATCTTGTCGAACTTGGCCCGCATCGCGTTTTTAAGCTGCAGCCGACGGGCGCCTTTGGCGAGCTGGACTCGCTCATCGTTCGGCAGGTTGATGGCGATGGTCTTGGAGCCCGCGTTGCTGTCGCCGGCGTAATACACCACGTCGTAAGCGTTGAGGTCAGCGTCGGAGCCCGGGTTTTCCATCTTGTAGCGGTCGTCTACCGGTAGATCCCGCTGCAGCTCCGGCAGAAACTGGGCGAAATGGGCAAGCCGTTCGCTCCACGCCAGATCTTTGATCAGCACATAACCTTCAAACGCGGCCCGATAGCCATAAAGCTGATCCTCGTAGGTCTCAATCGGACCGATCACCAGCTCTACCGGGTTGGTCTTGTTATCCATCCAGGCCATGTCGGACGCGAAGTAGTCGTCGGTCAGGAAAGCATCGGCTCGCAGCCTCAGGTAATTCGCAAAGCCCTCGTCGTCCGCCAGTTCGGCGGCCTCGCGGAGAAATTCCGCCGCCTGACTCAGTTCGTCGGCGAAGATTTCGCTATACGGGTGAAGGTGCAGCTCGCCCGCCCGGTTGCGCTCGACGATGGAATAGAGTCCGTCCTTGCCGTCCTGATCCCAGTCTTCAAATTCCGCACGCGTCAGGTCGGGAGGGTAGAAGCGTGCGCCGGCGGGCTTTTCTTCAACCCCTGGCAGGAATGGTCGGTTGGCATCCAGTCGGTCCCACGGGCCGTAGTTGATTTCAGCAAAGCGCCTCAGCGCGGGATCGCCGATTGCCTCCAGCAGCGGTTCGGGGTCGCCATAGGCCTGGCGCCAAAAGAGGCCATTCATGATATCGGCGGCGTCGATCAGTAGGGCAACCATTTCCCGCTGATTGGCCGACAGATGATCGAGCTTGGCCTGCAGGATGACCTCCGTATACACCTCCAGGCTGGCCGGCGAAGCGATGGCTTCCGACGCCGCTTCGGCGCTTGAACCGGTGTCCGCCTTACCCGTACCAGGCGAGCCAACATCGGGGCCGCATGCGGCCAGGGCCAGCGAAACGACGAGCGTCAGCGGCAGCATGGCGTGCGTCGGGCGACGCGCCTGGTGAAAGCGGGTGGCTTTGGGCAACGCGGTCATCACGTGTCGAGCGCGCTTTTGATCTGATCGATCTCGTGGGCAAGCGCCTGGCGGTCCAGCGCGGGCTCAGCTTTGGCGGCAAGCTGCTCAAGCTGCTCCAGGGCTTGGTCCGCCTGTCCGCTTCGTGCGAGCAGCTGGGCCTGCCAGAACGCCGGAAAGTCGCTTTCGGCCAGCAGCTCTCCGCTGATGCCAAGCTGTGTTCGCATGTCCGACAGCCGCCGCGTTTGCGCCAGCAGGCGCATCAGCGAAACGTGGGCATGCAAAACCCGAGGTGCCCGGCGGGTTAGCCGTCGGTAGATATTGATGGCGGTGTCGTTGTCTTCCCGTTTCTCCGCCAGCTCCGCCAGCGCCAGACGCGCGTCGTGGTAGTGATGATTGATCGTCAGCGCGTGGTGTAGCGACTCTTCAGCCTCGTTGAGCCGATCGGCGCTCAGCAGCGCCCGTCCGAGGTTGTAGTGCGTGTGGGGGAGGTCCTGGCGCAGGTCCCGGGCGCGTGAGAACTGCTCCAGCGCCTTGTCGAGCTGCCCCATCTCCTGGTACTGAAGCGCCAGCGCGCTGACGCCGGCCAGGTTTTGCGGAGCGCTCTGCACCGCCGCCTCCAGCTGGCTCAGCGCTTTGTCCAGCTCACCGCTATCGCGGAGCGCCAAGCCCAAAAGCACCTGGGCGTCTGCCAGCTCCGGCTCCAGCGCCGCCGCCTGCTCAAGCTTCTCGATGGCGCCGGCCGGGTCCCCGCTGTCGCGCAGACATTTACCGAGATTCAGCCACGCGGTGGCGCTGTCCGGCTGAAGCTCTGTGATCCGCGCAAAGTCTTGGCGGCCAGCGTCAAAGTCTCCTTGCTGGCAGGCGATGATGGCGCGCAGCTCCAGCGCCGCCGGGAGTTCCGGATTGATTCTCAGCGCTTCGGCCAGCTCAGCCTCTCCGGCAGCGCCGTCGCCAGCCCGCAAGGCCGTGCGCGCTCGGTCGAGCGCCTGCAGTTCGGGCGTGTCGGTTGCCACAACGTCCTCTCGGGCGCCGTTGATGTCCTCACTCAATGGTGATCCTCCGTTTGGTCTACACCGCCGCCGTCGACCAGCTGATCGGTTTCGGCGGCCTCGAGGCGCGAAAGCGCTCGGTCGGAGTCGGGCTGACCCCGGAAAGCCCGGCATGTTATCACGCGGCAGCGTGGGTTCTGTGACCGGTTTGGACGCATTGGGACACAACAGCATCGCCATAACGTGCCGAGCTGAACCGTTCGGGTATCATCCGTTTTTTTTGCCGAACGGGAGCCCGTCATGAACATCGAAGTGGACTGGAATAATTTGCTGCAGGAATACGCGATACCCTGGGCGATCAAGCTTGCCCTGGCCGTAGTGGTTTATGTGGTCGGCCGCTGGATCGCGAAGCTGATCGTTGCGGTGGTGCGTCGGGTGATGCAGCGCGCCAAGATGGACGAGATCCTGATCAACTTCATGTGCTCGATCCTGGCTGCACTGCTGACGGTGGTTGTCGTGGTGGCGGCGCTCGATCAGCTGGGTCTCAATACCACCTCACTCGTGGCCGTGCTGGGTGCGGCAGGTCTGGCGGTCGGTCTGGCGCTGCAGGATTCGCTGAAAAACTTTGCCGCTGGCGTCATGCTGATCCTGTTTCGTCCGTTCAAGACCGGAGATTACGTCGAGGCGGCCGGCGTTGGCGGCAGCGTCGAGGAGCTGGCGGTGTTCTGGACCCGGCTGAAGACCCCGGACAACAAGATGGTCATCGTGTCGAACGGCGATATTATCGCCAGCTCGATCACCAACTACTCGGCGAACGACACCCGGCGAGTCGACATGGTATTTGGCATCGGGTACGACGATGATCTCGATCAGGCTCGCCAGCTGATTGAGGACGTGGTTACCGGGCATCCGCAGGTTCTTCAAGACCCCGCCCCGACCATTGCGCTGGCGGAGCTGGCTGACTCGAGCGTGAACTTTGTGGTTCGGCCCTGGAGCCGGACCGAGGACTACTGGAAGGTCAAGTTTGAGATCACCGAGCAGATCAAGCGCCGCTTCGATCAGGCGGGGGTGTCGATTCCCTATCCGCAGATGGACGTGCACCTCAACAAGCTGGAGCCCCAGGACAGCCCGGCGCAGGCGGCATGAGGACGGCGTTTGTCGGCCTGGGCGTCATGGGTTATCCCATGGCGGGCCACCTTCAGCGAGCGGGCCACGAGGTCACCGCGTTCAACCGTACCGAGACAAAGGCGGTCCGCTGGGCCGAAGAAAATGGCGGCGCCAGCGCGCCGACGCCCGCTGCGGCCGCTCGAGACGCTGAGGTGGTAGCCCTTTGTGTGGGCAATGATGACGACGTCCGTTCGGTGGTCCTGCCGCCGGACGGCGTCCTGGCAGGCCTTAAGCCCGGCGCGGTGGTCCTCGACCACACCACCACGTCCGCTGAGCTGGCCCGCGAGATGGCGAGCCGGTGCACTGAGGCGGGCGTCACCTTTCTCGACGCCCCGGTATCCGGGGGGCAGGCGGGGGCGGAAAACGGGCAGCTGACGATCATGGTGGGCGGTGAGCCCTCAGCCTTCGAGACCGCACAACCGCTGATGGACTGTTACGCCAAGTCCGCTGCGCTGCTCGGGCCCAGTGGATCCGGGCAGCTGGCCAAAATGGTCAACCAGATCTGCATCGCCGGCCTGGTGCAGGGGTTGGCGGAAGGGCTTAACTTTGCCCGCCGAGCCGGGCTGGATGGGGCAGCAGTCGTCGACGTGATCTCCAAAGGCGCCGCGCAGTCGTGGCAGATGGATAACCGGGCGGCAACCATGCTGGACGGTGAGTACAACTTTGGCTTTGCCGTGGACTGGATGCGCAAAGATCTGGGTTTTGCGCTGGAGGAAGCTCGCCGCAATGGGTCGGTGCTCGAGGTAACGGCGCTGGTCGATCGCTTTTATGCCGAGGTTCAGGCCCTGGGTGGTGGTCGCTGGGATACGTCCAGCCTGCTCCAGCGGCTGGTCAGCCAAACTCCCCGCTGAGCCAGGTGAGAAACTGCTGGACGTTCGGTCTCACCTCGTCACCTTTGCGATACAGCGCGTAGTAGCGGTCCGGAATTTTGACCCGCTCCGGAAAGGCGGGTACGAGGTGGGACCGCTCCAGCCAGTTGGCGGTGAGCGGCAGCGCGGCGGTGACGATGCCCAGCCCCTGCTCAGCGGCCTGGAGCGCTGAAAAAATGCTGTCCATGGTTAGCGTGCTTGCAGGCTCGAACTTCTTCAGTCCCACGCCGCGGGCCCACTGCTCCCAGGCATCGAGGTTGCTTTCGAAGTAGATCAGGGTGTGTTCGTTGATGTCCTCCGCGTGGTCCGGTCGAATCCTGGCGGCCAGCGCGGGCGTGCACATGGCCTGCAGCTCGAGCTCCATCAGCGGGAGGGAGACCAGGCCGGGCCAGCTCCCCTGGCCGAGACCAATCGACAGGTCGGCATGATCCGGATGGGTTTGGCTCCGCCCGAATGACGACTCCAGCCGCAGATCGATATCCGGATGCTGGCTCTGAAAGCTCTGCAGGCGCGGCACCAGCACCTCGGTGGCAAAAAAGGGCAGCAGATGGAGCCGGAGGACCTGGCGGCCAAACTGATGGCTGAGCTGCTCCGTGCCGTTTTCGATGCGGGCAAAGGCCCGGTGAATATCTCGAAAATAGGTCTGGCCAGCGGCCGTGAGGCGAATGGACCTCGGCAGACGCTGAAACAAGGGGATTCCGAGATCCGACTCCAGCTGGCGGATCCGGTGGCTGACCGCCGATGGCGTGATGTGGAGTTCAGCCGCGGCGAGCTTGAAGCTGCGGTGATAGGCCGCTCGCTCGAACGCCAGCAGCAGGTTCAGTTGGGGTAGCTGACGGCGCAACTCAGGGGCCGGCGGGCTGCTGCGAGGGTTTTTCCTCCAGCCTGTTTTCCGAGCCCTCCTTCAGGCCATCGATGGTTCCCGCATCCGGGTCATTAAAGCGCGCGGTATCCATCTCGTTTTCTGAGTGGGCGACCACCGTGGTGACCGCCGCATCCCCGGTGATATTGACCACCGTGCGCATCATGTCGAGGAGTCGGTCCACGCCCAGGATCAGCGCAATACCCTCAACCGGGAGTCCCACCTGCTCGAGCACCGTGGCCAGCAGCACGATACCCACACCCGGCACACCCGCGGCGCCGATGGAAGCCAGCACGGCCATCAGCACCACCGTCATCAGCTGTGCAAGCGTCAGGTCTACGCCGTAAGCATTTGCAATAAAGATGGTGGCACAGCCCTGCATGATGGCTGTTCCGTCCATGTTGATCGTCGCCCCGAGTGGAACGGTAAACGACGCCACGGAGTTGTTGACCCCGAGGCGTTCCTCGGTGGTTCGCAGCGTCACCGGCAGGGTCGCGTTGCTCGACGAGGTGCTAAACGCGAAAGCCATGGCGGTGCGCATCTTGCTGAGAAACACCAGCGGATTCAGTCCCGTGGTCAGCTTCAGAAGCATCGGGTAGGTGACAGCGCCATGGATGGCCAGCACCGCAACCACGGTCAGGAAGTAGGTCAGCACCTCGGAGAACTCTTGGAGGTCCAGCGTCGCGCAGAGCTTCGCCATCAGCGCCAGCACGCCGATGGGCGCCGTCTGCATGACCATGGTGACCAGCATCATCACCACGTCGTTGAGGTCCGAAAAAATTCCCCGGATTCTTTTGCCCGGCTCGCCGGCCAGCGAGATCGCCAGCCCGAAAAGCACGGCAAACAGGATCAGCTGAAGCATCTTTGCCTCAGCCATCGCGTTGATCGGGTTTTGGGGCACCATGCCGAGAATCACTTCGGAAAGCGTCTGGCTCGGGGGCGGCGTGTAAGCCCGGTCAGGGGGTGAAAAGCCTTCGCCCGGCCCTACCAGGCTCGCCACCGTAATCGCCAGCGCAATGGCCAGCCCCGTGGTGAGCATGTACAGCCCGACCGCCTTGCCGCCCAGCCTTCCTAGCTCCTTGGGATTAGCCAACGAGGTGACGCCGCAGATCAGCGATACCAGCACCACCGGCACCATCAGCATTTTCAGGAGCTTGAGAAAAATCTGACCCAGCAGGTCAAAGAGCCCGAGGGCCAGCGTTTGCTCTCCCCATTCCCAGTTGGTGACGTTGATGGCGACGCCCACCACCACACCAATGGCCATGCCAATCAGGATGCGGCGGGTCAGGGCACCACCCAGGGCGCTGGAGTCGGTCATAAACGTGCTCGGGTTTGATCAAACAGCATTATAGGACATGACGCTGACCATCCTGGCTGGCGACGGCCAACCGTGGTGGGTAAGCGCGCAACGACACGCGAGCTGCGCTTGCGCCGTCGAAGGTATTACGTTGGACAGGGCTCGAGCACCACGGTTCCCGCGCGCTGAGCAAAAGCAGGACGAGCAGGGTGGCAGACGAGCTGCCACCCGGGGGTCAAACGTTACGCAGCCCGCTTCAGGCGGGTCACCTCACGCCGCAGTGATGCGAGGCGGGTGTTCAGTCGATCCAGCTCTGCCTGACTCGGCAGACCGGCAAAATCCAGCACCTTGCCGAGCTGTTCCTGGACCACGTTTTCCAGTCGCTGGACGTTGTCGCTCACCACCTCGCGCGCCTGATCTACCTTCGGCGCAAGCTGGACCCGGCTGCCGAGCTCCTGGCGCAGCTTGGTGACCGGCGTGGTCACCGCGGCGACAGCGCGGCTCTGAACCGCCTCTCCTTCCTGCACCAGTTCCGCAAACAGGCTGGTGCCGTTGCTGCGCAGCTGAGTCACCATAGCCAGGCCCGACTCGCGCAGCTCTTTGATGGCGCTGTTGACCTGATCGATTGTCTTGTTCAATGAGGGCGTTTTCATCGTGTTTGTCTCCTGATTCGTTAACTTGATGACGTCAGGATAGGGCCGGCGCTTAGAGCAAACACACTATGGGTCTTCGAAGGGTTGTGATTTCGCGGACTGGCCCAGCCGGTGGGCGGGCCCGCCTAAGGCGGTGGTTCGGGCGCGTAGGCGCCCGTGGCGGCGGGGTCGCCGCTCAGTCGGAGTGGATCGAGCTTCATCCAGTCGCGCTCCGGCAGCCCGAGATAAGCATCCAGAAACGCGGGCAGGATGCCCCAGGGCCGGGTGCTTTCCGAATTCCAAACCGCCGCCAGCCCCACCTGCTGGTCCGGCAGCACCGCCACAACGGCGCCGTACCCGCTCACCGACCCCGCATGAAACACCACCTGCTGGCCGGCGTAGTCGTAGATTCGCCAGCCCAGGCCGTAGTGAGCGCTCTTGAGGCGCGTTCGGCGCCACTTGCCGCGATACATTTCTGCTCGGGTGTATACCTGCGGCGTGCGCAGTATCTCCAGCACCTGGGGGCTGACAACCTCGGGTGATTCACCCAGCTGTGTCTTCAGCCAGCGGCACAGGTCGCTGGTGCTGGCGTTCAGGCCGGCCGCTGCCGGCACTCGGTAGTAGTTGTCGTTGACTTTACTCTGCCGCAGAAATCGACCGCGCCCGCGGTGGGGGCGGGCCCAGTTCTCATCGCTGCTCAGATGGCTACGGCCAAAGCCCGCGTCCTCCATGGCCAGCGGCCGCAGCAGCCGATGCACCACCTGCTCCTCATAGGCCACGCCCGTGGTCTTTTCAATCGCCTCGGCGATCAGATTGAAGCCCACGTTCTGATAGCCGTAACAATCGGCTGCCGGACATAGCGGCTCGACCTGGGCGAAGCGGGGCACGATGTCTTCCGGTTTGCGGCTGGCCTCCAGCAGATTGTCGTAGGCGTTCGGCGGCAGCCCCAGCCGATGACTCAGCAGGTGAGTCAGCGTGACGCGCTCAACCTGATCAGGGTCGGGTAGCGTGAAGTAGGGCACCAGCGACTTCGCCTGCGTGCTTAGATCCAGCTTGCCCTGGGTTGAGAGGATCACGGCGGTAGTGGCGGCAAACCCTTTGGAGACGGAAGCCAGCCGAAATCGCGTGTGCGGGTCGAGTGGCTCTCCCGCGAGGGTGCGGCGACCCTGAGTCAGCAGGAGGCGGGTCTCGGTGCCCTCGGCTACGCACACTCCCAGCCCAAGCATATTGGGTGCGGTGTCCAGGAGCGACAGGCTGTCTTTTAGACTCTTGAGCGCTCCGTCCAGCCCGTCCGAACTGCTGGGACCGGCCATCGTCAGCATCAGTGCAGCACCCAGCGCCGCCAGGGCCCGACTGAGGATCAGCCTGCGGCTTGGTCCGCGAGAGTGAGACGTATCCTTCCGGCAACGTCGCTGATGGAAAAAGGAGCGGCGCATCGCGCGTCAGCTTAACCGTCTGGCCCACCCGCTGCCAGCCTCGAAGGCGCGTAAGTTGCTGGAAACCATGACGAATGACAGGGATAGCCCTGCTGGCAGCGCGATTGAACCGCCCGGCCCACCAGCACATTTAACGCGCCACACCGCGTGGCATAATTGTTGTTTAGCGATTTTCCCGGGAGACAAACATGGGTTGGATCTTTTTTGGCCTGATTATCGTGGCCATTGTCTTTGCCATCTCGTTGTACAACGGACTGGTCACCAAACGTAATCGGTACAAAAACGCTTTCGCGCAGATCGACGTCCAGCTGACCCGTCGACACGACCTTATCCCGAACCTGGTCGAGACAGCCAAAGGCTACATGAAGCATGAGCGCGAGACGCTCGAAGCCGTCATCCAGGCCCGGAACCAGGCGGTGAGCGGCCTGCAGGGTGCCACCAGCAACCCGGGTGACCCGGGCGCGATGCAGCAGCTGTCGGGCGCGGAGAACATGCTGACCGGCGCGCTGGGCAAGCTGTTTGCCCTCGTGGAGAGCTATCCTGATCTCAAGGCTAATCAGAACATGATGCAGCTCACCGAGGAGCTGACGAGCACCGAAAACAAGGTGGCGTTCGCCAGGCAGGCGTTTAACGACTCCGTGATGAACTACAACAACGCCCGCGAGACGTTTCCCAGCAACCTGATCGCCGGTTCGTTCAACTTCGAGCCTGCGGATCTGCTGGAGATCGAGGACCCCGAAGTACGGGAGGCCCCCAAGGTCGAATTCTGACCAGGCTGGCCCATAGCGACGGCGGCGTGTGCCGTCGCTCGCTCCGGCCGCCGGAATTGCCTCGTCGATGAATTTTTTTGACCAGCAGGACAAGGCCCGCAAAAAGACGCGCGGGCTGATCGGCATCTTTTTGCTGGCGGTGGTGTGCATCGTGCTGGCCGTCGACCTCGTGGTCCTGGTTGTGGCCGCCAGCGTCACCAGCGCCGAGCGCGACATGGCCATGCCGACCTGGGAGTGGCTGAAGCAAAACCCGATGCTCCTGGTCTGGTCGTCGCTGTTTGTTTTGGTGTCGATCGGCGGTGCCACCCTGTTCAAGATGGCGCTGCTGCGCGGCGGCGGCGGGGTGGTGGCTCGCTCCATGGGCGGGACGCTGGTCTCACCCGATGCGACCGGCCCCAAACGGCGTCAGCTCTGCAACGTTGTCGAGGAGATTGCGCTGGCCTCCGGCGTGCCGGTTCCCGAGGTTTACGTGCTGGAAGGCGAGAGCGGCATCAACGCGTTTGCCGCCGGCTATGCGCCCGGCGACGCGGCCGTAGCGGTCTCCCGAGGCTGCCTGGAAACGCTGACCCGCAGCGAGCTGCAGGGTGTCATTGCGCACGAGTTCAGCCATATCTTCAACGGCGATATGCGGATGAACATCCGGTTGATGGGCATACTCTTCGGCATCCTGGTGATCGGGCTGGCCGGCCGGCAGATTCTGCGGGTGACCTATCACGGCGGCTCGAAGAAAGACGGCGCGCCGCTGGTGTTTGTCGGCGGGTCCCTCATGATCATCGGCTTTGTCGGGCTATTTTTCGGCCGCCTGATTCAGGCTGCGGTGTCGCGCCAGCGGGAGTATTTGGCCGACGCGTCCGCCGTGCAGTTCACCCGCGATCCGAGCGGTATTTCCGGGGCGCTCAAGAAGATTATGGCCGTTTCCCAACACGGCAGAATCGAGGCGGTGGACCCTGAAGAGGTTGGCCACATGCTGTTCGCTGACGGCGTCGGGCGACGGGTATTTGCCACCCATCCGCCGCTGGAGGAGCGGATCAAAGCGATCGACTCCCGTTTCGATCCGAAAGAGATCCGGGATCTTGCTGCTCGGATTGCCCTGGAGCCACCGCCGATGGACGCTGGGCCTGCGCCGGCCAGCGCAGCCGGGGCGGCGATGGGTTTTGCCGCTGCCGGCTCAGCGGCGATTGCGGCTGACAGCGAAGAGCTGCTGTCTGAGGTGGGCAACCCCAGCTGGGATCACGTGGCTTATGCCGAGCTGCTGATAGACGCCATTCCCGAAGACCTGCTCGACAAGGCCCGCTCCGTGCAGCACGCGGTCGACGTGGTGCTGGCGCTGCTGCTCGATCGCGACGCTGCCATGCGCCAGCATCAGCTGAGCATCATCGAGTCCGGTATGGGTCCGAACCACCGGCAACGGGTCGAAGACAACCTGTCCGCTACCGACGCACTGCCGGCCCTGCATCGGCTGCCGCTGGTCGAGCTGGCGTTTCCGGCGGTGAAGCGCCGGCCGCGTCAGGCGATCCGCACCTACCTTGAGGTGATCGGTCAACTGATCCGGGCGGATGGCGATATCTCGGTGTTCGAATACGCCCTCTCGAAAGTGATCAGCCAATACCTGGAAGAGTCGATTCGGCCGGACACCGTGGACAACGGGCATGCGAGCCTCAAACAGTGCAAGAAGGAAGCCTCAGCGCTGCTGGCCGTGCTCGCCAGCGTCGGCCATGACGATGAGAATGCCTGCCGCCAAGCGTTTGCGTCCGGCATGAACCACCTCTTTCCCATGGACCCGGCGAGCTACCGAGCGCCGGCCAACTGGGTTGCCACGCTGGACGATGCGCTGGCCAAGGTGGACGAGCTAAGACCGATGTTTAAGCAGGCCTTGATCGAGGCGTCGATCAGCACGCTGGCTCACGACGGGCAGGTCACGCTGGAAGAGGTTGAGCTTCTGCGAGCCATCTGCGCGGCGCTGCACTGCCCGATGCCGCCAAGCCTGTCGGCGAGAAGCTAGAAACTCGGCGCGTTTCAGCGCCACGTTGGGCGCTAGGAGAAAGGCGCATCGCGCCGAGGTCAGGCCTGGGCCAGGTGGCGATCCGCAGCTTCGCTGCGCTCGAACTGACGGCGAACAATGAACTCGGCCAGCTGATCGATGCCAGGCAGCGGCTCTGAAAACACGTAACCCTGCAGGTCATCGCATCCAAGCGCCTTGAGCTTCCGCAGCTCCAGATCGGTTTCGGCACCTTCGGCGACCGTACGTTTGCCCAGCGAATGGGCGAGCTGCACGACCGCGGTAACAAACCCCTGCTGCGTGTCGTCGCAGTCGACCCGGGTTACAAACGACCGGTCGATCTTGATGGAGTCGACGGGCAGTCGCTGCAGGTAGGTCAGCGACGAGTAGCCGGTGCCGAAATCATCCAGCGCGAGGTTGAGCCCAACCTCCTTGAGCTGCTGCAGCTGACGAATGGCCCAGCCGTTGTCGTTGACCAGCAGCGATTCGGTGATCTCAAGCTCCAGCTTGCTGGCGTCCAGGGCGTGTCTGGCGAGGCACTCAGCGACGAAGTCCACGAACTGCGGATCGGCCAGCTGACGCGCTGAGACGTTGACCGAGATTTTGGGCGGTCGCAGCGTCTCGTCAAGCCCGGCAAAGTCGGAGCAGGCCCGCTCCAGGACCCAGCGTCCAAGGGCGTTAATCACGCCGTAATCTTCGGCGATTTGAATCATCTCGCCAGGACTGACGCCTGACTCGGGCCAGCGCACCAGGACCTCCGCGCCGCACAGGTTGCCAGTCCTCAGGGAAAGCTGCGGCTGGTAGGCGAGGGTCAGCGAGTTTTCGGCAAGCGCCGTCCTTAGCTGGGTGAGGATCTGGAACTTGCGAGTGATCTCGAGATTGATGTCGTCGGTAAAGAACGTGACCCGATTGCGGCCGAGTTCCTTGGATCGGTACATGGCCGCGTCAGCGTTGCGCAGCAGCTGTCCGGGTGTCGTGCCGTCCTCCGGGTAAATCGCAATCCCGATACTCGCGTTGACCTCAGTGCTGTGCCCGCCGATGGTCACGGCATCCGACAAGGCGGCGATCACCTCCTGGGCACGCTGGTCCAGGTCTTGAGGCGTTCGGTAGCTCGTGAGGAGCATGACAAACTCGTCGCCTCCGAGGCGAGCGATGGCGTCACCCGGCTGGCACAGGTCGTTCAGGCGGCCAGCAACCTCCCGCAGCAGCTGATCTCCACCCTCGTGGCCGACGGAGTCATTGACCAGCTTGAAGTTGTCGAGGTCAAGAAAGAGCAGCGCAAAAGGTTCACCGGTCGACAGGTTGCTGTCGCAGGCCAGCCTGAGCCGGTCTTCCAGAAGATGGCGATTCGGCAGGCCGGTCAGCGAGTCAAAGTTAGCTTTGGCGAATAGCGCTTTTTCCTTCTCGGCGGCGGTCAGGGTCACGGCGACCCGGTCTCTGAGCTCCATCGCCTGGCTGCGGATCTCCGCTTCCGAGGTGTCGGCGGCGGGCATACCGGCCAGCACGAACCCCAGCGGTCGGGAGTGCCAGGTGATACCTAGGAGGAGTCCGCTGCTCCCGCCCAGTTCACGCATGGATTCGGCGCCGGCCCACCGAGGGTCCAGGCCTACCGGGTGTCGAGCGCTCGCCAGCAGCGCGAGATCTGCGTCGCTCAACGTGGCCCGGGACAGCGGCGTAATTTTGCCATCCTGTTTGCGGGTGCTTTGACAGATCGCCTCGGTTGGACTCTCTGGATCGATGATGCCAATGGTCAGAAAATCGGCTTCGACGAACGAAAAGGCGCGCCCGAGAATCAGATTGAGGACGGTCTCCGGCGACTCGCTTTGCAGGATCAGCTGATCGATCTCGGCGTTGCTGCGGTAGCGGCCGACCTGCTCCTGGAGCTGCACCATCATGGCGTTGAAACGTTGGCCGAGGTCACCGAACTCGTCGTCATCGTCGACCTGAACGGGCAGGTCAAAGTTGGCCATGCCGACACGATCGGTGGCCTCCTTGAGCGCCTGCATGGGTTGTTGTTGCCGACGGCGCAGCAGAAAAGCCGCCAGCGCCGCGAGAACCACCGATAGACCGGCCAACGCGGCTAGCAGCCGTCCCAGGCCGAGCTCGCCAAGCAGGCTGGTGTCGGTTCTGAATGCCACCAGCTCGAGCGCAGCGCCCGCGAAAGGTTCATTGATCACCAGCTCTTGGCGGACGTGTTGGACAGGGTTTTCTTTTCCCAAACCCAACTGAAATCCCCGGTCAGCAGCATCGTCCAGGCGGTCGAGCAGCGGGCTGGCGTCGGCGACAGCACCCTCCCGGTTGCCGCAATACACCGGCGCGATGGTGGCCAGCGACTCCAGACAGAGAACCACACCCGGTGGCAGCGTGACCGTGCCACGCCACAGCCAGGTCTCACTCAACAATGCCCGGACGCCGGTCTGGGAACCGCGGAGCAGCAGCCAGACCCCGGCACCGGACGTTTCCAGGGCAACCCGCGGGCCCGAGGGCGACACATCCGTGCTGCTTTCGAGCGACTGGAACGCGCCGCCTTCAAGTACGGTGTCGGAACGCAGAAGCTGCAGCAGGGCTTCCTCCAGCCGCGCCTTTAACAGCTGGCCCTGCGATTGCACCACGTCGGCGAGCACGGCTTGCCGCTGTTCTTGAACGGTGGCGGTGAGGTGGCTGAGCGCATAGACGCTCACGGCGATGACCGGGAGGGCGGCCACCACCAAAAACGTTAAAAACAGACGGCGGCCGGGGCCGATCGTAGCGCTTGACGAGGACATCTCAGCGTCGCTCGTTCCGTTGGCCTGACCTTGCGGTCACGCGCTGCGGTTTACGGGCAACGGCAAGCGGCCGCAAGGCCGGGTCACCCCCGCCAAGGCCGCTCAATGAACAGAATTTGACTGTCCTCGCCATGGTTCCGCCGTTCCTTAACTACCCCGGGGGGCACTGTGACATAGATCCCCCGCCAAAACTCCTCAAGATCGGCGAAAAAACCGCTGCGGTGACAATCGTTTACGGCTAGCGGCGTGGATCTAGCAAATGGGGTCGGCTGATCGGCGAAAATCTTTAGTTTTGTGGCGCCGCCTCGACGAGGTCGGCAACCGCTGCGTCTGACTCCAAACAGGTTAGCTCGCGGGCCCAGCGATGCCGGTCCAGCGCGCTGGCGATGATGCGCTGGCGATCTTCGGGGTGAACGTACCCACCATCAATCAGTTCGTCGGCGGCTTCCGCAACAGCCTCCGTCGGCACCGTCTCGGCCAGCATCGGGCGGCTGTCACCGGCGTGTCGACAGGTCCGCAGCGGCACCAGAAGGCCTGTGAAGTCCTTCAGCTCGGTGGGGTTGGGCAACCCGTCGCGACGCGCCCAGGGTGTGTAGGTGGCGGCCGGCACCACAATTTCCAGATTGCGGATTCCGCCCCGTTCGTTGCCGTAATCGTCAACCGCGGGCACTAGGACCGGAAAAGCGGTGCCCAGTTCGGGCGGCTGCAGGTCGATGATGCCCTGGCGCCAGCGGCGACCGTAGTTAGCTCGGTAGGCCTCCTGCGCCACCGGTGGCGCTGCTACGCCCGCCAGCGACGGAAAACGAAAATCCTTGACGGCGACAAGCGAACCGTCGGCGAGCTTCGGGTAGCGGCTCGGCGGCGGCGCCTCGCCGCGGACCACCCAGCCCTCCAGCCTCAGCAGCAGGGCGCGCAGGTTGACCAGAAAATCGAGCGGGTTGCTGCGCCAGATTCCGTCGCCGGGCGCGTTGGCCGGGTCGGGGGGCGCGCCGACAAAGTGTTGTCCGGAGGCCAGATGGTAAATCCGCTCGTTGCTTAGCGGCGGCACGTCGCGGGTGCCGTCGGGGCTGACGTGCAGCAGGGCCGCGGAGCGGCCCCAGTATTCGTAGCCGGTATTGGTATAGACAATGCGGGGCAGCAGCGAAGGGTCCTGGTAGGTTGCCAACAGCCCATCTGTCTGGCCACTGACCGAATCGAGCTGCGTCGTGCCGCTGAAGGGAAACAGGTCGGTGGGGTAAAAAAATGCCGAATAGCGGTGTCCGTCACGGGACGGCTGAGCAAAGCGGTGGTTAAAGCTTCCGCGTCCGCCGCCAGCGGAATGGATCAGCAGGCCGTCGAGCGCGCGTCGACCCTGTTCGTCCTCATTAAAACCCTGATAGAGAAACTGCCGCGCAAAGCGGCCGGTCTGCGAAACGCCGAAGCTGAGCACGTGTCCGACGCGGATGGGCGCGTCCGCCGCGTGTTTTAGCCAGCTGGCCATATCGCGGATGGCCGCCAGGCCCAGACCCACCAGCTTTGGATCCTTGGCGACGTAGGTCAGCTCATAGATGAAACCGGGTTCAGCGTTCCCGTCGATCTTGAGATGTGGCGCCTTGTTGCCCAGCGGATTGCGCTCGATCACAAAATCCCACCGGCTGCGGGGAATGATTTCCCTCGGCCCGAGCCGGGCGCGGCGACGCGTCAACACGTTGCGCGGGTCCACCGAGCGGGCCGGTCGATAGGCCTGATGGTTGCGGTGAGCCAGCGCCAGTAGCTCCACCGGTTCATCCACCACCCAGTCGGAGCGCACCAGACCGTAGTTGGCCGGGTCACGGCTCGGCGCGTATGGCACCTCCAGACGCAGCCGGCCCTGTCCGTCTTCCGGAACGTCCCACTGCCAGCCCACCCAGACCAGCGTCATGCCGCGACGCATCAGCAGCCCGTCACCAAAGTGTTCCGGCAGCTCAGGCTCCAGGCTGAACTCGCCGCGCTGGAAATAGCGCAGGCCGGCGATACCGCCGCGGTTGGAGATTTCCAGCAGCGCGACCGGATCCTCCGGTTGCTCCATGGGCCTCAGCATCAGGAAGTTGGCGCTGGCGACAGCCCAGCCGTGAGGGTGGGTGGTCCTGACCAGCGAGATGTCGCTGATTCGCTGATTGACCGCTAGCGCCGGATCGATCGCAAACCGCACCGTGCCGCTCAGCCGCTCGTAGGCCGGGTACTGCTCCGTGGCTGGAATCACCTGGCGATCGCGGATTTTTACCGAGTCGACCCGCGCACCGCAGACGCCGCCGAACGCGAGCAGCAGCAGGCTCAGCAGCAGCCGGACAAGCCAAACGCGATTGCCGGAGCGCTCAGGCCGTGGGATAGAATGCGTGTTCGTTTTTCTGGACCTTATGCCGCCAAAGCAGGTTCGGAAGCAGGCTAAACGGGCTGAAAGCAAATGGCAATTCACGACGTACTGGGCATGATTGGCGTGGCGCTGCTGCTACTGGCGTACCTGTCGCTGCAGCGCGGCTGGTGCAGCGCATCTGCATGGCCCTACTATGCCGCCAACGCCGCCGGGGCAGGGCTGATTCTGCTGTCTTTGTGGGTCGACTTTAATCTTTCCGCTTTTGTGATCGAAACGTGCTGGCTTGGCATCAGTCTGCTCGGTCTGGTCAGCAGTCTCCGCTCCAATCGTGGCGCGACGGCTGAGCAACAGCCGGGACGAGCCGCGTGAATCGGCCTCTGCTGGGCAGCGGCGGTCTGGCGCTGGCGCTGGTCGCCGGCGGCTTTCTGCTGGCCTACCAGTTTGTTGAGCCTGCGCCGCCCAAGGAACTCACCATGGCGACCGGCGGCCCCGATGGCGCCTACCACAAGCTTGGCCAGTCGCTGGCGACCTTGCTGGCCGAGGAGGGTATCGAGCTGCGGCTGACAACCAGCGCCGGCAGTCAGGAAAACGCTGCGCTGCTGGCGGCCGGCGAGGTTGACGTTGCGTTAATGCAGGGCGGTACTCAGACGGACGAAGCTGTCGAAACCCCGGTGGTCGCGCTGGCGAGTCTCTACTTTGAGCCGCTGTGGTTGTTCCATCGCGCAGGGCTTGATCCGATACCTCAAGAGCTGGAGGAGCTCGCGCCGCTGCGGATCAGCCGTGGGTCGGTCGGCAGCGGAACCCGAGACCTCGTGGACGAGCTGCTGGAGCTCAATGGCGTGACCCTTGCCTCGCTGGCGCAGCCGGAGCCGGCGGATCCGGACAGCGCGCTGGCGGCCGGCGAGCTCGACGTGCTCGCGGTGGTGGCGGGCGAATCCTCGCCCAGAGTTCAGAAGCTGCTGGCCGATCCAGCCATTCGACTACTCGATCTGCCGCGGGCCAACGCTTACCCGCTTCATCGCCGTTACCTGTCGGCCCTGCAGCTGCCGGCCGGCGCGATCAATCTCGCCGCTGACAATCCGCCCGAGGATCGTCGGCTGATCGGCGTCGCCGCCATGCTGGTCGCCAGAGAAGACCTGCATCCGGCGCTGGTTGATCTGCTGCTGATGGCCTCGCCGACGGTGGTAGGCGCTCCGGGTCTGTTTCAGCAGCGCGACCAGTTTCCCTCGCCGGACTATTTGTCGCTGCCGCTTGCCGACGAAGCGCAGCGATTCCATCAGCGCGGGCCGTCGTTTCTGCAGAGTATCCTGCCGTTCTGGGCGGCTACGCTGATCGATCGGCTGATTGTGATGGTGATCCCGCTGCTGGCCCTGCTCCTGCCGCTGATTCGCCTGTTCCCGCCGGTCTACCGGTGGCGCGTTCGGTCGAGAATCTATCGCTGGTACGAAGATCTGCGCCAGCTGGAGTCGCGCCTCGACCGGGAGGGTGTCAGCTCCGAGCTGTTGCATCAGGTCGCGGAGCTGGATCGCGAGGTGAAGCAGGTGGACACGCCGCTGTCCTATGCTGACGAGCTGTACCATCTGCGTAGCCACATTAAGCTGGTTCGCACCAGAGCTGAGGAAACTTCATGAACAGACTGATCGGGACGTTTGCGCTGACGGCGATGCTGCTGACCGGCTGCGGGGATGACGGTGCCACGTCCGCCCCGCGAGAAGCTGAGGGCGAAGCGCCCGCCGGCACAACCATCGCCGGATCCTGGCGGGCCGTTCTCTCCTCACCCGGTGGCGAGCTGCCCTTTGAGCTTGTGATCGGTGACGACCAGGCGAGCGGCTACGTCCTCAATGGCGAGGAGCAGGTGCCCTTTGGGACTGTTGTTCGCAACGGCAGCGAGCTGGTGATGAGCTACCCGTGGTATGACTCAGAAATCACCGCCGAGCTGTCGGACGACGGCTCGGTCATGCGCGGGCGCTGGCGAAAAACCCATGAGGGGGGGAAGGATTCCGCGCTGCCCTTCAGCGCAACCCGGGGCATGGCAATCCGGTTCCTCCCGCTGGCGAGTTCGGGATCCGATGACCCACCCGCGTCGATCGACGGCGCCTGGCGGGTCGAGTTCAGCGACGAGGACGGCACCGAGCCCGCGCGAGGCGAGTTCGTCCAGGTTGGGCAGGCGGTGACCGGCACCTTTCTCACCCCAACCGGCGACTATCGTTTCCTCGCCGGCAGCTTTGAGGAAAACCGGCTTCGCCTGTCGGCGTTCGATGGCGCTCACGTGTTTCTGTTCGATGCGCGCCTGGATGAGGAAGGGGCCCTGAGCGGGGATTTCTGGTCGCGGGAGACCTACCACGCGACCTGGGAGGCCAGCCGCGCCGACGAAGGAGAAGAAATTCTGCCCGATGCCTGGGGGCAGGTCAGTCTGAATTCAGACAGCAACCAAATCGACTTTGAATTCCAAAACCTGGTGGGAGAAACCGTTTCTCTCAAGGACCCTCGTTTTGAGGGCAAGGTGGTGTTGGTGAACCTCTTCGGGAGCTGGTGTCCGAACTGTAACGATGAGGCGCCGCTCTTGAGCCGCTGGTATCGAGAGCGCCGCGACGAAGGGCTCGAAATCGTCGGTCTGGCCTTTGAATTCACCGGCGACGTTGAGCGCGATCGGGAAATGATCGGCCGGTTTCGTGATCGTCACGAGATCGAGTACGAGCTGCTGCTGGCCGGCGTCAACGACAAGGAAGAGGCGGCCGCAACGCTGGGCTTTCTGGACAAGGTTGTGGCCTATCCCACAACGCTTTTCCTGGATCGTGACCATCAAGTGCAGCGGATCCACAGCGGTTTTGCCGGCCCTGGCACCGGGGAATTTCATACGGAAATGCTCAAAGAACTGCAGGCTGAGCTCGATCGGCTGCTGGCAGAACCCACAATTTAGGGGGCCTCAGACCGGCAGTTGACATTCGTTAACGGAAAAAAGGCCGACGTAACATTTCTTAAAACACAAGCGGGATCGCTTTGGGTACATTGACGCCATGGAAACGGCAGTCAAGCAAGGAGCACACGACATGAGCCAAGCAAAATCCAAGCGCGTAAGCCGCGTTGAAATGTACCACGACCTGTCAGTTGAACTGTGCCGGATCGAGATCGAGATGGAAAACCAGGACGAGAAGGATATCGATCAGACGCTGCTGGCCAAGCGGGCTAAGCTGCAGAGCGCTATCAAGCACCTGGCGATCTAAAGACCGAATTCGAACCACGACGCAGGCGCGGCCTGCGGATAGATCAAGACCGGTTTTCGGGCCGCCCACGGAAGGGCCGGCCCGATCACTCTTAACCTCAAGCGTTATTGGCCGGCCGTCTTTTCCCGGTCGACCAACTTATTGGCCGTAATCCACGGCATCATGTCCCGAAGTCTTCCACCCACCTGTTCGATCAGGTGCGCCGCGTTGTTGCGCCGCCGGGCCGTCATCGACGGGTAGTTGGTAGCGCCTTCGGAGATAAATTTCTTCGCGTATTCGCCAGACTGGATATCAGCCAGCGCCTCGCGCATGGCGGCCCGCGAAGCTTCGTTGATCACCTTGGGACCGGTGACGTACTCGCCATACTCCGCATTGTTGGAAATGGAGTAGTTCATGTTGGCGATGCCGCCTTCGTACATCAGGTCAACGATCAGCTTCAGTTCATGCAGGCATTCGAAATAGGCCAGCTCGGGCGCGTAGCCGGCGTCCACCAGCGTTTCGAACCCCGCCTTGACCAGCTCGACACAGCCCCCGCACAGCACGGTCTGTTCGCCGAAGAGGTCGGTCTCCGTTTCGTCTTTGAACGTCGTGGCGATGATCGCGGTGCGTCCGCCGCCGATCCCGCTGGCGTACGACAGGGCAACCTTCAGCGCGTCGCCGGTGGCGTCCTGAAACACCGCAACCAGATCGGGGATGCCCGCGCCGCGCACAAACTCGCTGCGGACCGTGTGGCCCGGCGCCTTGGGAGCGATCATGATGACGTCGAGATCCGCTCTCGGCACCACCTGGTTGTAGTGCACCGCAAAGCCGTGGGCAAAAGCGAGGGTAGCCCCTTGTTTGATGTTGGGCTCGATCTGCTCCTGATAGAGCGACGCCTGAAACTCGTCCGGCGTCAGCACCATCACCAGGTCTGCCTGCGCCACCGCATCCGCCACCGGCGCCACCTTAAGCCCGGCCTGGCGCGCCTTGTCGACCGACGGCGAGTCGCTGCGCAGGCCCACGGTCACGTCGACACCGGAATCCTGAAGGTTCAACGCGTGGGCATGGCCCTGTGATCCGTAGCCGATAACGGCCACCTTGCGTCCCTGGATCAGCGCCAGGTCGCAGTCTTTGTCGTAGTAAATTTCCACGGTTAACGGGTCTCCCTGTGTCGTTGGCGGCAAAGCTTACGTCATTACGCAGTGTTTAGAAAAATGAAATATAATCACTGTATTGTACCGCTAAGCACAATAATGGATTTTCGCCATCTGACCAGTTTTACCGCCCTCGCGCGCACTCTGCACTTCGGCAGGGCAGCCAGCGAGCTCAACATCAGCCCGTCGACGCTGAGCCGGAGCATCGCGCAGCTGGAGCGGCTCGTCGGGGTGGAATTGCTCGAACGCAACAACCGCCGCGTTGTGCTGACACCGGCCGGCGAGCGCTTCCAGCAGTATGCGCTTCAGGCGCTGGCGGGCTGGGATTCGGTTCGGCAGGACCTGCGCGAAGGTGCGGAAAGCCTGCACGGTGAGATCCGCATCTACTGCTCGGTCACGGCCAGCTACAGTTATTTGCACCGAATGCTGACCGACTTTCTCGGACAGCACCCACGAGTCAAGATCAGTCTGCGGACCGGCGACCCCGAGCTTGCGCCGGACCGGGTGCGCTCAGGTCAGGAAGAGATCGCGATTGGCGTGAAGCCCGATCGCCTGCCGGCGGGGCTGTCTTTTCGATCCTTGGCCGAGTCGGCCCTGCAGCTCATCGCCGCCGCTGACGCGAGCAAAGGTCCGGCAAGCTTCGGGCCCAAGCAGCTCGCGGGCGAATCGCTGGTGCTGCCGGAACGGGGGGTCGGTCGGGTGCGCATCGATAGCTGGATGCGTGAGCAACACGTCTCGCCCGCGGTGGCCGCACAGGTCGCCGGCAACGAGGCCATCGTCAGCATGGTCAGTCTGGGACGAGGCCTCGGCGTGGTGCCCCAGATTGTGCTGGACAACAGCCCGCTGGCGGACCGGGTTCGGGTCCTGCCCCTGCGCCCGCGGCTCGGATCGATCGAAATCGGTCTGTTTGCCCAGGAAAGCCGGCTGCAGGGCCGGCTTCTTAAGACGTTCTGGGAGTCGGCGTCGAGTGTACAAAGCGCATCCGGTGCCCGCGCCATGAACAAGGTCTCCTGAACGTGACGACAGCTCGCCACATCACCGCCGTTGACATCGGCGGCACTCACGTGCGCTTTGCGCCGGCAGAACTCCGCGCCGGCGAGCGTCCTCGTCTCGGCGAGCCGGTGGTGCTGCGCACCGCCGAATTTGCCGGACTGACCTCAGCGTGGCAGAGCTACCTCCGACAAGACCTGGCGCGAGTCGAAGAGCATTCGGCCGAAGCGGTGTCGGTTTGCTTTGCCGGTCCCGTCCGGGGGCAGACGCTCAAAGCGACCAACAGCCACTGGCTGATCCAGCGCGATCGAGTGGCCGAAGAGCTGGGTGTCAAACAAGTGCACCTGATGAACGATTTTGGCGCGATGGCTTACGGGGTTTCGCAGCTGAGTGGCGATGAGCTCGAGCCGATCTGCGGCCCGACTGACGGCCCGGCCTTAGACCCTCTCGCTGATGGCGTTACCACCGTGATCGGGCCGGGTACCGGGCTGGGTGTCGCCATCTTGATCCGGCGCCAGGGTCGCGTGATGGTCCTGGAGACGGAAGGCGGACACGTCGATTTTGCCCCGCTGGACGAAATGGAATCGGCCATCGTCAAGCAGCTGCGTGAGCAGTTCCTGCGCGTATCGGTTGAGCGAATCGTGTCAGGGCCCGGTCTCAATCACCTCGCTCACGCCATCGCCAGAATCGAACGCCGCACAATCCAGCCCCTGGACGATCCAGAGCTTTGGGCCCAGGCCCTGGACCCCGATGCCGAGGACGATCTTCCCGCGCTGGCTCTCCAGCGCTTCTGCCGTGCCTACGGCGCGGTGGCCGGCGACCTGGCGCTGGCCCATGGCGCCTCTCGCGTGGTGCTGGTCGGCGGTCTGTCTAATCGGCTCGCTGAGACGCTGCGGCAGGCGCCTTTTTTCCGTCAGTTCTGCGCCAAAGGGCGCTACCAAGCTGACATGGCTAAGATTCCGGTGCTGGTGGCGTCGCACGACCAGCTGGGACTGCTGGGTGCCGCAGCGGGGTTTGCGGCTGAAGCGGACCTCGCTGAATCTTCGTCTTCCTGAGGCCCGGATCGAAAGCCCCGCCGCACCGGATGGTACAGCGGGGCTTGAATCGTTAGACGCTCATCCAGCCACCGTCGATCAGCAGGTCGGCAGCGGTCATGTAGGCTGAGTCGCTGCCGGCCAGGAACAGCGCGGCGTTGGCCATATCCTGCGGCGTGCCTGCCCGGCCCAGCGGGGCCTGGCTCTCGACCATCCCGATAAAACCTTCAAAATCTTCGGCCGGCACGTTCGTCCGGTCGGCAAAGTTGGTGCGCACGATGCCTGGGCTGAGCGTGTTGACCCGGATCTGCCGCGGTGCCAGTTCCGCTGCCAGCGTTCGGCCCAGCGAACGGACGGCTGCTTTGCTGGCAAAGTAGAGGCTGCCGGTCGCCACACCTTTCTCATGGACTGCCGAGGCGGTCAGGATGATGCTGGCCCCTTCGTTGATCAGCGGCAGCAGCTTCTGCACCGTGAAGAACGCGCCTTTTACGTTGATATCGAACTGTTTGTCATAGCCCGCTTCGTCCACCTGCTCAATCGGCGCAAAAACGCCAAGCCCGGCGTTCGCAAACAGAATGTCGATGCTGCCGTGCTTCTGTCGGGTCACCTCAGCGAGCCGATCCAGATCCGCAAGGCTGGTGACGTCACCCTGGACAGCGGTAGCGTTCACGCCGAGCGTCTCAACCGCCTCGTTCAGACTGCGTTCGTTGCGACCAAAGATCACGACCTTGGCGCCTTGCTCGATGTAGGTCTGTGCGGTCGCCAGCCCGAGGCCGCTGTTGCCGCCAGTGATCACCGCTATTTTTCCGTTTAGCTTGCTCATGATTGTTACTCCTATTTGATTGGGCCCGGAGGCCGTTGCTTCAGTGAGTTCAGGCTACGGAAGCGCATTGCATAAATGAAATGAATATGAAATATTTTCAATATGCACAAGATTAATGTGAATGCGCTAGATCTGAATCTGCTGCGCGTCTTTGATGCCGTGATGCTGGAGCGCAACGTGACCCGGGCCGCCGAGCGGCTGTACCTGTCGCAGCCGGCCGTGAGCCACGCGCTCACGCGTCTTCGGCATACGCTGAAGGACCCGCTGTTTGTGAAAGGCCCGCAGGGGATGCAGCCGACGCCCCGTGCCGTCGAGCTTGCCGAACCCATCAACGGTGCGCTCATGGCGCTCAAAGATGCGCTGGACCCAACCGTGTTCGACCCGGCCGAATCCAACCGCAGCTTCACCATCGCCACGCATGACTACCTCACTACCGTTCTGATGGATCGCGTGGCGGCCCATCTCAGCGAGTTTGCGCCCGGCGTTCGCATCCACCTCAAGCCGACGGAAGGGCGGGCGCTGGAGATGCTCGACCGTCAGGAGGTTGAGCTGGCGATCTCAGCTTTTGGAGAGCTCGGCTCGCGTTTTACGCAGCAGCAGCTTTTTGAGGACGGCTATGTCGTGTTGACCCGCCGAGACCATCCGCTGGCGCAGGGGCGCCTTACGGTCAAACGCTTCGCCCAGGCCCGCCATCTGCTGGTCAGCCCGCGTGGCGATGCTCGGGGTTGGGTGGATACGGTTCTCGCGGGCCAGGGGATGACGCGCCAGGTGGCGATGGTGATCAATCATTTTGCGCCGGCCGGCCAGATTGTGGCGCACTCAGACCTGGTGCTGACGCTTCCTGAACGCGTGGCTGCGCGTTTTTGTGAGGACCCGACGTTGGTCCAGCACCCGTGTCCGCTCAAACCCCTCGAAACCTTTACCCGGACTTCGATGGTTTGGCATCGACGCTTCGGTCAGCACCCGGCGCTGGACTGGCTTCGCGGCACGCTGCTAAAGGTCGCGTCCGCCGCTTGAGCTCACTCGCTACTGATAGCAGTGCTCGGGCCCGGGGAAGGTGCCTGCTCTGACGGCCTCGGCATAGGCTCTGATGGCCCCCTGGACGCCATCGGTCTCGCCTGCCAGGAAGTTTTTGACAAACTTCGCGGGCCGACCCGGGTACAAGCCAAGCAGGTCATGCAGCACCATAATCTGGCCGTCGGTTTCCGGTCCGGCGCCGATTCCGATAACCGGCACGTCCAGCGCCTCGGTCACCCGCGCTCCCAGTTCAGCCGGCACGCACTCCAGCAGCACCATGCTCGCGCCCGCGTCCTGCAGGACCAGCGCCTCGTCGATAATGCTCTGCGCTTTGGCGGGATCGCGCCCTTGAACGCGGAAGCCGCCCAGATGGTTCACCGACTGCGGCATCAGGCCCATGTGGCAGCAGACCGGTATGCCGCGCTGGGTGAGGAGGCGTGTCGACTCAGCCAGCCAGGCGCCGCCTTCCAGCTTGACGATCTGCGCACCCTCGCGCATCAGGGCCGCCGCGCTCTCCAGCGTGACCTCCTCTGAATAGAAGGTCATAAACGGCAGATCGCCCATCAGCAAGGCACCCCGATTGCCTCGCTGGACGCAGCGGATGTGGTACGCCACGTCGTCGATTGTGACGGGCAGCGAATTATCGTGACCCTGGATCACCATACCGAGGGAATCGCCCACCAAAATCACCTCCACGCCGGCGTCGCTCACGGCGTAAGCCTCGCTGTAGCCATAAGCGGTCAGGCAAGAGAACCGCTCCTTGCCTTTCATCGTTTGCAGCGTGGTGATGGTGACCGGTTTGCGGGCCGGTGCAGCGGGCTGGCTGGACATGTGTCTGAGGCTCCTGAACTTAAGTGGAGAACAAAACGGGCTCCGAAAATACCACAGCCCGGACACCCCGCAAGCATTCCCCTTACCGCACGAGCATCTGCACTTCGTTCACACGATGGCCGCGCTTTTGTCGCGTAGATCCCGGTATCATGCGTGTTGGTTCAAGGCAGCGGTCATTTCCGCTCGGTCACGCTTATGTCTCAACGCCTCAGCGCCTTTAATTTTCACCAGTGGATCGATGATCACGCCCATCTGTTGAAGCCGCCCGTCGGCAACAAGCAGGTTTGGGAGGATGCGGACATGATGGTGACGGTGGTCGGCGGGCCCAACCAGCGTACCGACTATCACGATGATCCGGTCGAAGAGTTTTTCCACCAGCTGCGAGGCGACATGCTGTTGAAGATCTACGACAACGGTGAGCATTACGACGTCCCGATTCGCGAGGGTGACGTCTTTTTTCTGCCGAAGCACGTGCGCCACTCGCCGCAGCGCCCTCAGGCGGGGAGCGTTGGGTTGGTGATCGAGCCCAAGCGACCGCCGGGCGCGCTCGACGCTTTTGAGTGGTATTGCTTCGAATGTGGCGCCCTGGTGCATCGGACGGAGGTGGCGCTCAAATCGCTGGTGGACGATCTACCGCCGATCTTTTCCGCGTTTTACGCCAGCGAGGCAGACCGGACCTGCGGTCGCTGTGGAGCCCTGCATCCCGGCAAAATCCCCCCCGAGGGTTGGGTCACGCTGGCGCCGGCTGACGCGGAGTCGCCACAGGACTCACCGGGAGGCGATTCCAGGCATGTTTGAAAACACGCTGAACTTCGCCAGGGAAAACGACGAAAAGGATTCGCTGGCCCCGTGGCGCTCGGCTTTCCATCATCCGGTGGTGGACGGACAGCCGCTGCTGTATTTCACCGGCAACTCACTCGGGCTCCAGCCGGTAGCGGCGCGCAAGGCGGTTGATCACGAGCTGGGCCGGTGGGCGAAGCTTGGCGTTGAGGGACATTTCTCCTCGGAGGACCCGTGGTACACGTGCCACAAAAAGCTAGCCGGCCCGATGGCCCGCGTGGTGGGCGCCCAGGAGAGCGAAGTGGTCTGCATGAACTCGCTCACCGCCAACCTCCATTTTCTCTTTGTCTCGTTTTATCGGCCAACCCGCGGTCGCTTCAAGATCATCAGCGAAGCCGGGATGTTTCCCTCGGACCGCTACCTGCTCGAGACCCAGGTGCAGTTTCACGGTTTTGACCCGGCGGAAGCCATCGTCGAGATCGGCCCGAGAGAGGGTGAGCAGGTGGTCAGGCATGAAGACCTGCTGGCAGCGATTGAAGACTGTGGCGACCAGCTCGCGCTTCTGTTTCTCGGTGGCATCAACTACTACACCGGTCAGCTCTTCAACCTTCGAGAGCTGACGGCGGCGGCACACCGCGTGGGGGCTATCGCGGGCTTCGATCTCGCCCATGCGGCGGGTAACGTGCCGCTGTCGCTCCATGATGACAACGTGGATTTTGCCGCCTGGTGTACCTACAAATACCTCAACGCCGGGCCGGGTAACCTGGGCGGCATTTTTGTGCACGAACGCCACGGCTCCGATTTCGACGGACCACGCTTCGCCGGCTGGTGGGGCTACGATGAGTCCAAACGTTTCCTGATGCAGCCGGGGTTTCAGCCCATACCCGGGGCAGAGGGGTGGCAGCTGAGTAATCCGCCGGTCGTTGAAGTTGCCATGCTCGGCGCTTCACTGGCGATGTTTGACGAGGTGGGGATCGCGGCGCTCCGGGAGAAGAGCCTGCGGCTGACCGCCTATCTGCTGTTTGTGCTGCAGGAGGAGTTCGCCCGACGCCCGGAGCTGGGACTTCGGTCGATCACGCCGGAGGACCCGGCGCAGCGTGGCTGCCAGCTTTCCGTGCAGCTCGGAGGAACGGATCGATCGTTCTTCGACCGTCTGCGTGCGGAAGGGGTGAGTGCCGACTTCCGCGAACCCGACGTCATGCGTTTCGCTCCCACACCGTTTTACAACCGTTTCGAAGATATCTGGCTGCTGGGCGCCATTCTGCGGCGCCTGCTTGAAGAAGAGGAATGAGCGCCCGTGTAGTGGTAGTGGGAGCCGGGCCGGTCGGCACGCTCCTGGCGATCATGTTGGCGCGCCTGGGCATGCAGGTCGACCTGCTGGAAGCCCGCACCGACTCTCGGATTCACGACGTCTACGAAGGGCGTTCCATCAACATCGCCTTGTCGGAGCGGGGCTGGTTGGCCCTCAGCCGGATCGGGGCAGATGAGGCGGTGCGCGCCGTGTCGCTTCCCATGTCGGCGAGAGCCATGCACGACCGGGACGGCGCCGTGACCCGGCAACCTTACGGGCAGCCCGGCCAGGCCATCTGGTCTGTCTCTCGGGCGGCGGTCAACGAGGTGCTTCTGAACATGGCCGACCAGGAGCCCAACATCACGCTCCATTTTGAAGCCGTGCTGGCCGCTATCGACCTGCCGAGTCGGCGTGCCTTCTTTACGCGGCCCGAACACAGCGACCTTGAGCTGTCCTTCGACTATCTGTTCGGCGCAGACGGCGCTAATTCCAAGGTTCGCCGGCTGCTGGCCGTTGACCACGGCGCGGAGGTCAACGTGCGCAGGATGGGCCACAGCTATCTGGAGCTGAACATGCCGCCGGCGATCGACGGCAGCCACGCGCTTGCCAAAGACGCGCTGCACATCTGGCCTCGTGGAAACTACATGCTGATCGCGTTGCCCAACCCCGACGGATCGATGACCGCAACGGCGTTCCTGCCGGACGAGGGCGCCAACTCGTTTGCCAGTCTCTCGGAACGACGGGCGGTTGAGGCCATGTTCGACCAGGATTTTGCGGACGCCCGGCCTTTGCTTGAGCGGCCCGTGCAGCGTTTTCTCGAAACGCGGCCATCGCTGCTGGCGCTGGCAGAGGTTTCGCGCTGGGTATTTGCTGGACGGGTGGCGCTGATCGGCGACTCCGCCCACGCAATCGTCCCGTTCTACGGTCAGGGACTCAACTGTGGGTTCGAAGACTGTCGGGCGTTTGGGGATCTGTTCGCTGATTATGAGGGAGACTGGGCGCGGACGCTCGCGGCCTATGAGACGGTTCGTAAACCCAACGCTGACGCGCTGTCAGAGCTGGCGATGCAAAATTTCACCGAAATGAGCGAGCTCTCCGGCCGGCCGGAATTCCTGCTGCAGAAGACCATCGAACGCGATTTTCACCTCGCCCATCCCGAACTGTGGGTGCCGCTCTACACCCAGGTGACGTTTCTGCCGGAGGTCAGCTACAGCGATGCGCTGGCAGCCGGCGTGCGCCAGCAGAAAATCATGGATCAGGTGATGGCGCTGCCGTGGGTTGCAGATGCTGATCGATCCGCTGAGGTGCAGCAGTTCCTGCTTGATCTGGTCACCAACCACCACCATGACCGTAAACAACCGCCGCCTGCGCGTTTGGGAGAAGAGCGTTGAAAACCCCCAGCACAAACTTTCGGGAAGTTGAGTCCGACATCCGCACCAACTTCAAAGGCGCCATGGCCTACGGCGACTATCTTCATCTCGACAAAATCTTGTCAGCCCAGGAGATGCGCACCGATGAGCACGACGAAATGCTGTTTGTCGTGATCCACCAGGCCAGTGAGCTATGGTTGAAACTTGCGGTACACGAAGTCTCAGCCGCCATTCGACTCATCGACGAAGGGCAGTTTCGACGCGCCTTTAAGGTGCTTGCTCGGGTCAAAGAAATCCTGAACCAGATGAAACAATCCTGGTCGATTCTCGCCACCATGACGCCGGTGGACTACCTGAAGTTTCGCGACAGCCTCGGTAACGCCTCGGGTTTTCAGTCGGTAGGCTACCGGTCGCTGGAATTTTTGCTGGGCAACAAAAACGCTCAGGCAATCCGGGTGCACAAGGATCGGCCGAGCTGTACGGCTCGGCTCGAGGCGCTGCTCGCGAAGCCGAGCCTCTACGACGCGGCTATCGCCCAGCTGGTGCGCGCCGGCTTCGCCATCGACCCTGAGCTGGCGTCACGGGATCCGCGTGAGCCTTATCAATACAACGACTCGGTCGAAGCCGCCTGGACGAAGGTCTACCGCTTCAGCGACCGCTTTTACGACCTCTATGAGCTCGCCGAAATGCTGGTTGATCTGGAAGACGCATTCCAGAACTGGCGTTTCCGCCACATGTACACGGTGCAGCGGATCATTGGCTTCCGGCGGGGGACGGGCGGCTCCAGCGGCGTGGGCTTTCTCAAGAAAGCCCTGGATACAAGCTTCTACCCGGAGCTGCTGGCGCTGCGCACCAACATTTAAGACGGCCCGGCGGCCGGCGCGTCAGGCGGCGGCGTCCGTCCGCTCCTGGCTGGTGCGATAGCCAGCGATATTGCGGATCAGGGCGCTGGCCCGCTCGGCGATCATGACCGTCGGTGCGTTGGTATTGCCGCTGACCAGCGTTGGCATGACCGAAGCGTCGATGACTCGCAGGCCCTCGATGCCGTGGACCCTCAGCTCGCTGTCCACCACCGCCATATCGTCTGAGCCCATCTTGCAGGTGCCCACCGGGTGGTAGATGGTCTCAGCCTTGCGACGGACAAACGCCTCGAGATCGCTGCGGCTGGTGGCGTCAGCCCCCGGGAAGATCTCTTCGGCCCGATACTCGTCAAACGCCTTGGCGCCGAGAATCTTGCGGGACAGCCGAATGCCTTCGATCATCAGGTCCATGTCCTGAGGCGCGCTCAGATAGTTGGCCTTGATGGCCGGATACTTTTTGGGATCCTGGCTGACAATTTCGATGCTTCCGCGGCTGTCGGGCCGCAGCGCGCAGCAGTGCAGCGTGAAGCCCGCTCCGGCAAGCCGATTGCGGCCGTGGTCGTCGAGCATGGCCGGCACAAAATGAAACTGCAGGTCGGGCCGGTCGTCTTCCGCCAGATCGCTTACAACAAAACCGCCGGACTCGGCGATGTTGGAGGTGCCGACGCCGCGGTGGAACAACATGTACTTGAGACCCACCGCCAGATCGTTGGTGCGATCGTAGGTGATGTCGGTTTTGCTGCGGTAGAGCGTGCAAATGTCCAGGTGATCCTGCAGGTTGCGTCCAACGCCCGGCAGCTCGTGGTTGACGCGGACGCCGCAGCGGCTCAGCACCTGGCCTGGACCGATGCCCGACAGCATCAGCAGCTGGGGTGAGTTGATGGCGCCGGCGCTGAGGAGCACTTCGTTCCTCGCGCGTGCCGTTTGCAGATAGCGACCTTTAAAAAATTCGACCCCGACAGCGCGTTGGCCCTCCAGCAGGACCCGGTGGGTCAGGGCTTTGGTCGCGATCGTCAGGTTTGGCCGGGGTTTGGCCGGATTCAGGTAGCCGGCGGCGGTGCTCCACCGTGCGCCCCCTTTCTGGGTGACCTGATAATAGCCAAAGCCTCGTTGGGTTGGGCCATTAAAGTCATCGTTGGCGGTGTAGCCACACTGCTGGGCCGCCTCCAGAAACACCTCACTTAGCGGGTTATGGTGCAGCAGATCCTGAACGTTCAGCGGGCCGTCGCTGCCGTGGTAGTCCGACTCGCCGCGCTCCTGATTCTCCGCCTTCACGAAAAACGGCAGCACGTCGGCGTAGCTCCAGCCGCGATTTCCAAGATCCGCCCAGTGATCGTAATCCGCGCGATGACCACGGGCGTAACACATGGCGTTGATGGAGCTTGACCCGCCCAGAACCTTGCCGCGGGGCCAGTAAAGGCGTCGGCTTTCGAGTTCGGGCTCAGGCTGGGTCTCATAGCCCCAGTTCAGCCACTTGATGTTCACCAGCTTGGCCAAGCCCGCGGGCATATGAATAAACGGATGCCAGTCGCGGCCACCGGCTTCGAGGAGAAGCACGCTGATGCTGGGATCTTCGGTGAGGCGGTTGGCCAGAACACAGCCGGCGGATCCGGCACCGACCACTATGTAATCGTATTCCTTAACGTCCATGTGTCACTCTCTTTCAGCACGGCATAAAGGATCAGCCGGACCTTGGTCTTCGGCTGACGCTACCGAGTCCGCGGACGCTGCGGCGAGGATCGGAGGCCCGTCATGGTGCCCAAGCCGGAGGGTTTTCGCAAGTCGCCGTCATCGCTGAAAATCACTCGCCAATTGTTTTATAGTCGGGCTCTCCCCAAACCGAGCTGACGCGCTGAAGAGCCGTTTCCCAATCCATGAGCCCGAGAGAAATATCGTTTCCAGACAAGGACCTGGCGCTGAAGGAGGACGTAAGTCTGCTGGGTGCCATGGTCGGCGACGTGCTGGCCGAACAGTGTGGTGAAGCGCTCTATTCGCTGGTCGAGGAGGTGAGGCTCGCAGCAATCGCCCGGCGCGAAGGTGACGACAGCGGGACCGACGCGCTCTCAGACATCGTTCGCGATGCTGATCAGGACAGTCTGGCCCAAGTTGTCCGCGGGTTTTCGGCCTATTTTCAGGCGGTCAACCTGGCTGAAAAGGTCCATCGGATTCGCCGCATCCGGGAGCGTCAGCGCGAGGAGGAGACCATCTCCGGGTCGCTGGACGCGAGCCTGAGCCAGCTGCGTGATTTGGGTGTGACCAGCGAGCAGCTTCGAGAGCTGCTGCAGCAGACGGTGATCGAGCCGGTGATGACCGCGCACCCAACAGAGGCGACCCGTCGGACCTTGCTCGAAAAAGACCGGTCGATGGTCATTCGGATGGTTGAGCGCTTCGATCCGGGTCGCACGCCGCTGGAAGAGGATATGGCGCTGCAGCGAATCCGTCAGGCGCTGACCTCCGCCTGGCAGACCCGAGCCTACTCGGCGGCGCGACCGACGGTTGCCACCGAACGCGAACACGTCATGTTTTACGTGACCGAAGTGATCTACCAGATCGTGCCCGCGTTTTATGAGTCCTTTCGCCGATCGCTGGACCGGTATTACCCGGATGCCTTCGCCGAAGAACGCCTGCCCAGCGTGCTTCGTTTCGGCTCGTGGGTGGGTGGTGACATGGACGGAAATCCCAACGTCACATTCGAAACCATCGGCGAAAGCCTGAAGGAACATCGCCAGCTGATCGTCGCCCGCTATCTGCCGGAAGTACGACGCCTGGCGCGCGACCTGTCGCAGTCCCAGGGATTGGTGAACGTGAACGAGGCGGTGATGCATCGCGTCACCAAGTATGAGCGGATGCTGCCGGACACGCGCGAGACGATCCCGGACCGGTATGAGGACATGCCGTATCGCTGTCTGCTGACGTATGTCACCGCGCGGCTGGTGCAGGTGCTCAATGACGGCGAGTCGGCCTATGCCAGCAGTACCGAGCTGCTGTCGGACCTGCAGATGGTCCGCACCTCGCTGGAGCAAAACAACGGAAGTCACGCGGGCCTTTTCCTGGTCAAGCGCCTGATGTGGCGGGTTCGCACCTTCGGCTTTCACCTGGCAACGCTCGATGTTCGCCAGGACGCCATGGACCTGCGGCGGGCGGTGGCCGCCTGGGCGGGAGACGATGAGTGGACCGATAAGTCCGCGCAGGAACGCACCGAGCAGCTGAGCGAATGGCTCAAAGAACTTCCGACGCTACCCGAGGATATCCCGCACCAGCTCGAGCGGGTGCTCGCCGTTTTCCGGGCCATAGACGAGGCCAAGAAAAGTTACGGCAGTTCGGCGATCGGTAGCTATATCATCAGCATGGCTCAGGGTGCTGACGACGTGCTCAGCGTGCTGCTCCTGGCGCGCGGCGCGGGTCTGGTGTCGGACAGTAACCAGGTGCCGCTCGATATCGCACCGCTGCTGGAGACAGTTGACGATCTGACCGCCGGTGAGGGTATCGTGCGAGGTCTGGCGGCGGAAGACAGCTATCGCGAGCACCTCAGCCAGCGCGGCAACCGTCAGCTGGTGATGATCGGTTACTCCGACAGTAATAAGGACAGCGGCATTGCTGCGGCCCGCTGGGCCTTGCAGCGAGCGCAGCGCCAGCTGACCGACGTAGCGGCCGAGCTCGATCTCAAGATCGGCTTTTTCCACGGTCGCGGCGGCACCGTAAGTCGAGGGGGCGGCAATACCGTCGACGGCATCCTGGCCGCACCGTCCGGCAGCGTGCAGGGTTACCTGCGGGTCACCGAGCAGGGTGAGGTCATCCATCAAAAATATGGCATTCGCTCCCTGGGGCTGAGAAACCTCGAGCAGATGACCGGCGCGACCCTGGTGGCCAGCCTGCGTGAGTCAGCGCCGGACACCTCGCAGTGGTCGGATCGGATGGCGCATATCGCCGCCGCTGCCCGGGCTCGCTATCGCGGGATGGTGTACGACGATCCGGACTTCGAGCCCTTCTTCCGCGAGGCGACGCCGATCGACGTGATCCAGCGACTGGCGATCGGTTCCCGACCGAGCGCGCGGCGCAGCCAGCAAGGGATCGTCAACCTGCGCGCCATACCGTGGGTTTTTTCCTGGGGCCAAACTCGGATCAACCTGCCGGGGATCTTGGGTTTTGGCAGTGGACTTGAGGCGGCGATGGCGGAGTTTGGCGAAGACGCGATCGTCGACATGCTCCGCTGGCCGTTCTTCCGGAGTCTGATCAAAGACGTGGAAATGGTGCTCGCCAAATCGGACCTGACGATCGGCCGCGAGTACAGTCTGCTGGCTAAGCCTAAGCTGCACCGGGTTTTCGATGATATCTGCAGCGAAATCAACCTGACCCGTGAAAAGGTGCTGACGATAACCGGTGCCTCCCGGCTGCTGGAAGATGACAACACGCTGCGCCGCGCGATTCGTCTGCGCAACCCTTACGTCGACCCGCTCAACCTCGTGCAGATCCGGCTGCTGAAACAGTGGCGGGAGGGCAAACGCAAGGATGATCACGTCCTCTCCATGCTATTCGACACCGTGAACGGCATCGCTCGCGGTATTCAAAATACGGGATAAAGGAACTTTCCAAACAGGACACTAGAGCCCATCCAAGGCGTTTACTAAACGTTAAGGTTGCCTGCGATAACCTTCGTATATGGGTACTCTGACGGCCACGGCGGATCTGCCGCGGTGGCCTGCGGCACGCTGGGGACGTAACCCGCGGCCGCTTCGATGGTTTTGGCTGGCGCTGCTGGCCCATCTGGCGGCGCTTTGGTGGCTGGCAGGTCTGCCTCTGCCCGAGCCGATTGTCGACGAGCGCGGCGCGATCCGTTTTGAGCTTGTGCCCGATCGCGTTGAGCCGCAGCCAGAATTGGCGCCGGTGCCTGTGACCGAGGCCCCCGCGGAGCCGCAGCAGGCCGACCCCGCGTCGCCCGCCGAAACGTCGTCGGAATCACCGCCCGTCGAACCCGCCCCGTCAACCGCGGCGCCAACGCCGACGATCCCAACCGTCAGCATCCCACCGACCGACGTTCCAAACGTGGACGAAGCGTCTCCGGCTCCGAGGGCTGAGGACATTCTCAAGCGCATGCGTCGCTATCGTATCGAGGAAAATCCGCGGCTGACGCCAGCGGCACCCCAAACGCCGCCGGCACCGCTCGCCCTGGGGCTCGCGGACCAGACCAACCTGCTGACCGAGCTCGACGGCCCGCTGCCGCAGCTACCCTTTGAACCGGGGGAGATGGGCCTTCGTTTCTATTCGGCCGGCGTGAAAGGAGATATCGCCCGCACCTTCGACCGCATCACGCCGGAGTTCGGGTTTGTCACCAATTTTGGGCTGGAGGTGAGATGCAAATATGTGCTGATTGTCGTCTCGTGCGGCTGGCGGGAACGTTAGCCATTCGAGCGGGCGCTGCCGCTAAGCCTCAGCGATAAAACAAATTGTAGGTGTCAAAGGGATAGATCTTTCCTTCGGGCGTCACGAAGTGGACGCATGAGCGCTTCACCGACGAAATGCAGAAATCGTGCGCGTCCAGAAAGGACATGATGACCACGCGAAACACGTTCTCGTAGCTGAGCTCCGGCGCCTCGACCTTGGGCAGGCAGCACAGCAGCGTCTCCATGCGCTGCGCCACCTCGGACGTAAGGGCATCCAGCGAGAAGGTCTCCAGAAAGGCCTGTTTCAGGTCACTGTTGGTCTCAAACGTGATGCTGTTGCCGGATCCGGAGAGCAGCGCCTCCCGGGAGATCATGCCCGACACCGGAGCGAGCATCTCCGGCTGGTCGGGATTGCGCAGGCCGTAACCGATGCAGATGTTCTCCGGATGGCAGGGCAAGGGCAGTAGGTCCTCTTCGGTGAAGGCGTTGCTGCCATCAGCGACCCGGCGACGGATATCGCTGAGCGTCAGGCGGTCGGCCTTGCCGAAGTTTTCCGTTCGCCCAGCACGCTGAACCGGCTGAAAGGTGACCCCCCGAACGCAGCGCCAGCGCAGCGCGTAATTGATGATCTCGTCGATTTCCTCGTCGTTGACGCCCAGCTGCACGGTGCACACGAGCGTCGTCGAAATGCCTCGCTCCTCCAGGTTTCTGAGCGCCGTCTCCCGCGTCCGACGTGCGTCGATGCCGCGCAGCGTCTTGAGAGCGTCTGCCCGCAGCGAGTCAAACTGCAGGTAGACCTCAAACCCCTGGGGGTACCGGGCGAGTTCATCAGCGAACGCCGGTTCACGGGCGATGCGGATACCGTTGGTGTTCAGCATCAGATGCCGAACCGGTGAGCGATGTAGGAGCTCGATGATCTCCAGAATCTGCGGATGCAGGGTGGGCTCACCGCCGGATAGCTGCACCAGGTCGGGCGTGAGTTCGCTGGCCAGGAGCGTGTCCAGCATGGCCTGCACCTCGGCCATGGTTTTGGCGTTGCCGAGACTGGGTGCAGAGTCGGCGTAGCATATCGGGCAGCGCATATTGCACTCGTCGAGCAGGTCGAAGATAGCCAGGCAAGAGTGTTGCTCGTGATCCGGGCACAGGCCGCAGTCGTGGGGGCAGCCGCGGTCGATGCGAGTCTGAAAACGGTGGGGCAGGTCGCCCGGTTTCAGGTAGTCCTTGCACTTCAGGTAGTAATCAATGTCGGTCGAAACGAGCGTTTTCTGCGTGCCGTGCTCCGGGCAGCGCTTCAGGTAGTAGACGCAGTTGTCCATGAACACGATCTTCGCGGGCACAACCGCCAGACAGTGTTCGCATAGCGACTGGGTCTGGCCATAAAACAGATAGGGTCGCTGCCGCTGAACCTGGCTCAATGGGCACCTCCGGTGGATAGCGCAGGCGTATCACCCGACTGCCGCAGCATGGCAAGGCCATAGACGGCCAGCGCGATGCAGGCGAGATGAAACAGATTGAGGGGGCCGATCAGCGCAGCGTAGGGTTTCAGAAACTCCCAGGCGAAGCGCTGTAGCGCGTAACACAGCACAAACAGATAAAACATATTGGCGGTTACCCAGCGAGTTAGGCGCCCGACGTTCGCCTGCCGGTCGCGCCAGCGCACCGTCAGAGCCGTCAGCAGCACCAGCAGCATGATGCCGCTTTCGTACAGCTGCACGGGGTGGCGAGGCACACCGTCACCGAAGTCCACCGCCCAGGGCAGGCTGGTAGGAATACCGTGTGTATGGTCTTCAAGCCCGGCCGAAAAACAGCCGATGCGCCCGATCACAATGCCCAGCGCCAGTCCGGGCACCAGCCTGGCCCCGGTCGAACCCTGAATGCCGTGGAAACTCTTGAATGCTTCGACGGCGAGGATGCCTCCGCAGATGGCGCCGAGGATGGATTTGCCAAACACGTTTCCCACGCCGAGCAGATAGAGGTTCAGCGTGCCGAGCAGGAGGCTTCCGAGAATCACGCCCTGCGTCAGGATGAGCAGGTAGCGAGTCCTGAGCGAGGCGGGTACCGGCGACGGCTCGCCCCGGTTCAGAGCCAGCGTCATTGCCGCGGCGGCGACATAGGCTGCTAAGTCAAACCACAGGTGGCTGGTCAGCACCGGCTATTGAAATCCGAGCGTGCAGCCGCCGAACAGCACAAACGCCGCGGCAAAAATTAAGGTGCAGCCCGCGAGGAGGCGCGGACGGCCGGTTTTGGATTGATTGAAGGTGAGTGCCATGGCGTAGCCAAAAATGGCAAGGCCCACGGCAACAGCAATAATCGCCAACGGTTTGTTTTGGCCAAGGGCCAGGACCACCGCACAGCCGGCGAGAAAAAGGAAACCGGCGACTTCGAGCACCCAGATCAGCCAGCCCAGGACAAGCAGTACTGTGGGCGGCTGGTCGCTGGGTTGCTGTTCTTCCATCGGGCCAGTGTACCGAATTTGCCCTAGCGGAATTCCCGCCTTCTCATTTGGGCAAAAAAAAGCGGCCCCAAACCTCGGGGCCGCAACAGGGCGAACGCCTGGGACTGATCGATCAGGCGATCGGCCAGAACTCTGGAGTCCTTATTGCCGACGCATCGGCACGGTGTAGATGCCGAGCGCGTTGGCGTTGCTGCTGTCGAGACTGGTCTGAAGCAGGTGACCTACCGCGGGCAGGCCGTTGAACACGGTGCCCTCGTCCGAGGTCACGGTGCCGGCCAACGGCAGCTCCAGCAGTCCGCGCACGTCGTCATCAAACAGAAAAAACTCTGCGTCGCCGAGTAGGCACGGGTGGCTGAAGGCAAAGAAGTTGACGAGCTGCACAAAGTTGACCGCGCCGGTGTAGCGATCGCAGTTAATGCCCGCTACCGGTGCCGGCAGGTCTTCGATTGGGTCGCCGGTGTTGTCCACTAGATTCCCATTCACCGGGCTGTCGTCGGGCGCAAACGGTGAGGCGGTGAAACTCCGATAAAAGCCCGGGTTGGCGTGAAACGGGCGGGTGGGCAGCAGCACCAGGGCGCTGGCAAACGCTCGAGCGTCCTCTTCGCTGTGGTATTCCGCAGCGAGCTGCTGAGTCATCAGCACCGCTTCTACCGCGTTGATCGGATTGGTCGCAAACGTCGCCGTCTGGCCGTTCACCTCGGCCTGCGGTGGCATGACGTTCGCCAGCGACGGACGCCCCGCACGGGCACTCACTGTGTGCATCGGCTCGCTGCTGAAATCCGCCAGCCCGGTCGGCTGCAGGGCAAAGGTACGCCCGGAGTCGACGTCTTTGATAAACGAGATGCCCGATAGGCCACCGCCTGGCGCGCTGACGCTGTCATTGAGAAAGAGGTCGTTGCCCGACCACTCGCCGTCCGTAAACCGCTGACTGATCGCGTCGCAGTCCCCGGCGAGCTCAGCCGGAATTTCGCCCATTTCAAACACCTCGATGTAGCCGCTGTCGAGGCGGCTGCGGGGCAGCAGGCTTTCGTTGAGCGACCGATCCAGGTGCACCGGGGTAGCGCGCACCCTACCGAGCTGCGGCACCGTGCAGCTTTCGTCCTCGGTGGTGATGCTGGTGGAGAAGCGCGGCTGGCCTGTCAGCCGAGCGTTCCATGCGTCGCCGGGCTTGAGGTAAACGTTGATGCTGATCGTAGGACGGCCGCTCAGCGCGTCTTTGGTGAGCACCTTGAGCGCCTTGCCTTGATCGGTGTGGTTGCGGATCGTCAGTTCCGTCACGTTGTCTCCCTCGGTGGAAAAGAGGGGAAAAATCAGCACCTGGCTGTCAGCACCGGTGGTGTCCAGGCTGACGGCGCCGACTCCGCAAGGGAGCACCGTGGCCAGCAGCATCAGGGTTAGAAAAGTTGAGGTTGATCGCATTGTTGTTCTCCGATGTTTCATGCCCGGCAGACGCCTACCCGGGTCTTGTCCCCCAAAAGTTCCGGGCTAAAATCGATAGTGAACGGTGAGCGTTAGGTTGCGAGGGCGGCCCGGCAGGAAGTCGATTCGCTGGTTGCGCCGCACCACGTTGGGTGTGGTCTGGTGATAGTCGCGATCGAACAAATTGTTGGCGGTTAAAGCAACCTGGAAGCCTTTTCCCTGCCAGCCCAAATTGAGGTCGGTCAGCGCCACCCCCGGGATCTCGCCGGCTTCGGGATTGTTCGCATTGGCCTGCACCGACGCGTGAAAGCTTAACCCCGCCCCGAGGCGCCAACCGGCGCCCAGCTGGCTGGCCCAGCTCAACGCGCCCGAGTAACGAGGCGCACCCGGAAACTGGTTTCCCGATGCCGGCTCCAGCAACGCGTCTCGCTCAAACGGCAGGAACTGCTCGTACTCGGTGTCCAGCCACCCGAGACTGAAACTCAGGGCATGTGCTTCACCGATGCGCCAGCGGCCGTCCAGCTCCAGGCCCCAGTTGCGCGACTTGCCGGCGTTGGTCACGGCGCCAAGATTCAGCTGATCTTCGATCACCTGCCACTGTTGATCGAGCTGCGTATAAAAACCGGTGGTGTTGAGCTGCAGCGGCCCCAGCTGGCCCCGCCAGCCAAGCTCCGCGCTCCGGATGCGCTCCGGCTCGTAGGAAAGCCACTGCGGGGTGCCGGCAAACGTGGCGTCAGAAACGGCGCCGCCGGCGTTGAACCCTTCAGCCAGGCGCATAAAGTACTCGCCGGTTTCGCTGAGGCGATAACTCAGGGCCAGCTCCGGACTCACGTTGCGGTAGGTTTCACGGAAGGGCTCAAACCGACCGTCAGCTGGAATCAGCAGCAGTCCGGACACCTGAAGACAGGCCAACGCCGCATTATCGCCGTCGGGTGCTGCTGTCTCGGGCCGCGTTTCACAACGGCGCCGCAGCTCGTCCCGGGAAAGTCGAACCCCAGCTTCGACCCGCCAGCGGGTGGACAGCGGTTTTTCCACCACGACCGAAGCCGTGTGTCTCCGGAGGCGGCTGTCCAGCTGCCAGCGACGTTGTTCTCGCCGATAGACATCACGGCTCCGGTTGACACCCGTGCTGAGGCCGGCAGTGATGTTAGCCCCCCGCCACCGAGCCTCCCAGTTGAGCTGCGCAAAGCGCAGGTCTTCCTCCTCCGCGTCGATGAGCAGGTCGCTTGGATCGAAATCGTTGACCAGCAGCCTGCTTGGCTCGAGCGCCGCATCACCGCCGGAGTCCACCAGCGAGAGCTCCCATCGCTGGGAGGCTGCCGGCTCCCAGGTCAGCTTCAGGGAAGCGACGTGACCATCGACCTCGCGTTCGCGAAAGGGCGGTGCGCGACCACGGCGGCTGAACGGGTCTTCCGCGCTGAGCCGCTGCGGTCCGGCTCGGCCGTCGAAAGCCGTCAAGTCTGCGGCCAGCGCAAACTCGGGTAGCGTTGCCGGTTCCCACAGCGCAGCCAGCCGGGCGGTATTGCTGCGGCTGAAGTTGAAGTCTGAGCCCAGACCACGGTCACCCGGATCGTCAAGCGTGCCGGCGACCGTTTGGCGATCGAAGCTCACGCGTAAGGCCAGCTCTTCGGCCAGCAGCGGCTGGTTGATCATCACCGAAGCCTGGGTATCACCGAGGTCGCTCACGCCAGCCCGCAGCGCGCGCTGACTCGTAAACTGGGGCTGTTGGGGAACGATGCTGATGCGTCCGCCGAAGGTGCTGAAGGGGCCTGCAACGCTGGCGCTCCGCGGGCCGCGCTCGAAGCCGGCGCTGGCCGTATCCCAGGTGCTCAGAGGCAGGTTGGCCAGCACCACGCCGGCGAGCGGCGCCTCTCCAACGACCGCCGCGGCGTTGCCGAGCGTGTTGAGGTCCCCGGCGCTCGGAATTCCCCGGAAATAGTATTCGTCGCCGCTGCCAAAGACGTTGGCGGCCCGCGCGAACAGCTGATCGAGCCGGTTGTCGGTGAGGTTCTCAATGTCGCTGGCTGAAACGGTGGTGGCGCTGACGCCACTGCGCAGCGGAAGGCCGGCGGCCACGGGCAGCGTGGCGGTGACCGGGAGGGCCGAAAGGCTCAGGCTGGCCTGGCTCAGCTGCCTGAGTTCACGGTCCCCCGAGGGCAGCTGGACCAGCTCAATACCCTGGGTTTGCAGCCAGCTGGCCAGCGCCGTCTCGCTGGTGACGGCCTGATCCACCGGCGTGTCCAGCGAAACGCCGGGACCCAGCACGTAGTTCCAGCCGAGGCGCGTGCTCAGTTCGCTCAGCACATCCCGCAGCACAGGCTGCGCGGTGGCAACGCTGGTGAGCAGCGTCGCCAGCACCGCGAGCCAGGCTCTACGGGACTGAAGCGGCATCAATACAGCAGCGTGACGGGTCCGGCGGAAACCAGCCGGAGGCCGGCCCGCGATGCCAGCGTCTCAAGTGCCTGCGTGCCGCTGTCGACGGCGATAACGGCGCTGACCAATGGGTCACCGGCGCCCGGCAGCTTGACGACGGGTCGATCCAGAAACGGGGCCAGTCGCGCGAGCACCTCGGACAGCGGGAGATCGTCAAACACCAGGTTGCCCGAAGACCAGCCAAAGTAGCGCTGCACCAAGCCGGGATCCGCGACCCGCTGCCCGTCGCGGGCGAACTGCCCGCGGCTGAGCTCGACGACGGGTAACTGCCCGTGCTGCACCGCCACGCGGCCCTCGACGACGCCGGCGTGGTGAATCCGGTCGCGCCAGGAAACGCCGAACCGGGTCCCAAGGACGGTGACTTTCGCTTCGCTCGTTTCCACGACAAACGGCTCGGCTGCGTCGTGCTCAACGTCCAGAAAGATTTCGCCGTAGTGAAGGACCAGCCCGCGCCCCCCCGGCCGCAGACTCACGGCGCTGTCGCCGGCGAGCTGCACGCTGCTGCCGTCTTCCAGCGCCAGCGACTGGACCTGCCCTGCCTGGGTGGCAAAGTCGGCCTGCATGCCGGCCCACTGCTTGGGGATTGCCGGCACGATCAGCGCCACCACCAGTGCCATCATGCCCGCCGCAAGTAGCGGCCAGCGGCGGTTCCGGCGTGCTGTAGGCGTGGCGCGACCGGACTCAGCTGCGGGCATGGGATCCAGCCTTGACGACTGCTCGAGCTCATCACCCAGGTCAGACGCTTCCAGCTGGTCAGCCGCAAACCAAATGGCGCTGACCTCAGCAAACGCCTCCCGGTGACCGGGCGATTCCTTGAGCCACGCGGTCAGCTCTGGATCATCCCAGCTTGGGTTGCCGTCAGCAGCCAGCCGACTCATCCATTGTGCAGCCTGTTGAATCACGTTGGGTTTTTCACTATTGGTCTTCATAACAACGTATCGCCGCCGCTTTGCCCCTAACGGAGCCCCGCAGACGGCGTTACCACTCCTCCCGTAAGTTCCGGGTTTCTTCTTCGAAGTTCCATCAATGCTGCTGTCCTGCCATCGCTTCACGCAGCAGCTTCAGCGCGCGGCCAATATGGTTTTCCACGGTTTTTTCGGTGATACCCTCGCGGGCTGCAATCTCCCGATAGCTCAGCCCCTCGTATTTCCGCGCGACAAACGCCCGCTGACACTTTGTCGGCAGCTGGGTAATGGCCTCGCGCAGCGCCACAAGCTGTTCATCCAGCGCTGCGACCTCGCCGGCTCCGGGGCTATGTTCGTCCCTTGCCAGCGTCTTGATGTGCTGGTCGGCGCGCTTGTCCCGCCGCAGCAAGTCGCGGGCGAGGTTGGCGGTGATGCGAAACAGGTACGCCCGCTGGTTGGTCACCGGCTGTCGCTCAAGCGCGCGCGCCAGCCGGAAGCAGGCGTCCTGCACCACATCCTCGGCGCGATCGGGTCCGACCATCGCGGCGGCAAACGCCGTCAGTTCTCGGCGATGCTGCTCGATGGCCATCGCTGCCCCGGCCAAATTCACGACGGAGGGCTCATGTGGCGGGCGGCGCGAGCCGGTATTCGATGGGGATTTTGACTTCGAGTCTTGCGGCGGACACAGCCGCGGGCAGTGGCGGGTAGGGCGCAGCGTCGGATACCAGCTTCAGCGCCGCCTGGTCCAGATGCCGCGATCCGGACGATTCCATCAGCTCTGAATCAACCAGCCTGCCGCTGCGGGTGATGACAAAGCGAACGGTTGCCGCCCCTTCAAGCCCACGCCGGCGCGCGCTGGCTGGATACGCCTGATAGCGCGCAAGCTGTTGACGGATCGCTAGGATAACCCCGGCGTTCTGCGCTTCCCGTGTGCTGGCGGCCGACCCGGGCGTCGAAAAAGGTTTGCTCGGCGTCAGCGGCTCGAGCGCGCGCGACCGATCGACAATGGGAATCGGCAGCGGCGACGCTTCGGTGGCCGGACGAACCGTTTCGCGGGTGGGTCCCTGCCGGCTGAGCCGACGGTCGGTCGCTGCCTGCGTGGGCGCCGCCTGGTTGGTGGCGGCCGCAGCGGGGTCCGACTCGGCGGGCCGAGTTTCGCTGGCGCCGGTTCGTTCGGTGGGGTCGGTGATCACCGGCGCGGAGGATGGGGCCTGCCGGGGACTGACCAGCAGTACTTCCATCGTGGGTAACGACAGCGGAACGGCCACCGGTCGATAAAACCACGCTAACGCCACCAAATGGACCAGCAGCGACGCAGCGATCAGCAGCGTAAGGCGGCGGTCGGCCGTCATGGCGGATCACTCACCTGGCGCTCGATCTTGAGTGCCCTGGCCCAGCCGTAGTCGGCAACGCCGACGGTTCCCGGGCGTATGTCGATTTGCTCATTCCTAATCGACTGAATCACAAAACCCGCGATGGGCAGCCCGGAGAAAACGTGCCCTTCGTCGGAAACGATCTCGCCGGTGAGCTGGTAGCGAACCTCGCCCTCCGACGCGTTGTCCGGAACGCGGAAGATTCCCGTCGTGTAGGGGCAGGGCTCGGTAAAGCCGATGGTGCGGCTCAGAAACACGGTCGACACCGCGCCGTTGGCCAGGTCGCAGTTGGTCTGCCCCGGGAACGGCTGCAGGTCGAACGCGGCACCTTCGCGGTCGATGGAGCTCACCGTCAATCGGTTCTGGTCTAGGCTCTCGTCGGTCCCTACCGGCAGCGACACCGCGAACGGCGCCAGCACCCGTTCCTGGCCTTCGGGGAGGAAAAACGTCTGGTCATCAGCATGATAGGGCCGGGTAGGAAAATTCAGCGTGGCGAAGACCAGGGCGTCCAGTTCCTGGGCTGCAGTGAAGTCGGCACGGGCCTCCGTGGCCATCAACAGCGCGTCCACCGCGTGGACCGGGAACTCGCTCCAGGTCGACACGCGTTCGACCTGAAGCGTTCGGTTTCCGAAGACCACCGTTTCCACAACCCGGCTTTCAGCAGGGGAAACGTCGGCGAGGTTGGGCTGTCGGCTGCTGAAGGGATTGGTGTGAAGTGAATCGTCGCGAAAGTCGGCAAGCGCGATCGCCTCATACTGGTGAGCCCGGCCGTTGTCCACCTGAACCAGCACCGCGTAGCCCTCGAGCCCGCCGCCGGGCGCCTCGATATCCTGGCCCGGGTCGAGGTCCCAGGCGCCGCCGTCGGTCCAGCGGGCGTTGATCTCGGCGCAGTCCCCCGCCAGGGCCGCGGTGATTGTTCCCATCTCGTAGATCTCGACGTAGCCTGTCCCGAGCCTGCTTCGGGAGACCAAAAGGTCCGATAGATCTTCCGTGAACTGCTCATCGCTGAGGGCAATACCCTTGTCGGGGATGTCGGCGCGCGCGGGAAACGTGCAGCTCTGGTCGGCCCAGGGCGCCAGCACGCTCTCAGCCGTGGCCACCGAAGCGCCGCTGGGGTCGAACAGCGCGCCGGACCAGCTGTCCCGAGGGCTCAGATAGACATTCAGTGACAGCGTAGGGCGACCGTTTACCGCGTCTTTGACGACAAATCGCAGCGCTTTGCCCTGGTCGGTCTGGTTGCGCACCTCGAAGATCGTCTGGAAGCTGTCGCCGGTAATAAACAGCGGGAACAGCAGCACCTGTCCGGCGCTGTCCAGACTGAGACGAACGGCCTGCGTCTGCGTGCAGCCAAGCAGAAATATCAGACACAGGAATTGTCGAAAAGCAGTCTTGGCCATGCGCATTATCGACAGACGCGGGGTGGTGGCATTTCCCCCAAATCGTTAAGGTCGGTCTCAACGCAGCTGAGGGGCTGGAGCCGGTCGGAAAAGCGGCCTTCGCCATTGTTGTGCCGACTCTATCCTCAGTATACGTCAGCACAATGAGCCTGCGATGTGAGTTGGTCCGTGAGCCCAGCCAGGATGAATAGAAACCATGTACCGCAACACACCGCTGCTTGAGCAGCGCATCGGCCGGCAGGATGTCCTGCTAAAGCTCGAATGTGATCAGCCCACCGGGTCCTTCAAACTTCGCGGCATGTCACGCCTGTGTGAGCACGCGGCCCGCACCGGAGCAAACGCTGTGGTCAGCTCGTCGGGTGGCAATGCCGGACTGGCGGCGGCCTATGCGGCGCGCTCGCTGAAGCTTGCGTGCCGGGTTGTGGTGCCGGAAACGACGCCGAAGCTTACCGTGAGGCGCCTGGAGGCGCTGGGCGCTTCCGTGCAGCAACAGGGCGCCGACTGGAATGCCGCCGATCAGGTGGCGCGGGATCTTTGTGGCAGCACCGGTGCGTTCTACGTTCACCCCTTTGATCATCCGGAGCTGTGGCGGGGACACGCTACCGTTATTGAGGAGTGCGCTTCCGCATTTTCCGAGCTTGGCGGGGCGCCAGATGCCGTGGTGGTTGCGGTCGGGGGCGGTGGGCTGCTGTGCGGCGTATTGAGCGGTATGCATGCGGCGGGTTGGGCGCAGGTTCCCCTGGTGGCCGTGGAAACGCACGGCGCGGCTTCCCTCCACGCAGCGATCGCCGCGGGACGCCCGGCTGAGCTGCCGGCGATAGAAACGATTGCCATCACGATGGGTGCCCGGCAGGTGTCGGACCGGGCGTACCAATGGACGCAGGAGCATCCGGTTCAAAGCGTCCTGGTGAGCGATCGGCAGGCGCTGGCTGGCTGCCGTCGCTTTGCTGACGATCATCGTCGCCTGGTGGAGCCGGCCTGCGGTGCAGCGCTGAGCGCCGTTTACGACGGGCTGGTCGACGCTCGCCGGCCGCTGGTCATCGTTTGTGGCGGGGCGGGGGTCAATCTCGAAATGCTGGAAGGCTGGTCGGCGAAGCTTGCTGAAACAGCCACGGACTCATCAGCGGCGGCGGCACCGCCCGCCGCCTCAGGCTGACGAAACCGATTGCCGGGCGGCGGTGATAAACTAGCGGATTAACTTTTTTCAGGTTTTTGTTTCATGGCAGGACACAGTAAATGGGCCAACATCCAGCACCGCAAAAAGGCCCAGGACCGCAAACGCGCTAAGATTTTTACCCGGGTGATTCGCGAGGTCACCGTCGCCGCAAAACAGGGTGGTGGCGATCCGGACGCCAACCCGCGCCTGCGCCTGGCCGTGGAGAAGGCCAACGCCGCCAACATGCCCAAAGACACGCTGGAGCGGGCGATCAAAAAGGCCACCGGTGATCTTGAGGGCGTGACCTATGAAGAAATTCGGTATGAAGGTTACGGACCCAACGGGGTGGCGGTGATGGTTGATACGCTGACCGACAACCGCAACCGAACGGTGGCGGAGGTTCGTCACGCGTTTACCAAATATGGCGGCAGTCTGGGCACCGACGGCTCGGTCGGCTATCTGTTCAACAAGCTCGGGGTGATCACCTACGGTCCTGGTGCGGACGAAGACGCGATCATGGAGGCGGCGCTCGAGGCTGGCGCGGAGGACGTGCTGGAAGAGGACGGGGCGGTCGAGGTCATCACCAGTCCGGACGACTTTGAAACGGTTCGCGACGCGCTGCGCGAGGCCGGCCTTGTGCCCGACGATGCGGAGGTCACCATGAAGCCCGACACCAGCGTTGAGCTGGACGTCGACAGCGGCCAGACGGTCCTGAGCCTCCTGGACGTGCTCGAAGACCTCGACGACACGCAGGCCGTTTACTCCAACGCTCAGATTCCAGAAGAGGCTTATGCCGAGAGCTGAAGCGCGACGGCCTTCAGCGGTCCGGATCCTGGGCATCGATCCCGGTTCGGTGGTCACCGGGATCGGCGTCATCGACGCTTCCGGCAACCGCCTGACGCATGTCGCTCATCTGGCGATCAAAACCGGCGGTGGCGATTTTCACGCTCGTCTGCAGGCGATCTTCCAGGGCGTGAGCGACGCCGTCGCGGAGCACCAGCCCGACGAGGTGGCGGTCGAGAAAGTATTTATGTCGCGCAATGCGGATGCTGCCCTCAAGCTGGGCCAGGCCCGAGGCGCGGCGATAGTCGCCGCCGGACGCAGCTGCCAGCTCGCCGAGTACTCACCGCGCAGCATCAAGCAGGCGCTGGTGGGCGGCGGCGGCGCGGACAAGAAGCAGGTTCAGCATATGGTTGCGCGACTCCTACAGCTCGATGGGCCGCTGCAGCCTGATGCCGCTGACGCGCTTGCCACCGCCATCTGTCATGCACACCATCGCGCAACCTCGGTGCGTCTCGCGGCCGCGGGAGTTCGCCGATGATCGGTCGCCTGCGCGGACAGCTGGTGCACAAAAGGCCGCCGCTGCTGATGGTTGATGTCGGGGGCGTGGGGTATGAGATTGAAGCACCCCTCAGCGTCTTTTTTGATTTGCCGCAGGACGGGGAACCGATCACGATCCTGACCCACCTGATGGTGAAAGAGGATTCCCACACGCTCTATGGCTTTGCTGACGACAGCCAGCGAGAACTATTCCGAAACCTGCTCAAGGTCAGTGGCGTGGGAGCCAAGCTGGCCCTGGCGATCCTGTCCGGAGTCAGCGTCTCGGAGTTTGTGAATCTGGTGAACAACAACGATCCGGCGTCTTTAACCAAGCTGCCGGGCATCGGGAAGAAAACGGCTGAGCGATTGATCATCGAAATGCGCGATCGGCTGCCGGAGGGCGTTACGAGCAGCGTCAGCCTGCCGGGTGCACCGGCCGCGCCCCTGGATGCGGCCAGCGAGGCGAGCGCCGCCCTGCGCAATCTCGGCTACAAGCCGGCTGAGGTGTCACGCATGGTGCAGCAGGCGCAAAGCGACGCTGACGAGACGTTGAGTGCAGAAGACATCATTCGCCAGGCGCTAAAGTCTCAGGTTGCGGGCTGATGGAGGAACGGCTGATGGATCCGGGCGGGGACGACGATCTGATCGAGCGCAGTCTGCGGCCTCAGACGCTCAAAGAGTGTTTGGGGCAGGAGCAGGTCAAAGAGAAGCTGGACATCTTTATCCAGGCTGCGCGGGGGCGGGGCGAGTCGCTGGATCACACGCTCATTTACGGCCCGCCCGGACTGGGCAAAACCACGCTCGCCCACGTGATCGCCAACGAGCTCGACGCGGCGCTGAAGATCACCTCGGGCCCGGTGCTGGAACGGGCCGGCGACCTGGCAGCGCAGCTGACCAACCTGCAGCCTCACGACGTGCTTTTTGTGGACGAGATTCATCGCCTGTCGCCGGTGGTAGAAGAGGTGCTGTATCCGGCGATGGAAGACTACAAGCTGGACATCATGATTGGTGAGGGTCCCGCAGCGCGCTCGATCCAGCTTGACCTGCCACCCTTCACGCTGGTCGGCGCGACCACCCGCGCTGGGCTGCTCACTTCTCCGCTGCGTGATCGCTTCGGCATTGTCGAGCGGCTGGAATTCTACAGCGTCCCCGAGCTGACCCAGATCGTGAAGCGCTCGGCCGGTATTCTCAACATCCAGTGTGACGACAGCGGGGCTGGCGAGCTGGCCCGGCGTTCCCGCGGGACACCCCGCATCGCCAATCGCCTCCTGCGCCGTGTTCGAGATTACGCTGAGGTGAAAGGAAACGGCCTGATCAACGAGAAAATCGCCCAGCAGGCGATGGGCATGCTGGACGTCGACGCTGCCGGGTTTGACGCGCAGGACCGGCGGCTGCTCAAGACCATGATCGAGCACTTCGACGGTGGGCCGGTGGGCGTGGACTCGCTGGCCGCCGCAATCAGTGAAGAGCGCGACACGATCGAAGACGTGCTCGAGCCCTACCTGATTCAGCAGGGTTACATCATGCGGACTCCGCGTGGACGCATGGTCACGGGCAAAGGCTATCGCCACTTTGGGCTGAAGCCGCGTCCGGGCACCGGCGGAGATCTGTTCAGCGACCAGGACCCGGGCAGCGACCATGGCTGAGCCCGTCGCCGACTTCGTCTGGCGGGTGCGGGTGTACTGGGAGGATACGGACGCGGGCGGCGTGGTCTACTACGCGAACTATCTCAAGTTTATGGAGCGCGCCCGAACCGAGTGGCTACGGTCGCGGGGTTTGATCCAGAGCCGGCTTGAGGAGGAGCAGGGTGTCGTGATGGTCATGCGCGACATCAGCGCTCGCTACGTCACGCCCGCCCGGCTCGACGACGAGCTGGCCGTGACGGTCACCCTTGAGAAGACCGGCGGCGCGAGCTTCGAGGTGAGTCAGCAGATCTGGCGGATGCCGGACAGCACGCTCCTGGTCGAAGGGCGCGGCAGCGCCGCTTGTCTTAACGCATCGAACTGGCGGCCCTGCCGTTTCCCGGCGGTGCTCCGCGATGCGTTGACATAGTCTGGGTTCCGAAACGGGTGACATCCGCTAAGATTTCCGTTTAGGTACCATCGCCTGGTAAGCCTTAAAGCGAAACTAGGTCCCTTGGTCGGGCGGCTGCGATTACGGACCGCTAACTTATGGATTCGAGGAATGTCGTTATGGTTGCTAGATGCCTCATTTTCACTGCGTTGTTTTGTGCTGCCAGCGCTGGCGCTCAGCCGCTGACCAGCGCGTTCACCTACCAGGGTGAGCTGCAGCAGGGTGGATCCCTGGCCAACGGATCATTCGATTTTCAGTTTGAGCTATTCGACGTGGATGCCGGGGGGATTGCGCTGACGGCACCGCTAGTTTTCGAGGATGTAGCGGTAGCTCAGGGCGTTTTCACGGTCCTGCTGGATTTTGGCAGAGGACCGTTTGCCGGGGACCGGCTTTGGCTTAACGTAAGCGTCCGCGAGGGCGCGAGCAACGGCGGGTTCACCGGCCTGCTGCCGCGCCAGGAGATTGTGGTGTCACCCTACGCGCTGCACGCTGAGATGGTGGCCGCGGGGGCCGTGGGCACGAGCGAAATTGTGCCCAGCCAGGTGCAGCGGCGGGTCACCGGCAACTGCGCGGCGGGAACAATGGTGCAGAGCGTCAATGAGGACGGCAGCCTCTCATGCGTTCGCAGTCCTGGACAGGCGCTGGCGTGGGCCTATGTGACTTCCACCGGTGTACTCCAGCAGTCTTTTGGGGTTGACCAGGTGACGCGGCCCAGCACCGGCGAATTTGAGATTACGCTCTCTACCGCGTTTGATGGCTTTCCCGTGGTAATCGCCACCTCTTTCGGCAGCGCAATCGACAACGAAATTATTCTTGCCAGCTCCGCCGCGAACTCCAGCGTGATCCGAGTGGTCATTGAGGAGGAGGGTTCAGGTTCTAATTCGAACTTCTACTTTGCGGTCTTTGGGGTACCGGCTGACCCGTGAGCAATCGCCGCCTGGAGCGATCACGGCTGCGCAACTGTTAGTCCAGCGCGACGCTGATGTTGCCTGTCTGCAGGTCAACCAGCATGTCGCATTCGCCTCGGCCCTCATGCCAGGCGACTTCTGCGCCGACCAGCAATGAGCGGCGCGTGCGCAGGCGCCGTCCGTCGACGGCCAGGCTGGCGTCGCCGATGCCCGCGTCAAGATCCACGTTGCTGTAGCGAACCGCGCGAGCCCGGACGTTCACGTCACCGGCGCCCATATCGACCTCAACGCAGGCGTCTACCGGCCCGACCGACAGCTCTCCAGCGCTGACGTCCAGCGAGAGCTTGCGCACCGGGGGCACCTGCACTGACGCACGCAGATGGGCGTCGCGGAAGGAGGTTGCCGCGTTGCGGCTGAGCCGAATCCGCAGCGAGCCGTCATCGTCCTCGCGGGTAACAAATTCCAGGTCGGCCAATCGCCTGGCGCAGGCGCTGTCCTGGCTCGGACACAGCACCAGCAGATCGATCCGCAGCTGGTCGTCGTTGCCGGCAATCACCTCGATCTCGCCGATCGGAATCCGCACCGATACGTCGGAGTCGTCGGTTACGGGGAGCGCGAGCCGCCGCTCAGGGCCGATCGCGACGTCTTTGGTTCTGGCGTCGATGACACAGCCACTGCCGAGCAGGCAAAGCAGCAGCGTTAAGGAGAGTCGAATCGTCTTCATGGGCATTCACGTCGGGATTTACCGTTCAGCATACGAATGAGGGCGGCAAAGGTTACAGTGGCTAGGGAGATTGCCCGGTTGCGGGCCGCAAGTGAAGCGCTGATAGTCATACCGGCAGCGGCGGACGATTTTTTGGGTTTGAGGCGTGCTGCCGTATTTGCGCGATCCACTTGTGCTAGCGTTCCAGGCTCAACAAGAATCGAGGAGGCAACCCTATGAGGCGGACGGGCTTGGCCCTGGCATTGCTGGGCGGAACGGTAGCTGTGCAGGCGCAGGTGGATAACCTTCGAATCACCGAGGTTGATCCCGCGACTGGCGAGGTTGAAGTCACCAACGTGGGAGACGAATTCACGACGAGCGTGAATCGACCTTTCTGCCATCGGTTCGTTTATCAAAACAATATCCCCGCAAACACGCTGTTCGGTGCCGGTGGTATTCAGACTTTTTCGCTCAATAACCTGGACGCTTCGGCGAGTGATCTCTGGATCTATCGCTCGAGCCCCTTCGGAAGCGCCGCCAATCTCATCCAGGGACTGCAGTATGGCGCACCGGTCTCGGGCCGAGCCGGTCTGGCCAGCGGCGATGACAAATGGTCAGGCGCCGACAGCGTAGCGCCGGTGCCGCCGTCGGGCATGACGCTGTCCTGGGATGGCTTCGGCAACACCGCCTTCGACTGGTATGTCGACGAGACGCCGTCGCTCGGCAGCGCAGAAATGGAGACGCCCGGCACCATTCCTCCAAGCACCGCGTTTCCGGCCGGCGTGCAGGACTTCGAGTCGCTGCTCCTGGGTGACACCGTGTCGGTGATTCAAAACTGGCCCGTGGTCGACTCAAGCCCCACTGGCGCCTTCACGATTCGAACCGTCAGCGACGTGCTCGGAACCACCACGCCGCGCAGCATGGACTCAAGCCAGTGGCTGCGGATCCACGACGCGGACCCGGGAGATGTACAGAACCGGTTCTACGGACCGACCATTGAAGCCGTGGTTGAGTCCAACTATGAGTGGCGCTTCTTCAACGCGGTTGAAGCGCCGCCGCCGGCGAGTGGTGATAACTATCCGCGCTACACGATCCAGCATATCGACGGCGGTTTCGCCAACACCTGGGGCATCGAGTATCGCAACGACGGCGTTTATCTGGTGGTGATCGGCTCTGGCGGTACGCCGGCGTCCACGCTGATCCAGGCCTCCACTTACCCGGATGATCTCGGCGTGTGGCAGGAAGTCTCGCTCATGGTGGACTTCGGCATGGATACGGTTTCCGCCAGCATCGACGGCCAGACGCCGGTATCGCTGCCGATCAACCTCGCGGCCACCGCAGACGCCACCCGATTCCGTTTCTGCTATCGCGGTGAAGGGGTCGGCAACGTCGGCACGTTCCTGCTGGACGACGTATCGGTGGCGGTTGACGACCCCCGGCTGATCTTCGCCAACGGCTTCGAGGAGTAACTCCCTTGCTGGGGCGATTAGCGCACCGCCTGCTTTGACCCACAGCTTGCCGGCAGCCCCTTCAGCTCGACGGATCGCGGCTGGCGCCAGTCGCTGAATCCCGCGTTGTCGCCAGCGCGACCGGCGTTGAAGCTCGAGATCGACGTTTGGTCCGCGCGGCCTGAGTCAAAAGATGGGGCGAGGTAGCAACGCTGGGAGCGAGCGCTGAAGATGCCGGTGAGTCCGCAGCGGGCCCACATCAGGCCGCTTGCCGGGTCAAAAACCACCGGCCCGTGCGAGCTGAGATGTTTGCCGCGGATCGGAAAGCAGGCCTTTTCCGCTGTTTCGAAGCTGGCCGCGTAGATGAGGTCGACGAAGTCGCGGAGGACCACGATTGCGGTGTTTGCCGGCCCGATGAGATAGGACGGGGACGGCTGAAGCGTGATTTCGATGGTTTCGTCACCCTCCATGTCGTCGCTGTCGGCCTGGGGCTGGAGATCGAGCTGCAGGGTCAGCTCGTTGGCTCCAATCACGGTGCCGCCCGTCACGACAAAGTCCTGCGGCGAGCCGGCGCTGCCGCCGAGGGTGTAGTTCACGGCGATCGCCTGAGTCGGGTCCCCACCGCCGGAACGGGTGAGAAGAAAGGCGCCGGGATTGGCTCCGGCCTCGCTCATGTCGGCGTCCAGCACCGATACCTCGATCACCGGTGCGTCGTCCGTGAGCGTGAACGTCACGGTGTCCGGGTCGCCGGTGATGTACTGTGAGTTGGGCAGAAATGTCACGGTGATGGTCTCGTCACCTTCGACGACGTTGTCGCTCACCGGAGTGAGCGTAACGCTAGTGCTGGTCTGACCGCCCGCAAAGCTAAAGCTCGTAGCCTGCACGAAGTCGAACAGTGGGGTTGCGGTACCGGTGTACGCTACGGAGCCGGAAAAACTCTGTTCAATTCGCCCGCCGCTGCGGCTCACTTCAAAGCTGCCTGGGTCCAGCCCGATCTCGGATATGGTGGCATCGGTGATGGCGATGGTGAGGACCGCCGGGTCGTCTTCGATCTCAAGCGTTGCGGTGGCGTCCGGCCCAACCTCATATTCCGGGAGCGACTGGGGGGTGACCTCCACCGTTTCGGTGCCCTCGACCAGGTTGTCCGACCGTGGCGTGAGCTCAATCAGCTGCGACTCCACGTTGGCGCCCAGCAGCACCTGAGACGGCGGAGTCTCATAGTCGCCCTGCAGGGCGACAGCCGTGCCCCCGTAGATCAGATTCACCCGCAGCTCCTGGCTGACGTCTCCGCCCTCGCGGCTGACCAGAAAGCTGCCCGTGTCGAGAGCCGCTTCGGCCATCTGGGCGTCGACGCTGGTGATGCTGACGACGGGTAGATCCCCGGCAGCGGCGCCGGCAGATGCCAGAGCCAGGGCTGAGAGCCAGGAAAGACGGTTGCGGGAAAAAATGAACGGATTGGCGAGCTTTGACATAACGGCAGCCTCCAGGCGGCGCGGCGGGGTGATCCCGCCGGTTTCCGCTCATGGTCACTGCGGTTGCACCCGTAGTCTCAACGCAATCCTGACGGCCTCCTGACCGGCTTGTGACGGACGCAGTTTGTCGCGCGACAACGGGCAATCCCTGTCATAATTCGCCCTGAATTTGCCCCCAAAATGCCATGAACAGCCGAATAATGAAGCGCAATGCATATTTTTCCCGATCCCGAGGTCTGACTGACCATGGGTGATTTCAATCCGCTGGAGCTGATCCTCCAGGCCAGCACCATGGTGCAGTTTGTGATGCTGATCCTGCTGCTGGCATCCTTTTCTTCCTGGTGGATCATCTTTGGCAAGCGCAAGGTGATTTCCACCGCCCGCCGCGACGCGGACGACTTCGAGGAGCGCTTCTGGTCCGGTGTTGACCTGGCGGCGCTGTTTCGGGAAATCAGCGCTGAGCGAAATCGCGTCGCGGGGCTTGAGTCCATCTTCGAGGCGGGTTTCCGTGAGTTTGCCCGAACCCGCCAGAGCAAGCGCACGAGCGGGCGAGTGCTGGAAAGCGCGGAGCGCGCTATGCGGGTGGCGCTGAACCGGGAGCTGGATCATCTGGAAAATCACCTCAGCTTTCTCGCCACCGTCGGCAGCACCAGCCCCTACGTCGGGCTGTTCGGCACCGTGTGGGGCATCATGATCTCGTTCAACGCGCTCTCCAACGTGAACCAGGCGACCATCGCGATGGTGGCGCCGGGGATTTCCGAGGCGCTGATCGCTACCGCGATGGGGCTGTTTGCGGCGATCCCCGCGGTGGTGGCCTACAACAAGTACTCCAGCGAAGTGGAGCGCCTGGAGGGTCGCTACGACACCTTTAAAGAGGAGTTTTCCACCATCCTTCACCGACAGGCGGATATGGAAGACTGATGCCGCGCGGCAAACGCAAACAAATAGCGGAGATCAACGTCGTTCCCTACATCGACGTGATGCTGGTCCTGCTCATTATTTTTATGATCACCGCCCCGCTGCTCCAGCTGGGGGTCGAAATCGAGCTGCCGGAAGCTGACGCGGCGCCGATGGACCAGCAGAGCGACGAGCCGGTGGTGGTCAACGTGATGGCCAACGGCGACTTTTACCTGTCGCTGGACGGGGTGGTCGAGCTGATCGACAGCGAAACGCTGATCACTAAGGTCTCGGCGTTTGTCCGCAACAACCCGAACATTTCGGTGCTGATCGGCGGCGATCAGTCGGTGCCCTATGGCCGCGTTTACGAAGCTATGGTTTCGCTGCAGAAAGCGGGCGTGCCCAAGGTTGGTCTGATGTCAGACCCGCTTGAGGTTGAGCCTTGAGCACCGCTTTGGTCTACGACGGTTCCGCGGCCGCTCAGTCGCTGCTGCTGCACGGCGTGATCGGTGTGCTTCTGGTCTTCGGTCTGCGCTGGACCTCCGAGACGATCGAACCCAAGTTTCCCAACGCGATTCAGGCGGTGGTGGTCGATACCAGCGCCATGCGTGAGGCGCAGCAGCAACGTAAGGAGGCCGCGCAGCAGAAGCTGCGCGACCAGGCGGCAGAACGCCGGCGCCAGGAGCAGACCCGCCAGGCTGAGGCCCAAGCGGAAGCCGAGCGGAAGCGCGCTGAGCAGGAAAAGGTTCGCCAGCAGCAGGCAGAAAGGCAGCGGGCGGATGATCTCCGGCAGCAGCGCCTGGCTCAGGAGCGCGAGCGCAACGAGGCGCTGGCGCGGAAGCAGGCGGCGCTCAAAGCCGAACGGGAAAAGCTGGCGGCGGAGCGCGAGAAGCAGCAGCGCGACCTGGCGGAGATCCAGGCGCAGCGCGAGGCGGACGCTTTGGCCCGGGAGAAGGCGATCGAAGACGCCCGGCGTCAGCAGCTGCTCGACATCGAAAACCAGCAGCGCCAGGCGCAGCAGGATTTGACCAAGATGGAAGAGTGGGTGGGCCTGATCGCGGCGCTCGTTCGGCAAAACTGGCGCAAGCCGCCGACGGCAAGATCGGGCGAGCGATGCCGGGTCAACGTCAGTCAGCTCCCTGGCGGCGACGTGATCAGCGCCACCGTGGCGCCTGGCTGCAACGTTGATGAGGTGACCAAACGCTCGATTGTCGACGCCGTACTGCGCTCCGAGCCGCTGCCCTACCAAGGCTTCGAGCGGGTGTTCCGGCGCCAACTGACTTTTGAATTTGTGGTGGATTAGGATGCAGAGAGTGCTTAGAAACGCCTGTGCGGCCCTGTGCCTTTTTGCCGGCGCAGTGCTGGCTCAGGACGATGTGGTCATTGTGATTACGCCGTCGGGTGAGGCGGCCGTGCCCATCGCCGTGGTGCCCTTTGCCTGGAGTGCGGAGACCGCGCTGCGCGAGGTGGACGTGACCAAGGTGGTGACCGATGACCTGTCCCGCAGCGGGCAGTTTCGCACGCTGCCGATGGCCGACATGATCGAGCGGCCGAGCCGTCCCAGCGATGTTAACTACGGGACCTGGCGGCGGCTGAACGTCGATTACCTGGTGATCGGTGAGGTGACGGGCAGCGACACGCTGGGCTATGGCATCCGGATGCACCTGCTGAACGTCACCACCGGCGACGCGCTGCTGAGCCTGGAGTTTACCTCCCGCGCCGGCGGCATGCGCTACACCGCGCACCACATCGCGGACACGGTCTACGAAGCGCTGCTCGACGTACCGGGCTTTTTCCGTACCCGGCTGGTCTATGTGACCCGCAGCGGTGAGGGCGACAACACCGAGTTTTCGCTGATGGTTGCGGACGCGGACGGCTACGGACCGCAGCCTGTGGTTCGCTCCAAAGAGCCCCTGCTGTCGCCCGCCTGGGCGCCGGACGGCCGGTCGGTGGCTTACGTGTCCTTCGAGAAGGGCAACTCATCGATCTACACCCAGGAGCTGGCATCCGGACAGCGCCAGCTGGTAGCGAGTTTCAAGGGGATTAACGGCGCCCCGGCGTTTTCTCCCGACGGAAACCGGCTGGCGCTGGCATTGTCTAGAAGCGGGAATCTTGAGATCTACGTCATGGATCTGGCCACGCGACGCACGGTACAGTTGACGCGGCATTTTGGCATCGACACCGAGCCGGCGTGGAGCCCGGACGGGCGATACGTGTACTTCACGTCCGACCGGGGCGGCCGGCCGCAGATCTATCGCGTGGAGCCCCGATCGGGTGCTGAGGCGGAGCGGATCACGCGGCAGGGTGAATACAACGCGCGCGCCTCGATGTCGCCCGACAGCAGCCAGCTGGTGCTGGTGCATGGCAACGACAATAACTATAAGATTGCGTTGCTGGATACGGAGCGAAATATCTTAAGGACCATATCGGACGGTCCGCTGGACGAGTCACCCAGTTTTGCGCCAAACGGACGGATGGTGCTGTATGCTTCAAGACGTGGCACGCAGGGTGTATTATCCGCGGTGCCGATCTATGGTGCTGCGGCGGCGGGACAAACCGCGCATCAACTGATTTTTGCGGACGGCGACATCCGAGAGCCGGCGTGGTCGCCCATAAGACAGTAACGCGCCAACAATCGTAATTGGGAGTTAGACGATGAAGAATCTGACCCGTTTCACCATGCTGGTGACGGCCTGTTTTGTTCTGGCAGCTTGTGCCAGCAAAGACCCTGCCCCGGTGGAGCCGGCCGAGCCGATGGAAGCGAAGCCAACCCGGCCCGCCGAGCCGACGGTTACACCGGTTGATCCAACGGACTATACCGATCCTCGGAACCTGGGTCGGGGAGACAGCCTGCTGTCCCGCCGCGTCGTCTACTTCGATTTTGACCAGTCGCGTATCAAGCCTGAGTATCGCGACATCATCGCCGCCCACGCGACGTATCTCGGGGCCAACGGTGGCGCACGTATCACGCTGGAAGGTCACGCCGACGAGCGCGGCACCCGGGAATACAACCTGGGTCTGGGCGAGCGCCGCGGAAACGCCGTTTCTGACCTCATCGACGCGCAGGGCGCCAGCGCCTCGCAGCTCTCGGTGGTTTCTTACGGCGAAGAGCGTCCCTCCAACAACTGCAGCGAAGAGCGTTGCTGGAGCCAGAATCGCCGCGTGGAGATCGTTTACACCTCGCAGCAATGATCGGACGACCCACTTTAGTTTCCCTGACGGCAGCCGCTCTGGCTGCCGTCGTGTTTTTGCAGCCGGCAGCCGCTCAGCGGCCGCGCGAGACGCTGTCTGAGCGAGTCGCGAGGCTTGAGCAGCAGGCCGCCAGCGCCGGCAACCAGGAAACCCAGCGAACGCTCTCTGAGCTGCTGCTGCGGATCGATGATCTGCAGCGTGAGGTGCAGGCGCTGCGGGGCATGGTGGAAAACCAGTCCTTCGATGTAGATCAGCTAAAGACCCAGCAGCAGGATCAGTATCTCGACCTGGATCGTCGCCTGAGTGAGGTGACGCGGAACCCGATCGGCGGTGATCCGTCGGTTGCCGGCGGCACGGTGCGCAGCTTCGAGCCGATCCCAACCACCGTGGTCGGTAACGGTGACCCCCTCACGAGCACGACCGGTTCAACGCTGGCGTCGCGGCCTGGCACGGCGGTTCAGCCGGTTCCGCAGGAGCGTCCGGAGGTCCGAGCGCCGATCGACGCGGGGCTGCAGACCACCGGGCTGGGTGAAGACCCGAACCAGGCGGTGGCCTCCGTGGTGGACCCCGCTGCCGAGAAAGCCGCCTATGACGTGGCCTTCGACGCGCTTAAGCAGGGGCGCTACGCCGAGTCGGCACGGCGCTTCGACGAGTTTTTGAACGCGTTTCCGGACGGTGAGTACGCCGACAACGCGCAGTACTGGCTGGCGGAATCTTATTACGTCACCGGCAATTACCGCATTGCCCTGGAAGCGTTCCAAGGCTTGATCGCCCGCTTCCCCGGCAGCAGCAAGGCGCAGGACGCCACGCTCAAGCTCGCGTTTACGCACTACGAGCTCAAGCAGTGGGACGAGGCTGAGCGGACCCTGAATCAGGTGCTGCAGCAGTTCCCCAACACCACGGTGGCCAGGCTGGCCGAGAACCGGCTGCGCACGATGCGCATCGAAGGGCACATCCGCTGACCGGAGCGTGATGTGAGTCAGTCCATTCACGGACCTGAGGTACCCGCTACGCAGCCGGCTGGCCCAGGCGCCGCGCCTCGCGTTAACCAGCTCAAACTTACCGAGATCTTCTACTCGATTCAGGGCGAGTCGCGCTCCATGGGCAAACCCACGGTGTTTGTCCGCCTCACCGGCTGCCCGCTGCGGTGCACCTATTGCGATACCGCCTACGCGTTCCACGGTGGTGAGTGGTACACCTTCGATCAAATTCTCGATGACGTCGCCAGCTTCAACGCGGGCCACGTCACCGTGACGGGCGGCGAGCCGCTGGCGCAGAAGCGCTGTGTTGAACTTCTCAAACGGCTTTGCGACGCCGGCTATGACGTTTCTTTGGAGACCAGCGGGGCGCTGGATATCGGCTCGGTGGACGCTCGCGTTAGCCGGGTCCTGGATCTCAAAACGCCCGCCTCCGGCGAAAGCCATCGCAACCTCTGGGCCAACCTCGAGCTCCTCACCGCGCACGATCAGCTGAAGTTTGTCATCTGCAACCGCGGCGACTACGACTGGGCCTGCAGCATCCTCAAAGCACATACGTTGCCCGAAGACCTGGAAGTACTGCTGTCGCCGAGCTTTGGCGAGCAGAACGTCACCGAACTCGCCGAGTGGATCCTGGCCGATCAGCTGAACGTGAGGCTGCAGATGCAGCTGCACAAGCTATTGTGGGGCGACGAACCCGGCCGATGAATACCCAGGGGAAGGCCGTGGTACTCCTGTCGGGTGGCCTGGATTCCGCCACGGTGCTGGCTATGGCCCGAGCTGATGGGTTTGATTGTCATGCCCTCAGCGTCGACTACGGCCAGCGCCACGAGGTGGAACTCAAGGCGGCGGCGAAGCTGGCTGATCGGCTAGGTGCTGCCGGTCACCGGGTGGTCAAGATGGACCTTCGGGCCATCGGCGGATCAGCGCTCACGGACGATATTGCAGTCCCGGAGACGCCGACCGAGGGAATCCCCGTCACCTACGTTCCGGCGCGCAACACCATTATGCTGTCGCTGGCGCTGGGGTTGGCGGAGGTGCTCGAAGCACGAGACATCTTTATTGGCGTCAACGCGGTGGACTATTCGGGCTATCCGGACTGTCGTCCCGAATTCATCGCGGCTTTTGCCGATCTGGCAAACCTTGCGACCAAGGCCGGCGTTGAAGGTCAATCGACCCGCATCCGCACCCCCCTGGTGAGCCTGAGTAAAGAGGCGATCATTCGGCGCGGCATCGAGCTGCACGTTCCTTACGAAGACACCATCTCCTGCTACCAGCCTGATGCTGAAGGCCGCGCCTGCGGTCGCTGCGACTCCTGCCGACTGCGAGCGGCGGGCTTTCTGGCTGCCGGCGTTCCTGATCCGACGCGCTATCAGTAGGCCAGCGATTTGACGCGGTGAGTCAGTCCTTCGACGTCCCGGCACCCGGCGTGAACATCGACATCATTTTCTGAAACTGCTCCATGCTTTGGTTCCCCAGCGGCATGTACATCTTCAGCAGTTTCTCGGGATCGCTCATGTCCTTAATCGATTCGCTCATGCGGTCATAAATCTCGGCCATCAGCTTCTCCTGCAGGGGTTCAACGTCCGGTAGCCCCATTGCGGCCCGGGCTTCTTTTGGCGTCAGTTCCAGATTGATGGTGACTTTCATGAGGCTTTCCTGTTTCCCTGTCTTGCGTCGCTTCAGTTTACCTGCTTGCCGGGGACTGTTCGTCGTATACTGAATTTTTATCCTGAGCGCGCCGTGACCGAAGCAACCGAAACCCTGGATGTGCAGCACAGCCAGGCGATTTCCAAAAAGCTGTCAGAAATCGGTCCCTACCAGCTGCTGGAAGTGGTCGGTGAAGGCGGCATGGGCGCAGTTTACCGGGCCCTCCAGGAGCAGCCCATCCGCCGCGAGGTGGCGATTAAGGTCACCCGCCTGGATCTGACCTCCGTTCGGCGGCTGGCGCGGTTTCAGGCCGAGCGCCAGACGCTGGCGCGGCTCAATCATCCCCACATTGCCACCGTGTTTGACGCCGGGGAAACCCCGGACGGGTTTCCCTACATGGTGATGGAGTATCTGGACGGCAGCTCGCTGCTCAAGTACTGCAACGCGCATCGGCTGCCGATCGAGCGAAGAATTGAGCTCTTCATCGAGCTCTGCGGCGCCATCGGCTACGCCCACCAGCAGGGGGTGGTACATCGAGACCTGAAGCCCAGCAACGTGATGGTGACGGAGGTCGACGGACAGCCGGTGCCCAAGGTGATCGATTTTGGCATCGCCAAGATTGCGGACGCTCAGGTTGACCACACGATGGAAGGCGCGCTGCTGGGCACACCCGCCTATATGAGTCCCGAGCAAATCCGGCAGCCGCAGGACGTCGACAGCCGCACTGACGTCTACTCACTGGGGCTGATCCTGTATGAACTGCTGACGGACAACCTCCCGTTTGAGCGTCGCTCGCGGAGCAACTGGTCTGAGGTGCCCGACCATCCGCTGAAATCACCCAGCAGCCGGATTCGGACTGCGGATCAGGATGAGGTTGAGGCGCTGGTTGATGCGAGAAGCACGGCTGTCGATACGCTGGTCGGACAGCTCAGGGGGGATCTGGACTGGGTTGTGCTTAAGGCCGTGCAGGAAGACCCGTCGGCCCGTTATGCCTCGACCGGCGAACTGGCCGCGGACTTGGAGCGCTATCTGTCCCACTATCCGGTCAGCGCGAGGCCGCCAAGCAAGACCCACGCCGCATGGCGTTTTGTGCAGCGTCACCGGCTGGAGACGGCGGCGGCACTGCTCCTCGTTGCTGGCTTGGCGGGCGCGGTGGTGGTGTCCACCCGCGCGATGCTGTCAGCCCAGGCGGCGCGCGGCGAAGCGGAGCTTGAGGCGCAGCGCTCGACGGCCATGAACAACTTTCTGGTTGAAACGCTGCGGTCAGCTGACCCGCGGGTCGGTGGCCGGGATGTTCGGGTAGTCGACGTGCTGGCCCAGGCGGCTGAGAAGGCGTCGACGACCTTTGCCGATCAGCCCAGGCTCGAGGCGACCATGCTGGAGACGCTCGGCTATACCTATGCCGGGCTGGGTCAGCCACAGGACGGCGAGCCGCTGCTGAAGCGGGCTCTGGAGTTACGCGTCGCTGCGCTAGGTCCAACTCACGAGGATACGCTGACAGCGGAGAACCAGCTGATTGAGACCCAGGCTGGCTACGAGCCACTCGAAACGATCGGCCCCAGGTTCGAAGACCTCTATGGCCGGGTAGAGCAATACCTGCCGGCAACGCACCCGTTGATGATGACCATGCTGAACAATATGGCGTACGTTTACCTGACTCGGGGAATGCAGCAGGAAGACGTCAAATCATTGGAGCGGGGCACAGACTTTGCGCGTCGGTCGCTGGAGGTGCGTGTCGAGGTTCTTGGACGTGAAGCACCGGACACGAGCCACGCCCGCAATAATCTGGCGAACGGCCTGTTGCGGCTGAAGCGGTTCGCGCAAGCAGAGGCGCTTTTCAGGGAAAATCTGGAAATCCAGCCGACAATCTTTGGCGAACGCAATCACTATACCCTCAGTACCAGAGCAAACCTGGCGAACGTTTTGATCGAGCTGGATGAGCTCGACGAAGCAAGAGGGTTGCTCGAAGCGGCGCTGGCCGGCATGGCCGAGGTCAACGGTGAGGACCATCCCGCCTGGCTCCGCGCTGCAGTGGGTCTGGCGGAGGTTAGGCTCATGCAGCAGCCGAATGACCCCGAAGCGGTCGATTTGATCCGCAAAATCCTGGCGCTAGCTGGCGAGCGACCGGAGGCGAGTACCGAGGCCGACAATGCGCGCAACCTGCTGACCAAGTTCGATATTGCGCTCTAGCGTCGAGCCGGGCGGGTTTGGTGCGCGCTGCCGGAACCTACGGAAGCCGGCTAGCTGGGTTTTATGTGTCGTTTCGTTGCCACGGCGCCGGTGGTATCCGTCAGTTCTTCGGTTGATATAACCACTCGGTTTCGGCCGGCATCCTTGGCCAGATACATAGCCTGATCCGCACTTCGCAGCAGCGCATTCTGAAGCGCCGCCAGATCAGCATTGAGGGGCGCCTCCGGCGGCAGGCTGGCAATCCCGGCGCTAAAGCTGGCGGCGGGCATGTCGGTGAATTCCTGACACCGCTGCGCCAGATCCTGGTTGATCTTGGTCAGAATCTCAGCGGCATCCTCCGGCGCGGTGTCGGAAAAAGCGACGGCAAACTCCTCGCCGCCCAGCCGGGCGATCAGGTCGCTGGCGCGCAGGGAGCTCGTGAGGATGCTGGCGAGCAGCTGGAGCACACGGTCGCCGGCTTCGTGGCCAAACCGATCGTTGATCTGCTTGAAATTATCCAGGTCCAGCAGCGCGACCGACACGTTGCCGCCGCGCCGGTTCCAGTCGGCGAGCGTGCGGGCGAGGGCGTCAAGAAACAGCAGCCGGTTATTGAGGTTCGTCAGCGCATCGCGGGTTGCCAGCCGATAGCTCCGCTCGTGGTAGCGGGTTTCCGGCGTCCGGCCGTCCAGGTACTTCAGCGTAGCGTCGCCCACGCGGATGAGATCGCCGTTGTTCAGCTTTACGCCCTCGAGCGGCACCGGCTGCTGGTCGACCAGGGCGCCGTTCTTGGAGTTCAGGTCGGCGGCGGTCACCAATGAGCCTTTACGCTCGACGCGAAGATGCCGCCGAGACACGGAAGGCCGCTGCAGGACGATGTCGCAGTCGGCGTCTCGACCGACAATCAGGCTGGTGCCGTCGGCAATCGAATAGAATTCGCCAAGACTGCTGCCGGTGATGATGACCAGGCCCGGTTCGCGGCGGCTTTGGGCCCTGCCGTATTCCATCTCGGCCGTCGCGTCGGTGGACTGCGTTAGCTCGTTGTTCCCCATGGCTCCTTTGTTTTACCACAGGGCGCTGCGAACGTCAGGAGCTTTACCCGCTCATCGGGAGCTTAACTCCCGGTCAGGCGGCGTTTTCGACTCCCGGGGAGCTGGGAAGGGCGGCGAGTTCGGGGTGATCCACCAGCAGCAGGAGGCGCCCATCTTCATCCACCTGGCGGTGTTCACCGAGCATCATCAAGCCTGGCAGCTGATGAATCTCCGGATTTTCCGGCGCGCTGCCTTGAGCGGCCTGCACCTGCTGAATCGCGAGTTGCAGGATCGGATAGTAGGGGTTCTCCCGGGTTTCCGGATCTTCCGCATCTTCGCCGGCAACGTGAAAATCGGCGTCCATATGCCACTTGTTCAGCACCAGCGTGGTGCTGACCGCACGCAGGCTGCTGAGGGTTTCGTTGACCTCCGCGCGCGGCACGTCGATATCCAGCTGCTCAAGGTAGCCGAGCACCGCCACGGCGCCGACGTTATGCAGCAGGCCGATCATGAACGCTTTTTCCGGGTCAACCGTTACGCCCTGCGCGTGCTGCGCCAAAATCTTTGAGGTGGCGGCAACCTGGGTGGCGGTCATCCATACGTCTGAGCCAACGGCGTAGAGCGTGCGCGAGCGAAAGATAAACATCTCCTGGACGGCCAATGAGATCACCACGCTGCAGGCCCGGGTGATGCCCATGCGAAGCAGCGCTTCCTCCGCGGTGCAGATCTCCGTCCGCCCTCGGATCAGGGCCGAGTTGGCGGCGGCAATCAGCTTGCCGGCGAGTGATGGATCCTGCTCAATCAACTTGGCGAGATCTTCGAGGCCGGCATTCTCGTCGTCCATCAGCTTTCGGACCCGCACGGCGATCTCGGGCATGGCCGGGACGTTGATACGGCCATTGTGGAAGTCTTCGAACAAGGCCCTCACCACGTCCGCGCCGACGTCATCGATTTCCGTGTCGTGGGCTTCCACGGTTTTGTCGACCGACTGCTCTGCCTGCTCAACGCGCTTTCGGTCGATGCGAATCACCAGCGAATCGATGGCGAACTTGGCCGTATCGCCGCCGCGCACATCGGGAAATATCGGATCGAGCGCCCGCTCGCTGCTGTCGTCAAAGGTGAACGCCTTGCCTTCGGCAGGAATCAGCTTGACCTTGCCGTCGACCAGGATAAAGAACCAGTTTCGTTCTTCGAACGAGTCGATCATGGTGCCTTTGGGGACAACCGCGCGCTTGCCACCGTCCAGCAATTCTTTGCGCTGGCCGGTAGTCAGGTTTTTCAGGGGGCTGATCGATTCGAGCCGCTTGTCGTCCATTGCGCGCACCGCCAAACAAAAGTGTTCGTAGATTATCGGCCCGCGCGAGGAAAGCTTGAGGGCGTTGGGCGACTCTGGCGGTGTGCCTTAGTCGCCCCGCAGTAGCTATTGAACGACCCCTACAGGCACTCGTCCTCCAGCCCGCTGAAAAACAGGCTGTCGGTGTCAGCGTCGATCCGAAGGCTGAAAAATCGGGGCGCTCCGGCGCTGGTTACGGTCACGAAATACGGGGAATTCGGCAGGTCGCCGACAACCGGCGTGCCGGCGATGACGCCGTTGCCTGGGTCGATGGTCAGCGAAGCCGGCAGACCCTGGGCCGCAAAGTTTCCCTGGGGGTTGTCGAACAGGTCTGCTGCCGGCAATCCGATCGGAAAGCCGACGACTCCCCGGGATCCGCTGGCGCTGCACCGGGCGAACGGTGATTCAATCACCGTGATGTTGACCTCTGCGGTTGCGCACAGCACCGGCGGGCCTTCGTCGCAGACTTCGTAACGGAAGCTGTCGCTGGTCAGGTCCGAAGCGGAGTGTTCGTAGCGAAAGCTGCCGTCAGCAGCGAGCGTGACGGTCCCCTGGCTGGGCGCATCTACCGGGGCCGCAGACACGCTCAAGGTAGCCTGCTCGGGGTCAGAGTCGTTGTCGGTCAGCCGCACTGCGCTGCTCTCCAGCACCACCGCTTGTCCGCCGCGAACGACGGTCAGGGTATCGTCTCCCGCGCTCGGCGGGTCGTTGTCGCCGACTACGTTGAACGTCACCGTGCCAATCGCCGACAGCGGGTCCGGCTGACCGCCGCTGGTGCCGTCGTCCAAAACGCTGTAGCTGAACGCCGCAGCGCCGCTGAACTGCGGTGTCGGCGTAAAGGTGATCATGCCGGCGTCCAGGCTGACCGTACCGCCAACCGGATCGCTCACGCCGGTGAGCGTCAACGACTGGCCGCTTTCATTGGTAGGCCCAGGGGCGTCGTTCACCACAAGGACTGAGGCGTCAAAGGTGAAGCCGGCGGAATCTTCGAGAACGTCGGGGAGCGTATCCGCTGCCGGGCGCGGCGGATCGTTTACCTCGATGACCAGAAACTGGGCGCGCGTCACGTCGGTCTGTGGATTGGCGCTGCCTGCGGTGGTTCCGTTGTCCACCACGCGATAGTCGAAACCAGCGCTGCCGTTGAAATCGGGCGCCGCGGTAAACACCACGTTGCTGCCGTCGAGCATAACGCTCCCGCCGGCCGGGTTGGCGGCCAGGTTAACGCTGAGCTGCTGACCGGCCTCGTTGGTTGGCCCCGGTACGTCGTTGGCGAGCAGCAAGCTGAAGGGCACGGTGTAGATCCCGTCTTCCGCCAGGTTGGCAATGGTCTCCCCCGCAGCAATGGGAGGGTCGTTCACCTCGCTGACCGTGATCGTAACCATCGCCGTATCGCTTAGCGGGTCGTTGGCGCCGTCGGTGGTGCCATCGTCGGTAGCGGTATAGCGAAAGCTTGCGCTGCCGAAGAAGTCTTCGGCGGGCGTAAAGCGGATGCTCGACGACAACAGATCAGCGGTGCCGTTCATCTCGCTGTTGACCGCAGTGATGTCCAGCGTCTGGCTGGTACCGATGTCGCCGACCGAGTCGTTGGCGAGCAGGCTGGAAATACTGATGGTGTCGTCGTCGTCCTCGGAGATCGTTGGGCCAAGGTCGTTGTTCGCGATCGGCGGGTCATTCACTTCGGTGATCGTGACATTTACCTGTGCCTCGGCACAGAGCACCGGGCTGCCGTCGTCACAGACCTCATAGCGGAAAAGGTCGTTGCTCGAATCGCTGCCGTCATGGGTATAGTCGAAGGTGCCGTTACTGGCGATGCTCACTGTGCCCGCCCCTGGGTCGGTGGTCGGGTTACGGTTGATGTCCAGATTGTCCCCCTCTGGATCGGAGTCATTGTCCAGCAGGCTGTTGTCTCCGCTGTCGGTCCGGTCAACTGTGCCGCCTTCGGCCACGGTCAGCGCGTCAGCTACGGGTGTTGGCGGTTGGTTGCCGCAGACTTCGGCCGCGGCCGTACCCCAGCGACCGATTTCGCCGCCGGTGCCCGATCCGCGGCTGATGGTGTGTTTGTTGTAGACCCAGAAACAGGCGCCGTTGGGGTCCAGCGCTACCGAGGAGTAATCGCCCCAGCGAACCTCGGGGCCGCCGAAGGTCAGTTCGTAAGCATCGATGCCGGCGCGAAGCAGCTGGCTACCGCGGTTACTGCCGGCCGCGTCGCCGGGAAAATGCAGCGCGTAGTGGGAGCCGAGAAAACTGCTGCCGTTGGCGCTGGTGAAGCCAAGCGCCACAACGCCGGCGTCGTTGACGGCGACGGCCGCATACGCCGTCTCGGTATTGTTGGCGATGTCCTCACCGCCGAGCAGGCCAAGCTGAATCAGATTGTCGGTCTGCGTGTTGACCTCCGCCCAGTAGGCGGTGGTCTCGCCGCTGTCCGCGCCGGTTCTGGCCCGGGTCGTTGCGGTGAAATACAGCGAGTTGTCACGCCAGACCGCATCCAGCACGCGGCGGTCCCCAGCATCCGGGTCGAGGCTGCTGCCGCTCTGGGGTAGATTGCCCAGCGGATTGCTGGGGTCGTTGTCGATATTGCCCAGAGAGACAAACTCGAAGCTGAATGACGTATTGCCCGTCGGGCTGTTGACCTGAACAACCTGAGCTTCCTCGGTACTGCCGCTCCCGAGGCCGCTTTGCAGCACTAGCCAGGTGCCGGTATTGCCCGCAGGTGGTGTGCCGAAAATGTGCGCTGGCTGATGCGTTCCGGCAAAAGTGCCACCGCCGGTAAACGGGTTGAAGCGGGTGACGTCCGCGCTGCGGCCGTCATAAAAGCCGTTGTTGACGTCTTTCTCAACGATGAAAAGCCGCGTGCCGCCAAAGGCGCCGCCGCTGGTTTGATTGAAGAACTGGAACAGATTGGCGGTGATGTACACCGCCTCCTCGTCCACCGCGAATCCCGGAAAATCCACCCAGTGATCCTGTCCGCCGACGGTCTCAAACCCGTTGATTTCGGTGACCGTCCAGGAGCCGGTGGGATCGTCGGTGTCGCTGACCGCCAGCAGGATTCGTGAGGTGTTGCTGGAATCACCTTCGTCGATGTCCTGCCGTTCCAACGTCAGCACCAGGAAACGATTCTCGAACTGATCGAAAAGGACTTTCGGATCAAACGTAAACGTCGGCGGCGAGAGGGGCGAAAAGAAATCCTGGAGTGACTCGCTGCTCACTTCGGAGCCGGATTTATCGTAGATCGCGATACTGGTGTTGGTGACCGCCACGACGTGGTTCGGGCCCGCTGCCAGGACCGGGTCTGCCGGTATAAACACAAAGCCGCCCGTGTTGTCAGCGTTGCTGTCGTAGTCCAGCGCTTCGAAGGTGCTGCCCGAAAAGCCTTTCGACTCGACCCCTGGCTGGTTCGCAGGCCAGTCGGGTACCTGGCGGTATTTCGGGGTTTTTCGCAGCTGTTTTTGCCGTGGCGGCTCAGCCAGCGTTCGCCCGGGCTGGGCCGTTTTGGCTGGGCCCTCAATACGCGTAACGCCGACGCTTAAGCGGCTGCTTACGGCGCGATTCCGGTGTGCTTTCGGGCCCGCATCGAGCGGCTGCCCAGGCGGAAACTGGAGAGCGCGACGCTCACTTTGGGTCTCGCGAGGCGTGCAGCTGCTGATACTCAGCAGGGTGGGCAGCAGCAGACAGGTAGACAGCAGTTTTTTCATCAGGGACGACGGTGGTCAACAGCAACCGTCATTGTATTTCAGCGGGTGTTTTTGGATGGTTAAACTATGTATCGGCTGGCGCCGCCTGTCTCTGAATCAACCACGCCGGTCCAAAAAGCAAAAAGGGGTCAGCCTATGTCAGTGGAGCGCCGGATCTTGCCACGGGTCGCTGAGCGGGATGATGGCCACGTTGCTGCGATTCCAGTCGCTGTTCGCCAGGCCGGGATAGCGGGCGGATGAGCTGAAGGTGCCGCTGCGGACGCTATCGAAGCTGAGCGTAAGATCCCCGGCGCTGGTGGATTGTGGCTCAACACGCTCGCAGTCGGGGCAGAAGCCACTGAAGCTCAGCATCGCGGTGTTCCCTTCTCGGTGATTGTCGCTTTGACCCAGAACCCAGCGGGGTTGACGCTCAGCGTCGTAGAAATACAGCACCGAAACCCTGACGTCACCCTGGCTGTAGAAGGTTACGCCCCAGCCGCTGTCGTCGGGGTCGTACCAGGTGCCGGTATAGTTGCGCAGCGTCCGGTCGTTGGACGCAGCGAGAAGCTGGAAGGGCTCGCTGCCGCTGCGCCCGTCCAGGGTCCAGCTGAACTCCGCCCGGCGTGCGTCAACAAAAGCCAGTGATGCCTGCCCCACAGGCTGACCGGTGGGGTCGCCGGTTGCGCCTCGGGTAAACCGGGAAAGGTCGGCGCTCCAAGACTCGCCATCAAATTCGCCCGCCGCCTGGTACCAGGTGGGTGTGCCGTCGTCGTTGTAGGTGTACCAGGTAATGAACAGAAAATTGCCCAGGCGCTGCAGATCGAAGCCGTGGCCGCTGCGAGCGGGGTTGAACCAAAGACCCTGCACCGGCGTGAGAGTCCGGGATGCAGCATCTGCCGGGTTCGAACCGAGCCTGAGCTCTTCGGCATCGGTGAGGCCGTCATGATCCCGATCGAGACCCAGCCGCTCACCGAGGCCGCTAGAGACCGCAGTAAAGGTGATGGGCGCTGCCGCGCTGGCGCTGGCGCTCAAGTCTCTAAGCCCAATGGAATCACCTTGCGCAGGGCTGAACTCCAGGCCCTGCTGCACCCAGCTGTTGCCGCTGCCGTGGGCTACCAAATCGATCGCACCGGCGGCTGCCAGAACCGACAGGGTGTTGAGTTCGGAGGTCGGCGAACCGCCGGTTGAGGTGACCTGACGACCGACTGCGGCATGGGTATCCTGGCTCTGCGGCGCAGTGACTGATCCCGGCGAAGGGTCAGGACCAAAATCGGATCCGCTGAAGGCCAGCATGAGCGCGACCAGATCGGCAACGTCCTGATCGGAGTCGAGCTCGAAAGCCTCGAGCGCCACAAAGCGCGCCAGCGTATCGACGCTGCCGTCGTGCAGAAAGCCAAAGCCGCTGAGGCTCTCGGCGCTTTGCGCGTCCATGCCGACCTTGTCGTAGAGGTTACGCAGCTGCGCGGTCTTCATGGCGATGTTGGTGTTGCCGTCCACGCTGACGATACCCAGATGATCCTCGCCGTGCGGGCCGTCCGCCATCTGCTCACCCCCGGCCTCAACCGCGCCGCCGAGGAGTCGCAGTGGACCGTTCCGGGACATGCCGGTGGGTAGCGTATGGCAGTCCGAGCACTGGAAAGGCTCGTCCAGACCGCCGGTGGTGTAGAGCAGCAGGCCCCGCTGCGCGTTGCCGTTGGGCAGAGGCTGGTTGGCTGGGCCAAATTTACCCGTGGTGACGTGGCCGGGGAGCGGCAGGTTGCGAGGCAGCGTATTGTCGAGATTACGGAAAGGATTCGGTGGAAAGGTGATCGTGGCCAGGTGGTCTTCAAAAGCCTGCATGCCGGCCTCGCTCAGCTCCGCGTCTGCTCCCAGCAGCCCGGTGAAAGCGCCGTTGAACTCTTCCAGGCCGTCACGATCACCACGCCAGTGAAACGGCTCATGCCCGATGATGTCCTGCAAAGTCTGGGTCATCATGGGGCCCTTCATGGGGTGAAAGTCGGGGCAGGAGTTTCCCTGGACCTCGGTCACGCAGTTCTGATTGAAGGCCTTCATGTCGCCCGACGGATCACCGAGGTCCCAGGCCAGCCGGTCAGTCCTTCCGTCAACGTGGCAAGACCCGCAGGAAACGTGCCCAAGCCCGGACTTCTGTCGGGTGTCGTACAGAAAGCGGCGCCCGTCTCGCATGGCCCGGGGTAGAGGGTTAAAGAGCGCGACGGTGCTAACGCGTCGGCTGGTGGCCAGCTCGATGACGCTGATCGAGGCCTCGAAGTGATTCCAAACGTAAAGGAGGCCTGCCTCCTCGTTGAGAACTGCCCCGACCGGACCTTCGCCGGTATCGATGGGGTCACCTACCCGACCACCGTCTGCGTTGATCACAATCAGGTTGCTAGATCCCATGCCGGTGACAAAACCGCGCGTGCCGGCTGCGTTCCAAACGATACTGCGTGGATCGCCCAGGGAGCGAAGGCGATTGTCCGCGGTGGTTGTTGACGAGGCATACGTCAGATGAGGATTCAGGTCGCTGACGCTGAGAACCGCGTTGTCGGTCTCCCGGATCCGCGCCAGGTTTACCCGCAGAAAGCGGCCGTTCAGCAGCGGCTCAAACCGCACTTCGTTGGTAGCGTCAGTGCCGACGACCGTGATCTCGCCGCTGGCAGGATTCACCGCAAGCGCCATGTTGATATTCATCAGGGCGGTCACGTAGCTGACTTCGAGGCTGCCTGCGTCAATGACGGCGACATCCCGGTCGGGTAGATCCCAACCGTCAATCCGACCCGACTGATTGGCCTGGAAGCCGCTGACGAAGCGCGTCCAGTCACCGCCGATGTCGTCAAGCCAGACACCGTCACCGTTTTTCTTCACGATCGTGCCCACCTGTGGTGGTGGGGGCAGCAGTGGATTAAGGGCGGGACTGAAGCCGGTGCCGGCATTGGGCGCCGGTGATTCGCCTCCGCTCGGCGTATTGGTCTGCCGGGTGACGTTGGGGGGAAAGGAGATCGTGCCGAGCGATTCGGCGCCACCGCCAAGGACCGTACTCCCGTTGCCGGACTCAAAGATCGCCGCATAGACTTTGCTGCCATCCGGACTGACCGCGAGGCTCCTTGGGTCCTCGGCGCTAAGGTTGATACGTTCGGGCGGCTGCGACAGGTCCTGCACGTTGTAAACCAAGATGGTGTTGGCCTGTGAGCAGCTCACAAACGCGCGCAGCGGATCCCCGGTAAAGACGATGTCGAAGGGTTCATCGTCGGTCTGCAGCGTGGCGGTCACCTGACGGCCAGCCAGATCGACCACGCTGACGGTGTCCGAGATGTGGTTGACGACCCACGCCTCATTGTTGCTGCGAAAACGAACGGACACGGGATCAACGCCGACCACCACGTGTCCGGCAGCGACCGGCAGGCCCTCGCTGACGTCGAACAGCTGCAGCCGATTGTCAGCGGTATGGGCGACGGCCAGCAGCGTGCCGTCAGGACTGCTGTCCATGGGGTGAACCGGGTGGTTTTCCCAGTTGACGAATGGGATGTCCGCGCCGGGGCTGGTTTCCTGCGCGAGGCCATTCGTTGCGATCCAAAGAGCAGCAAGCAGCGCTGTGGTCCGTTTGGCAGTCAACATGCGTGTGTAACGGCGGTCAGCCATTGTGGACTCCTTCAGCGAATCGCTCAGCCGTGTTTCCCGGCATCCCAGCCGGTCTGCCCGATCGTGTCGGCGGCCACCTTGCCCGGCAGCTCTTCCAGTTCGGTGGCCATCGTGTCGTTCCATCGGTTCAAGTAGCCAAAAAGAGAAATGGTTGCCACCAGCTCGACGATCTCGGCTTCACTGAAGTGTTCCGCGGCGCGAGCAAAATCGGCGTCGGTGGCGTCGTTGGGTACCAGCGACCCTTTCAGCGCGAGATTCAGCGCCGCCCGCTCAGTGTCGCTGAACAGATCGCTTTCTTCGTATGACCAGACGTTGGCGATCTTCTCCGCTGACGCCTGGTAGATGTGAGAAAGGTTGGCCATGTGGGCCTGACAATAGCGGCAGCCGGCCGCCTGCGAGGCAATCAGGCTGCACAGCATCTTCAGCTCTTCGCTGACGCTTCCCTCGTAGAGCACCGCCTGATTCAGCGCCATAAACGCCTCGGCAATGGCGGGCCGTCGCGCCATTGTGCGAATGCTGTTGGGCACAAAACCTCGGGTGTTGCGGTAATGATCAAAGCGCTCTTTGAACTGCGGGGTCTGATCGAACGGAAGCGGATCCATGTGCGGCATAGCAATATCTCCAGGTTGACGATCGTTGTTGCCGGCTCGTTGGCGAACCGAAAGTATTTTTTGCGCGCGGGTCAGGCGGCCTGATCGGACCCGCTCAAGGCCAGCTCGAGTTCGCGCAGCATCTCCAGCAGGCTGGCTAGACGCCGGCGGCCGAAGCGCTCTTCCAGTTCGCTATAGATCGCTTCGGAATGCGGGGCAATCTCCTTGAACAACGCCCGGCCTTTTGCGCTCAGGCTAATGGCGGAGCGCCGCTGATCGCTCTCAACCGGGCTGCGTTCGATCAGGCTCGACTGCTGCAGGTACTGCAGGATGCGGCTCACGCTTGGCCCGAGCAGAATTGCGCGTTCGGCCAGCTCGGTGACTTCGATGCTGGGATGCTGGGCCAGGACTCGGATCACCCGCCACTGCTGCTCAGTCAGGTCGTGTTCCCGGAGCATCGGGCGAAAGCGGTTCATGGCGCACTCCCGAGCCCGCAGGAGTGCCAACGGCAGCGAAGACTCCAGCCCTCGCATGGGGCGTGTAGGGTTTTTGTGAGCCACGACCGGAGGTTAGCAGTAATGCTGAATGCGCGCATCCGGGCTCGGCGCCGCCGGACAGTCGCCGGCAATCGATTTGACGAGTCCCGGCTGGCGCGCTTAGCTTGTCGTTGATTCCGCGCGGAAACGAGTAGGTCCAAGCCATGCATCAAGTTGTTGAGTATTCCGCCAACATCGAGGCACAGCTGGATATTCAGGAGCTGGTCAATGTCCTGCACCAGGCGGCCGCCGACTGTGGGGTCTTCCCGCTCGCCGGGATCCGAACCCGCGCTGAGCGGCGCGACTGCTACCGCATTGCCGACGGGCATCCTGACAACGCGTTCATCAACGTCTACGCGAGGATTGGGCCTCGCCCGTCCTCAGAGCGGAAGCAGGCCCAGGATTTTATCTTCGATCGGCTGCAGGCCTTTCTCGCGCCGATTTACGAGTCGACGCCGCTGGCCGTGTCGATGGAAATGACGGAGCTTCCGGAGGATCGGGAAAAAACGGGCAATATTCGCAAGTATCTGGCGCAGCGCGGCGTCCAGAGCTGACGCCAGGATGGCACTGTCGTCGTGATCGCTCAGGGCGCCTGAAACTGCTTCTTCAACCCTCGCCACACCTCCCAATAGTCCCGCTGCCGCTCGGACGCCGCCATCGCCTGCGCAGTCGGCCGCATCAGGTAGCGGGACTCGAACATAAACGCCATCGTGTCAGCGAGAAATTCGGGTTTGAGGTCAGCCTCGCCGGCTTTAGTAAACGCTTCCGCATCCGGGCCGTGTGGCGCCATGCAGTTGTGCAGACTGGCGCCGCCCGGCACAAACCCACCTGACGTCTTGGCGTCGTAGACGCCGGTGATCAGTCCCATAAACTCCGACATGATGTTGCGGTGAAACCACGGTGGCCTGAAGGTGTCCTCCATCACCAGCCAGCGTGGCGCAAAGGCAACAAAATCGACGTTGGCGGTGCCGGGTGTGTCGGACTGGGAAGTGAGCACGGTGAAGATGGATGGATCGGGATGATCAAAGCTGATCGACCCGATAACGTTGAACCGGCGCAGGTCGTAGCGGTACGGCGTCAAGTTGCCGTGCCAGGCCACCACGTCAAGCGGCGAGTGCTCGGTTTGGCAAACGTAAAGCTGCCCGTCCATCTTGCACACCGTCTCGTAGCTGCCGTTGCGCTCCTCAAAGGCCGCAACCGGTGCCTGAAAGTCTCGACTGTTGGCCAACCCGTCAGAGCCGATCGGACCGCGCTCCGGGAGCTCAAGCGGCGCACCGTAGTTCTCACACACGTAGCCTTGGCTGGGCCCGTCCGGCAGCTCCACGCGAAACTTGATGCCCCGGGGGATCACCGCCACAAACTGTGGCGGTACCTCCAGCACGCCGCACTCGGTGTGAAGCATCAGCGTGCCGGATTGTGGTACCACCAGCAGCTCACCGTCAGCGTTATAGAAAAAGCGGTTGGTCATCGATTGGTTGGCAAGATACAGGTGAATCCCGGCGCCGCACTGGGCGTGGGCATCACCGCAGGCCGCCATGGTGAAAAGACCGTCGATGAAGTCTTTGGGCGCTTCCGGCACCTCGAAAGGTGACCAACGCAGCGGATCGGGCGGCGTTGCCCCGGCGCCCAGCGGGCCGGTTGCGAGGGACGGGTGTTCCAACGGCTGAAAGCCGCCATGGCGGACGCTCGGTCTCAGGCGGTAGAACCAGCTGCGCAGGTTGGTGGCCCGGGGCGCGGTGAAGGCACTCCCGCTGAACTTCTCCGCATAGAGCCCAAACGGGACTTTCTGTGGTGAATTTCGGCCCTGCGGCAGTGCACCTTCGATCGCCTCGGTGGCGTGATGGTTGCCAAAGCCGGTAAGGTACTTCAGCGATGATCGCTCCTGCTGCGTGTCTGGATTCCCGCTCATGGGATCACTCGTAAAGGTGGCAGAAGCAGGATCATAACCGCATGTTTGCGGGCAAAGAAGACGGCCCGCCGGTGTGGTTCGGGCAACCTATTCGAAGCGGTGACAATAAGGACCATGGATCCTCAGCATCAGCAGCTGCAACAGCGTGCAGCACAACTCATGAGCATGGGCAACGTCAGCGGTGCCGGCGAGCTGCTTCAAGAAATGATTAGCCGCTATCCACAGGACTGGCTGTCGGCGGTGCAGCTGGCGGAAATCTATCAGTCTCAGCAGCGTTTCGACGCCGCGCTGAAGCTTGTTGATCAAGCCTTGGCCATCCAGCCCGACAACGCCAAGCTGATCGCCAAGTACGGCCTGATCGCCCAGCAGGCCGGCCAGCCGCGTCTGGCGGTGGACGCTTATCAGCGTGCGCTCCGGCGCGCACCGTCCCAGTTTGCCCACCTTCACTTCAACCTGGGCAATAGCTTCTACGCCCTAGGAGACTTTGAGTCGGCTGCTCAAAGCTATGAGACGTTTCTCGCGGGCAAGCCGGATCACGTCAACGCGCGCAGCAACCTCGCGATGGCGCTGGAGCGACTGTTTCGCTTTGACGACGCGGCCGCCCAATGGGAATCGCTCAACGAAGCTGAGCCCCACGAGTCGCGCTGGGCTGTCCTGCGTGCGGCGTTGGAGCTGAAGCGTGAGAGTCTCGAGGCCGCCGATCAGGCGCTGGAAATCGCTGCGACGCGCGGAGCTGACGATGAGACCTATTTGCTCAATCTTGCTTCCCTGCGTTTCGAGCAAGGTCGTCATCAGGAGTCTCTTCAGGTCCTCGATCGGCTGGCGGCTAAGACGGGTGGGGCGCCGCAGGACCCGGGCGCCCAGCGGCTGCGCTTTCTCAACGACTTCCAGGCGGGCCACTACCCCAGCTGCCTGGATCAGGCGGATCAACTGGTTGCCGGATCGAACCGGGAAACCGCGATGATCGTGCTGTCGCTCCTGCCCCAGGTCTGGCTCGAGTCAGGCGAGGGGGAACGGGCCAGGGAAGCGCAGCGATTCTCTGAGCTGGTTCAGCGGTCGCGTCCTTCGCTTGATCCAGTGATTTTTCCTGCGCTGGAGGAGCAGATTCTGTGTCATCCGAGTCTCGAGTTTGAGCCGGTGACCACGTCGACCCACAACGGTAGTCAGACTCAGTCGCTGCTGGTGCCCGGCAGCAGCGAGATCGATGCGCTGCTGGCTCAGCTGCGCTCGGCCGCCGTCGCCCAGGCGAGTCTCATTCGCCGGACCGACACGCGCTATGGTTCGCTGCTGCCCGAGTCGGGCCGAATCAAGATGTGGGCGGTGACGCTTTCAAGCGGGGGATTTCAGGGTTCGCACATGCATCCTCACGGGGTGATCAGCGGTGTGTTCTACCTGAAGGTGCCCGTCGGTGATAACCCGGATGAAGGGGCGCTGGAGCTGGGTTTTCCGGAGCCAAAGTTTCAGCTGAGTACGCCGCCGCTTACCTCGCTGCAGCGCGTAGTCACCGGCGACCTCGTGTTGTTCCCGTCCTGGTATTTCCACCGGACGCTCCCGTTCTCCTCAGAAGAGCGGCGGATCAGTATCGCTTTTGACGTGGTGCCGCCTGACAGCCCGGAGTGGCATGACCCAGGGCTGTCCGACGTTTTCAGTCTAACCGCGTCCTAACGGCGGTTGCCGCCGGCGGCGTCGGTGAGCAGCATCGCAATTTGGCTTCCGGGGGCTGCCTGATTCAGCGGCGTGCGCTGGGTTCTTAGCTCCCGATCGTAGTCTCCCTCAAGCAGTGGGTCTGCGCCGCGTTCGAGCAGCAGGCCCACCAGGGCGGCGTTGTTGCTCCAGACCGCGTTGATCAGCGGCGTATCGTCGCCTTCTACGTGAGCGTTCACGCCCGCACCGGCGTCCATGAGAAGGGCGGCTAACTCCAGGTGTCCGCCCCGGGCAGCGTTGATGAGCGCGTTACCATCGCCACGCACCGCCTGATTGACGTCAGCGCCGGCGGCCAGCAGCGCGCTGGCGGTGGCCACATCATTGCGCCTGGCTGCATCGATCAAGGCGGTGCCGTCACCGCTGACAGCCTCATTGACGCTGGCTCCCGCTTTGAGCAACAGGTTCGCCACGTCGTCGTGGCCGTGGCGAATGGCCAGCATCAGCGGCGTGCCGTCCCCATCAAAGGTCACGCTCGGATCGACACCGGCATCCAGCAGCAGCTCGACAATTTCCACGTGACCGCCGACGGCCGCGTGGAATAGGGCCGATTCGTCGCCGTTGCTCCAAGTGTTGGGGTCTGCTCCTGCCGCCAACAGCAGCTCGACGTTCGCGGCCTGGCCGTGGCGAGCGGCGGCGATCAGCGGGGTACCATCACCGTTCATCTGTTGCCCGGCATCGGCGCCGCGGGCGAGCAGTTCGGTGATCACCGCGGCCGGCGCCCGCCCGCTGGCGGCGATCAAAGCGCTTTCGTCTTTATGATGATGGAAGTCCACCCGGGCACCGGCGTCCAGCAGCGCAAACATAACGTCCCAGTGGCCGCGCCGAGCAGCGGCGACAAGTGGCGTCCGCGGATCGCGGCGTCCGTTCACCTGTTCGGGGTCTGCACCGCCGGCCAGCAGCTGTCGGGTTGCCGCAAGATCGCCCGCCCAGGCGGTAAACAGCAGCCCGTCATCAGCCCGCGGCGTACGGTCGCGACTGACGTTCAAGGAAACCGCAGCGCCCACCGCTTCTCTCGCGCTGATTCCCAGGTTGACCCACTGGGGCGCGGCCAGCGCCGCGCCGGCAAAGACGATGGCGGCGGCTGCGGCGGTAAGGCGTCCAGCGCGCAGCGTGGAGTGGCTCTTCTTGACGTCCAGCATGTGTGAAATTCTCCGTCGTAGATGGTTTTTGGAGCGCAGGCAGGGGATGGCCAATTCCGGCGGCCGGCCTGGCAGCAGCGACGCCGCCACCGAGAGCAGGCTCGATGCGTAGCGTTGCGGCGAGGCCCCCAAGGAAAGCGCCCAGTCGTCGCAGGCGGCTTCCCGCTCGGTGTTCATTTGGCTGATGACGTACCAGATTCCTGGATTGAAGCTGAACGCCACGCGTGCGCCGAACTGCAGCCAGACCCACCAGTGATCGCCGCGCTTGATGTGCGCGAGCTCATGGGTGAGCGCGTGACTGACCATCGATGAGCTCGCCTGGGTTTGCCAGGCCGTTGGGAGCACGATCATCGGAGCTAGCGTCCCGACAGTCTGCGGTGAACCGACCTCCGAACTGAGCCTGACGGTCACCGTACGAGACATGCCCATGCGCCGTGCCAAGGTGTTGGCCTTTTGAACCAGATCGTTGGGGGCCCAAGCAGATCGACGGCGCAGGTCCCGGTTGTACCTGAGAGCGCGCAGCAAAAGCGTCAGCTGCAGGAGGGCGCCGAGAAGCCATGCCGCCGCCAACCACCGACCGAGGCTACCCGCTTGGGTTGCCGTTGGACGGGTCGCCGGGGTTGGTATCGAGCCGGAGTCGGTCCTGGCGGCGACCTTGGCGGTCGACTCCCCAGGTGGCGTCGCCACCATCCGTTCGGTGGTGGGTGTCGACGAGCGTACCTCCCAATCAGAATCAGGCCAGGCCAGCAGCAGCGGCATCGCGAGCAGCATGACCAGCACCAGTGCCCAGCTGGCGTGCCGGGCCGCGGCACTGTCATAGCGGCTCAAGGCCAACGCCAACGACACCGCGATAATGAGGCCCGTGCTGAGCGCCAGGTGATGGATCAGCAGGTCGGCTACAAACCCTGTCTCGTTCATGGCGTGTCCTCGTCCTGTTCGATCATTCGCCGCAGGCGGTCGATCTCGAGCGCATCGACATCATCCGAGCTGAGCAGGTTTTGCACCAGCGCCGTCGGGGATCCTGAAAAAAAGCGGCTCATCAGGTGCTTCAAGGCTCGACCCTGGGCCGTGCTGCGATCGATCAGCGGCTCGTAGACAAAGGCGCGGCCTTGCTTTCGGTGGCTCAGGTAACCTTTCTCGGCAAGAATCCCCAGCATGGTCTGCACGGTGTTGTAGGCAACGGGCTCCTGCCGATTCAGCTCATCGGTAACGTCTCGAACCGAGGCTTCGCCCAGGGTCCAGACAACATCCATGATGCGCAGCTCACCGTCGGTCAAAGTTTGAGATTTCTGTCGAGCCATAGCGAATTGACGTCTAAAACCGAATGAATTAGGACTGAGAAAAGCCTACCGACAAGCGTGTTTCTCGTCAACTAATTCTTTAGGAGTTTGCTGCGTGAACTGCTCGAAAAGAGGGGCAAGCCTTAGCTTTGGGCATGGTTCGAGGACACGGGATCAGCCAAGCCTGCGCCCGCGATGTCGCTCAGCCGGTGATTTCAAACGCCAGGCTGCGGATTGCCGGCGCTTCTTTTCTCAGCTTCTCAAACGCGTTGAGCTGACACTCGGCGTCCACCTTCAGCGATGGCAGGAGGTGTCCGTCCGGCTCGAAATCTCGTTGATGGGTGACGGCAAAACACATCCGGGTGGCGTTGGCGACCACCAGCGTGACCGGCTCCTCGTCGGGGACGAGCGCAGCAGCCTTTTGACGGGCAATGGCGGCACACAAGACGTCGGGCAGGCGCCAGTGCTCGGCAAGCTGCTGGCTGATCTCAACATGCCCAAAGCCGCAACATTGTCGGAGTGCGTCGTTGAGTGCCAGGTCTCCGTCAGCCTGCATTAACGCGATCGCGCGGGCCAGATCCTCGGGGCGGTTTTCGACCAGCCACAGAATGCCCAGCCGAGCCAGCAGCGCGGCGGTGCGGGCTGACTCTCGGGACTCCGGAGCCAAAGGCTCAGCGAGCAGGTAGCCCGCATCAGCGGCCAGGAGAGAGCTCGCCCAGAACCGGATCGCGTTAAAGCCGCTGACCGGGACGGGACGGAAGGGCTGGGAGACGGCCATGGCCACCCCAACGGTTCGAATCATGTTGAGTCCGAGCCTCCGGCAGGCGAGCTCCAGCGACGTGACCGGCACTGCTGGCGCTGACCAGGCGGAATTCGCCAGCGCCAGGATCCGGCCGGCGATGACCGGCGCTTTCTCGATAACGCCCGGCAGGCTTCGGGCGTCGAGCTCCGGATCGGATAACCGGTTGACCAGATAGCCCGACGCGGGAAGAAGCGCCGGCAGGCTCGCCGTGCTCACCATCGGCATCGGCTGCGTGTCGGCGGACTTAGCCGGTTGCGCCGACATGGATCGCCTGGCTGCGAACATCGTCGGTCCGCTCATTGATCTGTTTGACAGCCTCCGGCACTTCTGCCGCGCTGACCGGCCGCGAAAAATAGTAACCCTGGATCTGATCGCAGCCCAGCGCTGACAGTGCTGCCACCTGATCTCGATCTTCCACCCCTTCGGCCACTACCGAGAGCTTTAGCCCTTTCGCCATGCCGATGATCGACCCCATCATGATGGCGTCGCCGGGGTTGTGCATCATGTCGATGACAAAAACGCGGTCGATCTTCAGCGTGTCGATCGGCAGCTTTTTCAGCGAACCCAGCGACGAGAAGCCGGTGCCGAAGTCGTCAATGGCGATGCTGACGCCGAGTTCGCGCAGCTGCTCCAGTACCGGTAGCGCGAAATCCGCTCGCTGGACCGCTGCTTCGGTGATCTCGAGCTCAAGCTGCGAACAGGGCAGCCCCGAATCCTGCAGGGTTTGCTGGACCGTATTGACGAACCCGGCCTTCAACAGATGGGTGGGTGAGATATTCACCGAAACTACCAGTGAACCGAGCTCAGTCTCGGCCCAGGCCTGTGCCTGGATACACGCCTGTTTCAGCACCCGTTCGCCGAGCTCACCGAGCAGTCCAAGCCGCTCCATCTCATCGATAAACAGTGCTGGGGAAACGAGGCCATGATGTGGATCGTCCCAGCGCGCGAGCGCTTCCAGGCCGCAGACCTGGCCGGTGGCCAGATTGATCTTCGGCTGGTAGTGGAGGAGGAATTCATCCTGTCGCAGCGCCCGGCGCAGACGAAACTCCATCGACATCCGCTGGGCGACTCGGTCCGTCATCTCCGGCTGATAGAAGGCAATTTCGCCCGCGTCGCCCCGCTTGCGGCTGACCTGGAGCGCGGAGTCCGCGGCCTTGAGCAGGTCGAAGGGCGTTGCGCCGTCGTCCGGAAAGCGCGAGATGCCGACGCTGATCGTCGGCTCCAGCTGGGTGCCGTTGATGTCCAGCGGCTGGCAGATCCGGCGGCGGCAGTCCATCGCGAGATGGGCGGCGTCCATGGGACTCTCCAGCGGGTCGACGACAATACAAAAATCGTCTCCCCCGGTGCGCGCGGCGAAGTCTGTCGGCCGCAACATCGTTCGGAACAGGCCTGCTACGGTTGCGAGCACGGTGTCGCCGGCTTCAAAGCCCAGCGCTTCGTTGATGTCGCGGAAGTTGTCCAGTTCGATGACCAGCAGCGCAAACGGCGTGTTTCCGTTCGTGGCCATGCGATCCGAAAGCGTCTTCAGAAGCTGGCGGCGGCTGGCCAGGCCCGTGAGCGGATCAAATGACGCGAGACGCTCAATTTTCTTTTCCGTTTCTCGCCGGTGGGTGACGTCGCGGACGGCGCCCAGCACAACCAGCGAGTTATTGGGGTTGGTTTCCAGCGCCTGCTCGACCTCCACCGGTGCACCGCCGGGCGGCAGCAATCGATAGCACAGCGTGGCGCCCGCGCCTTTGGCCCGGTCGTAGCGAAACGACGCCTCGACGCGATCACGGTCTTCAAAATGTACGCGACGTAGAAACTCAGAAAGCTCTATCGTGCGATCGGCTTCGGGCCAGCCGCAGAGCTTGGCCAGATGGGCGGACACGCTGAGCTGGCGGGATTCGATGTCCCACTGCCAGTAGCCCATCTCGGCGATTCGCTGGATGTTGCGGAACTGCCCCTGCTGCTCGCGCAGCAGCGCGTCGTTGCGCGCAGACCGCAGGATAAAACGCAGCTGCTGACACAGCAGCGAATACTGGAGCGGCTTGTGCACAAAAGCGGCGGCTCCCGCCTGAAACGCCGATTCGATCGCGTTGGCGTCGTTCAGTCCGGTCATCATCACCACCGGCAGGTTTTGGAAACTTTCGCGCTCACGCAGAGCGACGCACGTTTCGAAGCCATCCATGCCCGGCATCTGCGCGTCGAGCAGCACAAGATCAGGATTCAGCTGCTTTTGCGCAGCCAGAGCCTGCTTGCCGCTGTGGAAAGCGCTGACGCGATAACCTTCGGCGGTCAGGACGTCATCCAGCGACATCCGGAAGTTGGCGTCATCGTCGATGACCATGACAACCGGCTCCGGGGGGGACGCCTCGTCAGCAGGCACAACGGATGCCGCCATGCCGGGATCTGAATGCCGGTCACCGGGGGTCTGCGGCGTGGCTGCAACCACCGCCAGCTCAACCTTAGGGGCCGGAACGGAATCCGTGTTTAGCGTCAGGGCGATCGCGGCTGACACGCTGCCGGCGAGCGCTTGAAGTCGGCCGGCCTGTTCATGGCACTCGGCCAGGTGGTCTGCCGATGCAGCTTCTTCCAAGGTCCGACAGACCGCAGCAAATTCTTCGGCGCCGACGTTTGCCGAGCTGGATTTGAGGCTATGGGCGATGTCTTTCATTGCGCCGCAGTCATCGTTGGCGGCAGCGACACCGAGGAGCTGCATCTGTTCGGGCAGAAACGCCAGGAATCGTCCCAGGACGCGCTCTACCACCGTCTCGCCGCCGGCCTGCCGGAGGTTTTCCAAGGCCTCCCGCTGCAGCGTGGGTGGCGCCGAAGATTCCGATGCCTCTCGAGTAGCGGTCGGCGCCCAGCGCCGTACCTCGGCCCCGAGTTTTTGCTGATCGAAGGGTTTGCTCAGGTACCCGTTCATGCCGGCATCCGCACACTGCTGCTCGATGCCTTTCTGAACGTCGGCCGTGAGCGCAACAATGGCGACCGGTGAGTCGCTGTGCTGCTGTTCATGCCGGCGAATCTGGCGCGCGGCCTCAAACCCATCCATGCCAGGCATGTGGCAGTCCATCAGGATCAGGTCATAGCGGGTGGTTCTGGCGGCAGCAACCGCTTCGTGTCCATCGTTGGCCACATCTGCTCGGCAGCCCAGCGTCTCCAGCATGGCGAGCGCAACTTCCTGATTGACCGGGTTGTCCTCTGCCAGGAGCAGGTGCAGCGATGGAAATGCCGGGTCGTTGGCCGGCACCTGTTCCTGCGACGCGCTGCCAGTGGTGTCCGGCAAGTGCTGCAGCAGGCCAGCCAGCAGCGTATCTTGCCGCACCGGTTTGCTCATATGCCGGTCGATCCCGGCCGCTTCGATTCGGCTGCTGGGTATGTCCTGCACCGAGGAACTGAGCACAATCAGCGCGGCCGGCGGGATCTCCGGATCCGTCCGGATGTTTCTAGCCAGGCTCACGCCATCGGTGTCTGGCAGGTGCCAATCGAGCAAGATGGCGTCATAGGGGCTGCCCGAGCGGGCCGCCGACTCGACCTTCTCCAGCGCGGTTTCGCCGTTGACGGCGACGTCCGGGAGCATGTCCCAGGCGCTGACCTGTCGCTTGAGAATGTCCAGATTAGTCTGCTGATCGTCCACCAGCAAAATTCGTCGGCCTGCCAGCGACTCGGGGTCAAGCGGATTGTCGCTCTGCGCCTGAGCTGTGTTCAGCGCGATGGAGAAGCTAAAGCAGGCGCCTCGACCCGGCTCGCTAACGACTCTTAGATGCCCGTCCATCAGTTCGACGAGCTGTCGGGAGATCGCCAGCCCCAGGCCGGTGCCGCCAAAGGCGCGAGACGTAGAACCATCAGCCTGCGAAAACGATTCAAAGATCAGCTCAGCCTGCTGCGGATCGATGCCGATGCCGGTGTCACTGACGGCAAAAGACAGCGTCATCTGCCCGTTTGCCTCGTCTACTCCCGTTTCCAGGATCAGTTTCACCTCTCCCGTTTCGGTGAACTTCACGGCGTTGCCGAGCAGATTGATCAAAATCTGTCGAAGCCGGATGCTGTCGCCGGTCACCCAGAGCGCCCCCGGGCGGTCGACGTCAGTGATCAGGCTGAGGCCTTTACGCGCTGCCTGCTCGGCCATCATTTCCATGACGTCGTCGATCAGCACGCGCAGGTCAAAGTCCTGCTGGCTCAGCTCCAGCCGACCGGCCTCGATCTTGGAGAAATCCAGAATGTTGTTGATGACGCCGAGGAGGTTTTCCGCCGAGCGATAGGCGGTTTCCGCCAAATGTCGCTGGCTGTTGTTGAGCGACGTGCCAAGCAGCAGCTCGTTCATGCCCAAAACGCCGTTCATGGGGGTGCGGATCTCGTGGCTCATCGTTGCCAGGAATTCGCTCTTTGCCTGACTGGCGGCCTCGGCAGATTCTTTGGCTTCCTGCAAATCGACGGTGCGCTCGTGAACCGTTTTCTCCAGCGAATCTCGATGCCCCGCCAGCTCCAGATCGCGGTCGAGAATCTGCGTCAACATCTCGTTGAACCCGCGCACCAGCTGGCCGATTTCGTCCTGCCCGTCGTTTTTCACCCGCAGCGTATAGTCGTTTTCGGTCTTTACGCGCGCCATGCCGTCAGCGAGATTGTGGATCGGCCCGGTGATCCGCCTGGCGAGCCTTGTAGACAGCCAGTACACCAGGAGCAGCAGGCCGCCGATCACGGCACCGAGCAGCTGCGCAAAGCGGGTGAGCTGCTCATACATCGGGGCCATATTGGCCTCGACGTACAGTGAGCCGATGACCTCCGTGTCTCGGCTTACCGGCGTCAGCATTTCCAGGTGACTCATGCTGAAGGAGTACTCGAAGCCCGCGTCCGAGCGCTGCCAGCCAACGGTTTGATCGATTGCCGAGAGGTTGCCGTCTGCCAGCGCCACAAACGGTGTACCGTCAGCAAACATCAGTTGTGCGTTCGCGATCATGGGTTCGGCGGCGAGCGCACTCAGCACGCGCGAAGCGGTGTCGGGATCTTCGAAAGACAGCGCTGCGCTGGAGTTGGTGGCGACGACATCCGACACCACCGATATTCGATCCAGGAGCGAACTGCGGTAGAACGACAGCTCCATGTACGCGTAGATCGCCGCGCCGCCGACCAGTACACCGGCGCTGACGCCGAAGATCATCCAGCGGATGCGCGCGGCGATCGACAGGTTTGCTAATACGCCGGAAAGGCTCCGGCGCCGCTGCTGGGTCATTTGTCGCCCCCCACCACGGTCGAGAGCTCAAGCAGCGGTGCGGCGATCAGAAGATCGGCAGCAAGCGCGGCGTTGCGGTTGATCAGGAAGCCGAAGCGATTTCGATCTTTTCGGATTTCAATCATGCCGCCGCCGTAAGCAAAGGCTTCGGCGTCGCTGATGGTGAGGGTCGGCTGATCACGCGTTAGCTCGAGCGCCGACTCCAGATCCTCGACGTTGTCGACGAATAACAGGTGGCAATGGTCCGCAACGGGTTCGTCCCGGCTCAGCTCATAAAGCGTTATTGGACGCCCTGCAGCCTGACGTTCCGATAAGGAAGCGAGTGCGCCTTCTAATGGATTTTCTCCGTAGCCGCAGACATTGAAACGTCCTTCGTCGTCTACCGAGAATGCTTCCTCGGGCCAGGTGACGTAGGCCATGATTTTGTATACCAGCGCTGCCTTCAGGGTGTTTTCTGGCTGCGGTGCATCGTTGCCGTAGGCTGATTCGGTGAACAGCACCGAAAGCAGTAAAACCAGACCGGCTCGCCTGATCCCGGGGGCATTGGCTTCGGAGCTCATCATGGGGCGCAGGCCTTATTGCCAGCGCATTCTTAGCTGCAGGTACATCATCCGTCCGATATCGGAGGCCGGCGTGAATGTTTCGCCTAAAAACTCGAATCGGTTCCCGAGCAGGTTCTTGCCCGAAAAGAGCACTTCGAGGCTGTCGTTTTGCCGCCAGGTCAGCGAGGCATCCAGCCCGGTATAACTCTCCGGGCGGAGCGACGCCGCGAGTTCTGACCCTGGTACGATGGATGCCGGAAGCGCGTCGACGTACTGGCCGCGAACATGAAGAAACCAGTTGTCGCTCAGGGTCAGATCGCTATCGATGGTCAGCTGATGAGGAGCAGTGTCTGTCGGCAGTCCGGCGAAGACAGTTTCGTTTTGTCCACCACTAGCAGGCTCGACGTCGAGGTCGATATAGGTGTAGTTACCGCTGAGACGCCAGCGGTTCATGACCTGCCAGGATAGTGCTGCCTCAAAGCCGTCCGACTGTCCCTTGAGATTGTTTCCGAGCGCGAGATCAAGAAGAGGTGGGCGACTTGGCGGAAGCGATAGCCGCGTGCCAATCAGGTCGCGGTATTCGTTGTGGAAGGCCGTCAGGTCGAGCGACAGCCCGTTGCCCGCCGTAAACCTATAGCCGAACTCAATAGCCATGAGGTTGACAGCACCAAGGTCCGGGTCGCCGAAAAGCGTATTCGTCGGCGGTGTAAGCAGAAAGGTGCCGTCCTGCTCAGCGCGCGAGGGTGTGCGGACCGCTCTGGCGATGCTTCCCCACACGGTATGCTGACCGTTCGGTTGCCAGACCATACGGAGATTGGGCTGATACTCAAATCCAGAGAAGGCGTTTCGATCAAACTTGGAGCCAACGATCATTCGGGTTGTTTCACCCAGCGTAATTTCGCTTTGCACAAAGGCGCCGTAGTGACTGACCGATCTTTGGCTAGGGTCGAGCGCAAGCACCCCGGCGCTTGTGATGTCGTCTCGAACGTGCCGATAGCTCAAGCCCCACAGCAGCTCCTGACGTGCGCCCAGCGGCCGGCGATGCTGAAAGTCCAGATCGAACGTGTTGTGGCGCTGTTTGATGAGCGATTCGTTGCGGTTCATATGGTCGAAATACGCCTGGACCGAGAAACTCTCGTTTTCATCCAGTGTGCGGGTCCAGCGGGATAGTAGATTCCCACCCTGAGCCTCGTAGTCATTGAGGAAGGTGTTCGTTCGAATCAGGCCCTCCTGCTGTCGGCCCTTGATGTCATAGCTGTCGCCCTGCAAGGTCCAGGTATCGCGGTCGGTCGGCTCACTGTCGACTCGAAATCCCACGCGAGCGTTGTCCCAACGCTCATTTGTGTCCTGGTTCGTCAACAGGTTCTCGAACCCCTCGTGCTCGGTGTACTTCGCGTAGACCCGGCCGAAGGTCCGGTCTCCAAGCTGCGCCCCATAACGAACGCTGCCGCCGGCTCGTTCCCGGTTGCCGGCGCCAGCAACCAAAAGGCTACCCTGGGTTTCGGCAGCGCTGCGGGTGATGATATTGATAACGCCGTTGACGGCGTTCGGGCCCCACAGCGTCCCGCCCGGACCGCGGATCACCTCGATACGGTCGACGTCATCCAGCAGCGTGTCCAGCTCGTCCCAGTAGACGCCTGAAAACGACGGAACGTAAACGCTGCGGCCATCGACGAGCACCAGCAACTTGTTGGTGTAGCGCCCCGAAAAGCCCCGGATACTGATGGCCCACTGGGAGGCGTTGATCCGCCCAACGTGAACGCCGGGAACGCCTCGCAAAGCTTCGGCGATGGTTGTAATGCCCCGCTGACGAATCGAATCGCCCGTGACAACAAAAGTCGCTGCCGCGGTGTCACCCAGCGCCTCGTTTTTGCGCGAAACCGACGAGACCTCGATGGACAGCAGGTCTTCGAGCGGTAGATCAAAAAAATCTTCGGGTCCTGCCGTCCCCTGTGCCTGAACACCCGCACACATCAGCGTCCCCACCAGCGCTGCTATCAGTGGTTGGCATCTCAAAGCAAAAATCCTCACGAGCTGGCCTCGTTAAATCACCAAACCGTATATCGACCGCGAGGTGGCGTCCTTTAGGATCGCTTGCGATACTCGCGGCATCTCACGGAACCCTGGGAACGGCCGGGAAAAGAGGGTATAGGGTCATGAGGGAGGTGATTGAGCGGCTGACGGTTCCGGCAATAGCGGCGCCGATGTTTCTGGTCTCTGGACCTGAGCTGGTTCAGGCGACCTGCGAGGCCGGTGTGATCGGGGCGTTTCCGTTTCCCAACGCCCGTACGATAGACACCCTGGACGAATGGCTCGGTCGGCTCAGCCACGCGCGGTCGCGCCACCCTGATTCAGCGCCGTTCGCGGCTAACATCACCACACACCGCTCTTACGACAGGCTGAATTCGGAAATTGATCTGATCAGCCGACACAAACCGCCGATCGTAATTACCGCTCTGGGCAGTCCAGAGCCGGTGGTCGACACGGTGCACGGCTATGGCGGTACGGTAATCGCTGATGTGAACTCGGTGAGCCTCGCACGTAAGGCTGTCGCCAAAGGCGCTGATGGGCTCGCGCTCGTGTCGGCGGGCGCCGGTGGACATACTGGCTTTCTCACGGGCTTTTCGTTTGTCAGCGAGGTCCGGCGGTTTTTCGACGGGCTGGTGGTGCTGGCGGGAGGTATCGGAACCGGTCAGGCCATCCGGGCTGCTCAGGCGCTTGGCGCTGACCTTTGCTACATGGGGACGCGGTTTATCGTGGCTGAGGAAAGCCTGGCCAGCGACGAGTATCGGGACATGGTGGTGGCCGCAACGGCGGAGGATCTCGTGCTCAGCGACAAGCTGACCGGAGCGCCGGCCTACTATCTGCGCGCCAGTCTCGAAAAGATGGGGCTGGATCCGAATAATCCGGGGCAGCGGTCCGGTATGGACCTGTCAGACTCTCAGGGCCAGATCAAAGCCTGGAAGCACGTATGGTCGGCGGGCCACGGGGTAGGGTCGATTCACCGGCGTCAGTCGGCCGCGGAGATTGTGGCCGAGCTGCGGCAGCAGTATGACGAAGCTCGCGCCGTCCGCTAAAGTCGGCTAGCTGCCGGCCATCTCCTGGCTGTTGGCCCAGGTGCCGTGAAATCCTAGCGGCACCCGCTGCGGGAGGTGCACCCGGGCTACCGGCCCGGCCGCCATGTCTTTGGCGTCAAGGACGAGCAGCGCTGAGGTGTCATCCACTGTGTTGGTCACGATGCTGACGACATAGCCGTCGTCTTCGGCGGCAGCGTTTTTTCGCGGTGCGAAGGCAGGCTCCGAGCCATAGCAGTTCAGCGGAAAACGGTAGGTCTCGCCGGTCTTGGTTTCAAAATCAAACTTCATTACGCCGTCAAAAATCTGGGTGCTGGTGTCGGGGATCGTCGCCAGGTAGCTATAGCGGCTAGCCTTGCCGGTGTGCCCAAGGTTAATGACCGGAAACTCACTGACCGTATCGTCGAGCTGGGTCTCGCGGGTTTCGCCGGTCTTCATGTTCATGCGCCACATGTAGATATGTGCGCGAAGAGCGAGCACGTCCACCATCCCGGCATACGGGCCAAATCGATCGTCCAGTGGCCGACCGTTGTCGAGAAATCGGCATGCGGTCATAACCACCTCGTCGCCTTCCTCCCAGGCGTTGATCACGTGGTAGATGTAGCAGGACTCGAACTCAAACCAGCGAATTTCGCCGCCACCGCCGTTTCGCGGCAGCACGCCGAAGCGGGTGTTGAGCTTCGGATCAAAATGAATGTTCCATCGTTTGGCCTTCAGGGCCTTGTCGGTAAGGACCACCGGCAGATCCATCAGCACCGCGTAGTTCTCGGTGATCGCCATGTCGTGGGGCAGACGGGGACCGGGCAGCTCGATATCCGTGAAGTGGGTAAGCCGGTTGTCGCTCGAGACTACGCCAAAGCTGTAACGCGGTTCGAACAGCTGGTAGTCGAAAAACAGAAACTCGCCCGTGGCGGGATCCACCTTCGAGTGGGCCGACACGTTTTTGGGCAGTTTGCCGCCGAAGGTTTCGGTCCGGATGGTGTCCAGCGTGCGGGCATTCAGCCGCACCGGCTGACCGCTCACGTACCAGAGCGCCATCAGTTCGCCGTTGTGAACGAGGATGTCGGTGTTAGCCGTGTCCTTATAGGTGGTCGGTGACCCGTCGGATGTGGCCGGGTACATGATCCCGCCTTTCTCCAGGTGGCCGGTCCGATCGGCTTCAAAGTCCGCGCTCACCACGTAGCGGTTGACGTAGCGGGCCTGTCCGTTCTCCAGATAGACACCGTGCACCATACCGTCGCCATCAAACCAGTGATGCATACCGCTCGGCATCGCGAGGGGGTTGGGCCCGTTGCGGAAGTAAGCACCCGCAAAATCTGTCGGGAGCTCCCCGGTCACCCGGAGTTCGCTGATATCGAGCTCGCGCTCAACGGGGCGGTAGGGTCCCTGGAGGTAAGGGTTGTAGCTGTTCAGGTCCAAAGCGGGCTGACTGGCCATGAGGTGAACTCCTGGATAACGACCAATGTTTTGCCCGATTATGTCGTAACTTGCATAAACAAACCAACTTCCCCTAGCATCCAGGGCAATGGGTTGGGCACTGACGCTGTATTCGGCGGATCTGACCCTGCACAACCGAGGAGAGCAGCGTGGCCACACCGTATTTCGACCAACACCAACACACGCTGGCCGCGGCGATTGCGGCCTGTGAGAGTCGGGAATACTGGAGCCCCTTTGTCGAATCGCCCAGCGCGCGTCTGCATCCCGACGGTGCACCGGAGGCCGGAAAAGCCGCCTTTGAGGCCATGCTTGGCCAACCTTTTGAGCTGGACCAGCCCGGAGAGATTGGGCGCACCGGCGCCGAAATCTCTCCCTATACGCAGCAGCCCCTGGGTATCAGCTATCCAAAGTGCGATGTAGAAGCACTTTACGCTGCGGCCCAGACAGCGTTGAAAGCCTGGAAGAAAGTGCCCTGGCAGGAGCGAGCCGGCCTTTGCCTGGAGATGGCTTTCGCGCTGGAGAAACAGGCGTTTGCCAACGCCCACGCCACGATGCACACAGCGGGGCAAGGTTTTCTTATGGCGTTTTCCGGCAGCGGCGCCAACGCGCTGGATCGTGGCGTCGAGGCCGTTGCTTACGCGGCCAAGGCGCTGCAGGAAGTCAGGCCGACCGCGCGCTGGAGCAAATCGTTCGGTCGGGCCGGCGAGGTCACCTTAAGCAAGACTTATCGAACCGTACCGCGTGGCGTGGCCGCTGTCGTCTGCTGCGCAACTTTCCCCTTGTGGAACGCCTATCCCGCGCTATTTGCCAATCTTGTGACGGCTAATCCTGCGATCCTCAAACCCCACCCCAACGGCATTTTGCCTGTCGCAATGGCGGTGAGGGTGTGCCGCGAAGTGCTGGCACAGGCCGGTCATGACCCGAATCTGGTGCTGATGGCGGCCGATACCGCCGACGATCCGATCACAATTGAGCTCCTGGAGCACCCCGCTTGCGCCATCGTCGACTACACGGGGTCGCAGCGCTTCGGACACTGGATCGAAGAAAACTGCCGGCATGCGCAGGTGTTCACCGAAACCGCGGGCTGCAACGGCGTCGTCGTAGAGTCCACCGACAATCTGGATGGGCTGATCAACGGCCTGGCCAACGGGTTCTGCGGGTTTTCGGCCCAGATGTGCACCAGCCCACAGAACGTTCATGTGCCGGCAACCGGGATCGAGAGTGACCAGGGGCACCTGACCTTTGAGGACTTCGGTCAGCGGCTGATCGCAGCGATCCGGAATCGGACCGAAGACCCGCTTCACGCGTCCCGCCTGTGCGCCGCAATCCAGGCTGACCAGTCCCTGAACGTGCTCGAGTCCGTGGCGGCTGGCGTGCAGCAGGCCGGTGGTGCGATCGGACTGCCAAGTCGTCCGTACGTTCACCCCGACTTTCCCGATGCCCGCACCGCAACGCCGCTGGTTTGTCTGGTGACGCCGGCGCAGCGAGCGTTGTATCAAGAGGAGCACTTCGCGCCGGTGGCGTTTCTCATCGAGGAGCCGGATGCGGAGTCAGCGCTTACACACGCGGCAGACAACGCGCAGCGGTTCGGTGCCATCAGCTCCTATGCGTACAGCGCAAATCCGGCGTTTCTGGCGCAGGCGCAGGAGGCATTTGCAGACGCCGGTGCGTCGCTCTGGTGCAACATGACCGCGCCGATGCCCATCAACTTTGCCGCCGCCTACAGCGATTACCACGTGACGGGACTCAATCCGGCGGGCAACGCTTGCCTGACCGATCTGGCGTTTGTGGCCGATCGGTTTCGAATCATTCAGTTTCGCGAGCCGGTAGATCCGGCGGCGGCGTGATGGCGCCACAATGAGGACCCTTCCGTGACCCACACCTATATCTATGACGCTTTGCGTACCCCGCGCGGCAAAGGCACAGCGCCCCGGGAAGGTAAGGCCGGCGGTGCGCTTGCTAGCGTTCCGCCGCAGCATCTCGTCTCGCAGCTGGTCGATGCCCTGGCGGAGCGCCATGGTGAAGACGCTTTGGTGAACGTCGCGCGGCTGCTGTTGGGGTGCGTTGGGCAGGTGGGTTCCCAGGGTGGTCACCTGGCGCTGGTGTCTCGTATCGCCTCGAATCTGCCTGAGACCGTTGTGCCCAAGACCCTCAATAATTACTGCGTTTCCGGCATGACCGCCGTGATTGAAGCGGCGCTCCGATCGCAAGCTGGTGATGCCGGGCTCAGTCTGGCGGGCGGCGTCGAGATGCTCTCGCAGGTCCCGTTCCAGGCAGACAAAGCGTCCTACTATGCCGATCCTGCCACCAGCGCCCAGCTCAACTGGGTGGCGCCGATCATGGGCGCTGAGCTTATCGCCACCGAAGAAGGTTTTACGAAAGCTGACCTGGATCGCTTAACGCTCCGATCTCATCAGCGGGCCGCCGCGGCCTGGGAGGCCGGCAAGTATGGCGCCAGCGTGATTCCCGTTCGCGACCGAGACGGCGCAACGCTGCTGGCGCATGACGAGCTGGTCCGTCCGGGCCTCAGTGCTGAGCAGCTGGAGTCGATGCCGCCGGCCTTCGCTGAGCTTGGCCAGGCGGGGCAGGATCAGCGCGTGCTGGACCATCGGCCGCACCTGTCGGCCATCGACCACGTCCACTCGATCGCCAATTGCCCAGGCATGGCGGACGGCGCCGCACTGGTCCTGACCGGATCTGCCGAGGCCGGGGAGAGTGCGGGCCTGAGGCCAAGGGCTCGGGTGCTGGCGGTCGCAGAGACCGCCGGCGATCCGGTCCTGCAGTTCGGCGCCGGCTTCGCCGCGATGGAGCGGGCGTTGGAAAGTGCGGGGCTCGAGCTGGCGCAGCTCGATCGGATTGAGTTTATGGAAGCGTTCGCCGCGGTGCCGCTGCGCTTTGAGAGCCGCTTCGACGTCTATCCTGAGCGGGTGAACGTCAGTGGTGGACACCTGGCCATGGGGCACCCGATGGGCGCCACCGGAGCGATCCTCCTATGTACCTTGCTTAACGAACTTGAGCAAAGTGATACCTCTCTAGGCATGGCGGTGGCGCTGGCCGGTGGCGGACTTGGCACGGCCATGATCATCGAGCGCGTGTAGGGTGATTAAAGCGCGTCGCCGAATGCATCGACCGGTGTGCGAAACCGGTTAGTGTCCGATCCAGAGACTCAGCAAAGCCGGTCTATCTGGCGTGCCCTGGATCTGCTCGGTGACTGGGCAACGCTGCTTATCCTGGAAAGCTACTGGCTTGGCGCCCGTCGTTTCGGGCACATGCAGCGGCTGACCGGCCTGCCCAGAACGGTGCTCAGCAGTCGGCTGAAAACACTGCTGGGCGCGGAGCTACTCCAGCGTCGCGCCTATTCGTCCCGTCCTCCTCGGAGCGAATATCGAGGGACCAAGAAACTGATGGACCTGTTCCCGGCTGCGCTGGCGATGTACCAGTGGGAAGAACGCTGGGGTCGAAAAGACAGCAAGTTCACCATCGTGCTCAAACACAGGTCTTGCGGCGAGTCGATGGCGCCCATAGCGGTCTGTGGACACTGCCGCGAAGACCTCGACCCAAGGGCCTGCGCGTGGAAGGAGGGTCCGGGTGCTGAGTTTATGCAAAGCGGGTACACCCGGCGACGGCGGCGCCGCGCCGAGACGACAGTACGGAGCGGCCTGCTCGATACGTGTTTCCAGGTTATCGGCGATCGCTGGTCGGGCCTGGTCCTGCACAGCATTTTCAGCGGTATCAATCGCTACGACGATCTGCTTGGAGCTACCCATGCGGCAAGTAATATCCTCTCAGATCGACTGAAGTGGTTATGCCAATCGAAGATCCTCTGCCGCCAGGCATATCAGCACGCACCCGCTCGCTACGCCTACCGGCTGACCGCCAGAGGACGGGATCTCTACCCAATCCTGGTGGCGCTGCTGACCTGGGGTAACCGCTGGTACCCGGTAGCCCAGGGCGCGCCGATTCTGCTATCTCATCAATCGTGCATTCAGCCGCTGAAGCTCGCTTTTGTCTGCTCGGCATGCCGACGGCCACTCGAGCTGGGTGCGATCGAAGCTACCATTTCCATCGATTCACCTTCCGCGGAACGGGTACTCTCAGCTTCGCTTATCCCCTGACTGCGGCTACCGGGAAAGTCTCTCGATTGCCCCGGCCATCTTCGTACTCTACCGTGGTGTTGCTGTTTTTCGAATGGAACAACAGCAAAAATCGCAATAATCAAGTGGAAGGGAGAAACAACGATGAAAAAAATAAAGGTCCTCAGTGCTGCTACGCTGTGCCTGTTTGCAGCGAGCGCGTTAGCCGATCTCACGCCTTGGACAGACTATGAGCCAAGTCAGGAGGTCTACATGATGACCACCATCAGGGTCGATTCGAATATGGAAGACGCATACCTCGAGGGCTTGAAAAAGACCTGGGTGCCGGGCCAGGAGGCCGCCAAGGAAATTGGTCAAATAAAAGACTACAGCATCTACCGCAGCCAGCTGTCAGAGGCTGGCGATTTCAATCTGGTCCTGGTGGTTGCGCTCAACAGCGCTGACGATATGCAGCCGACCAAGGAACGGTACGATGCGCTGATGAAAAAGATGGGCGAGACGTTTGCTGAAGAGTCCACTGAATACGCGCAGAAAAACTACCCGGCGATGCGAACCATTACCGGTAACTACATGATGCGCAAGATCGAGATGAAGTAGCGCTTCACTCTACGTGATACCAGCAAAGGCCCCAGAAATGGGGCCTTTCTTTTTCGTCTGCAAGAAGAGTTCTCTACCTGGTTCGCAATTATTCGCCGGTGGTCACAGAAGCGTTGTAAGGCCATGGATCTAGACGCGCCCTTCGCGCCCGGACCGATACGTTCCACCGCTGCGTCGTATATAGTGACCGCCATGTTCAGGACCACATCCCTTCAAGGCCTCCGATTACGGACCGTCGGCAGCGCGCTGTCGGCCGCTTTGGTCCTGTGTCTGCTGACGGGTTGCTCTGATCCGGACATCGACGCAACCACCGCTGCCGATCGGCGTGAACGGAGCGTCCCCGTGCGTCTCGAGCCGGTGCAGTTTCAGCCGCGGCGCACGCGTCTGGACGTGGTCGGTACGTCGCGGGCCGTCCGCTCGGTTGACATCTACCCGGAAGCGGCGGGTGCGGTCGAGACCCTGGACTTCGCGCCCGGAGAGCGTGTCAGCGCGGGCCAGCTGCTTGTGCAGCTTGAGCAACGCGATGAACAGCTGGCCGTCGAACTGGCACGGGTAACGCTGAAGGATGCTAGGAGGCTGCTCGAGCGTTATCAGGGTGCCCAGGATTCGGGGGCGGTGCTTCCGACCACCTTCGACGCCGCACAAACCGCGGTCACCGCAGCAGAGATTGCGCTGGAACGAGCGGAGGTTGCGCTGCGGCGCCGGGTGATACGCGCGCCATTTGCCGGTGTGGTCAGCTTGACGGACGTCGAGCCTGGCGACCGGGTCAATCCAGATACCCTGGTCACCACGCTCGATGATCGAGGCACGCTGCTGGTTCGCTTCGACGTACCCGAACAGCTGGTCGGTCAGCTTGCCACCGGCGATCCGGTGAAGGTTCGCACGTTCACCGGCGCGTCAGAGCTCACGGCCAGAGTGGTGGAGCTAGGGAGTCGGGTCAACGAGGTGACGCGATCACTCAGCGTCCAGGCCAGGCTCGACAACAGCGCTGACCTGCTGCGTCCCGGCATGAGTTTTACGGTGGCGGTGGAGTCCGCTGAGGGACGCTACGCGCGAATCCCGGAGGTTGCGCTGCGGTGGGGTGCGGAAGGTGCCTACGTCTGGCGCGACAGCGAGGGGCTGGCGGAGCGCGTCGAAGCGCAGGTCATTCAGCGCGAGGAAGGCTGGGTGTTAGTTGATGCGCCGCTGCGCGGTACCGATCAGATCATCGTTGAAGGGGTACAGCGGGTACGAGAGGGCAGCAAGCTCGCCGGCCCTGGATCCGGCGCACCGGCTAGCTGAGATGGTCGATCTTAAGAGCACCACAGGCGATCTGCCCAGCCTGGCGATCAGGCGACCGGTGCTGGTCCTGGTCGCGAACCTGCTGATTGTTATCGCCGGCCTGGCGGCCCTCGGAGCGGTTGAGATACGCGAGCTTCCTAACGTGGATCGGCCCGTGGTCAGCGTCCGCGCCGAGTTTCCTGGGGCATCCCCTGAGACCATGGATGCCGAAGTGACCAGAATTCTCGAAGGCGCCGTGGCACGGGTGTCAGGCCTGTATCGGCTTCGATCGGCCTCCGAGGAAAACTCCGCCCGAATCTTTGCGGAATTCAATCCGGGTGTGGACCTCGACGCGGCCGCCGCCGAAGTGCGTGAAGCGGTCAGCCGAGTCAGTCGTCAGCTGCCGGATCGCGTGGAAAACGTCTTCGTTGTTAAGGCTGACCAGGACGCGCAGCCGGTGATCACGGTCGCTGCAACCAGTGAGACGCTCAGCGATGACGCGCTGGCTCGGGTTGTTGAGCAGGACGTGATTCCCGAGCTGATTTCCATCGACGGCGTGGCCGACGTCACGGTGTCAGGCAGTCGCCGGCGCCAGCTTCGGGTGGTGGTCGACCCGCTCCGCCTGACCAGCTTTAACCTCTCGATGAATGACGTAGAGGAGGTCCTGCGCGAAGCGCCGTTCGACGTACCTGCCGGGAGCCTGCGTTCGGACGTCCAGGAGCTGCTGGTACGGGCCAACGCGTCGGTAACGACGGCTCAGCAGGTCCGGGAGCTCATGCTTACACCACAGGTGAGACTCGACGACGTGGCCAACGTGTATTTTGGGCCGGCGGACGCCAACCAGTACTCTCGTCTGAACGGCCTGTCGGTCATCGGCCTTGGCGTCATTCGACAGGCGGGCTCTAACACCATCAGCATCGCCGAGGCGGTGCGCAGCCGAAGCGTGCAGCTCGAACGCCAGTTCAAAGATCTTTCGCTGGCGGTTACCGACGACAGTTCGACCTTTATCGTGAAGTCGATTCGCGAGCTGCTGATCTCCATGGCGCTGACCGTGTCGATTGTGATCTCCACCATCTGGATCTTTCTGGGCTCGGCCCGGGCAACCCTGGTGCCCGCCGTCACGATACCGGTTGCCCTGATCGGTACCCTCGCGGCGATCTGGCTCGGTGGATTTTCGGTGAACAACCTGACGCTGCTGGCGTTGCTGCTCGCTACGGGGTTAGTCGTCGATGATGCCATTGTGGTGCTGGAGAACATTCAGCGGAAGGCCAGTCAGGGCATGGGCGCGCGCGCCGCGGCGGTGATCGGCACCCGGCAGGTCTATTTTGCCGTGATCGCCACTAGTGCAGTGCTGATATCGGTCTTCATCCCCATCGCCTTCCTGCCCGGCACCGCCGGCGGCTTGTTCCGCGAGTTCGGCTTCGTGCTCGCCGTGGCGGTGGCCATCTCGAGCTTTGTTGCGCTGTCACTCGTGCCTGCCATGGCTTCCCGGCTGGCTTCGACTCGATCCGCATCCCCGGATTCCGCGGATAATTCCAAGAAGCGCGGCGGGCTGCTGCTGTCCGTCGGCTCGTTGCTGAAGACGTTTTATCTGGGGACATTGTCCGCGGCGCTGGCGCGGCCGCTGCTGGCGCTGCTGCTGGCGCTGGGCACCGCCGCGGGTGCCGCGGCTTTGTACCCGCTGCTCGATAAGGAGCTGCTGCCGAACGAGGATCGCGGTTTGGTTCGGGTAAGGGCCAGCGGTCCAGACGGCGTTGGCCTCGGCTATATCGAGGGTCAGACCCAGCTGATCGAGCGAATCCTGGAGCCCTATCGCGAGAGCGGCGAGGTCACGGACATCTTCACCGTCGTCGGTACCTGGGACCCCCATCGCAGTGGCGTGACGCTGCCGCTGGCCGACTGGAGTCGACGTGAACGCAGCCAGGGTGAAATCATCCGGGAGCTCCGCGGCAAACTCGACAACCTGCCCGGTGCGCGGGTCTCGGTTTATGGCGACAACAGTCTCAATCTCCGCGGCCAGGGCGGGGGACTTGAGTTCGCTGTCACCGGCAGTGACTATGAAGAGATCTTTGAGGGGGCCAAGCTGCTGGCCGCCGCCATCACCGAACAGTCGACGCTTGTACGAAACCCCGACATCGGCTTTGCGCCGACCCAACCGCAGCTGGCCATCCAGATCGACCGCCAGCGCGCCAGCGAACTGGGCGTGGAGCTGGCCGGGCTGGCCAGCACGCTGACGGCCGCCATCGATGGCGTTGAGGTGGTTGATCTGAACATCGACGACGAGGCGGTGCCGCTGCTACTGGAGGCGTCAATCAACCAGATTAACGATCCAACGGACCTGATGAGCCTGCATGTGAGCACGGGCGATGGTCAGCTGGTGCCGCTGACAAGTTTGGTAACGGTTACCGAGACCGGCGTCGCCACCCAGCTCGACCGGCATGGCCAGCGTCGGGCGATCGAAGTGGACGTTGATCTGGCGGCCGGCGTGCCGCTCGCCGACGCGGTGGCCGATATCGAGCGGCTTGCGGCGCAGGCGTTGCCGGCGGGACTCAACCTGATGTTCCGCGGTGAGGCTGCCACATTAGAAGAATCGACGCGCGGGGTTGCGGTGATTTACGGCGTTGCGCTCCTGGTGGTGTTCCTGGTGCTCTGCGCGCAATTTGAGGGGTTTATGAGCGCCACAGTTGTGACGCTGACCGTGCCGCTTGGTGTGGCCGCCGCGCTCGCGGCGCTTTTCCTGACCGGCACATCCATCAATATCTATTCTCAGGTCGGCCTGATTCTGCTGATCGGGCTCATGGCAAAAAACGGCATTTTGGTGGTGGAGTTTGCCGACCAGCTCCGCGATCGCGGCATGGCGGTCAAGGAAGCCATCGCGTTGAGTGCCGAGGTTCGCATGCGCCCAGTGGCCATGACCATCGTGTCTACCGTGCTGGGCGCGCTGCCGCTGATTCTGGCCAGCGGCGCTGGCGCGGAAGCGAGGGCTGCCATCGGCTGGGTCATTTTCGGCGGGCTGGGTTTTGCTGCCTTGTTTACGCTTTATGTGACCCCGGTGATCTACCTGCTCCTCGGGCGCTTCGGCCGCGTCCGTTCCGAGGAGGTTCGCAAGCTGGAGACCGAAATTGCCCAAGCGCAGCAGGCGCGGTAGCAGCGGGTCGGCCCCGATCGTGCGTCGACCTGTGGCTCTTGGTAAGCGGTTGCCCGGCGTTTTCTGGTTTCTTGTCGCGCCACTTTTGTGGGCCAACGATTCGCTGGCAGAGGACTCCGTCGCCGCTTTTTCCCAACGCCTTGCAGCGTTGCAAAGCGCATTTTACGTCCCCGGTCTGGCGGTAGAGATTGTGGCCGGCGTTGATTCGGAAAGCAGCACGGTGCTGTTTCAGGATTACCTGGGTGATCGAGACCTGGCGAGCAAGCAGGCCGTAACGCCCGACACCCTGTTTCCACTCGCGTCCCTGACCAAGTTTTACAGCGCCGTGCTGCTGGCGGATCTTGCAGAAGATGGTGCGCTGTCATTCACGGACCCGGTGAGTCGCTGGCTGCCTGATAGTGGTCTCACCAGTAACGTTCAGCTGCGGCACCTGCTGTCCCACACCTCGCAGGGCGATCCTGGCGAGCAGTTTTACTATAGCTTTCGGTTTGGCCTGCTTACGGCAATCGCGCAAAAGGCTGGCGGCAAACCGTTTGGTGAGCTGCTGCAGGAACGGGTGCTGCGGCCGCTGTCGCTGTCGGATACCCACCTCTACCAGGCGGAGACGCTGTCCGAAGCCGACCGCGAACGCCTGGCCACACCTCACGGCTATGAAGGCCAAAGCCTAGCCTTAGATCACGAGTTTGGCGTGTCGGCATCAGCCGGCTTGGTCGCAACACCCCGCGACGTGATCCGCATGGGGCAGGCGCTGCTGCGAAAGGATCTGCTGAGCGACCGATCCTGGCGGCAGCTCACCACGCCTTTCGGCCCGGATCTTCCCTACGGTCACGGCATTTTTGTGCAGCAGGTGGCCGGCCAGCAGGTGTTTTGGGCTTACGGGCAATACGATGGCTTTGCCGGTCTATGGGTGATCGTGCCGGCAAAGCAGCTCCAGCTGGTGGCGCTGGCCAACAACAATCTACTCAGTGACGCGGCGCGATTGATCAACGGCGACGTGATGACCTCTCCGCTGATGTTGGCGTTTGTTGAGGGTTTTCTGAACGACGAAGATCAGGGCTTCCCCGCCGCCGAGCAGCGCGCCAAAGCGGATCTCATGACCAGCGCCTTCCTGGCGCGCTATGACGAGGGTCAGTTCGACAAGGCTCAAAACGCGCTGGAACGGCTGTTGCCCACTCCGGAGCACTGGTTGAAGCGAGCTGATCTGAACGTCATGCACGCCGTGATGTTTCTGAAAACGGTGGCGTTTCATCGCGAGCTTGAGCTTCGCGCCGACTGGGACCCGGAGCTGGCTGCCCTGGGCAAAAAGCTGCTGCAAACGGATCCCCAAAATCCCTACGTCCACTATTACCTCGGCGAGCTCTATGCCGGCGCCGATAATCGCGCTCGAGCCGCGGGTCATTTTCGCGCTATTGTTGACGCCGAAAATTTCTCGACCCACTGGTATACGCGGGAAGCTCAAAGCTGGCTCGCATCGCACCCGGATCAATAAAAGGTTTCTCTATGTCGCTGATCGTTAATCGCCGTGATCTGGATTTTTATCTGGACGAGCTGTTCCAGCTTCCAACCCTGCTCGAAGCTGAGCGCTACGCTGAATACGATCGCGACACGATCACTGCGGTGCTGGATGCCGCCCAGGCGCTCGCCGAAGAGAAGTTTCAGCCGGTGGCCGCCGCCGCTGACGCCAGCGAGCCGGCGTTTGTCGACGGTGAGGTCGAAGTGATTCCCGAAGCGATCGAGGCGCTCGACGCGTTTCGCGAGTCGGGTTTTATGGCGGCGGGTTTCGATAGCGACATCGGCGGGATGCAGCTTCCCTGGCTGGTCACTCAGGCCATCAGCGGTATCTTTATGTGTGCCAACACGGGCGTGGCCAACTACGCCTTTCTGACCGCCGCCAACGCCAACCTGCTGAAAACCTGCGGCAACGACGCCCTGAAGGAACGATTCCTGGGTCCCCTGCTGGAAGGACGCTGGTTTGGCACGATGTGCCTGTCCGAGACGCAGGCCGGCTCTTCGCTGGGAGATATCCGAACGACCGCGGTGCCGGCGGATGACGGCAGCTATCGCCTGAGCGGTTCGAAGATGTGGATATCCGGCGGCGACCACAACCTCAGCGAGAACATTGTGCACATGGTGCTGGCGCGTACGCCCGACGCGCCGCCGGGCGTGCGTGGCATCTCGCTGTTTCTGGTCCCGAAGATCCGTGTCAACGACGACGGCAGCCTGGGTGAATTCAACAACGTGGTCGTGGCCGGGCTGAACCACAAGATGGGCCAGCGGGGGACCAGCAATTGCCTGCTCAACTTCGGTGAGTCCGGAGACTGCGAGGGTTTTCTCGTCGGCCGCGAGAACGAAGGGCTGGCCAATATGTTCCACATGATGAACGAGGCGCGGATCGGCGTTGGGCTTGGCTCGGTGGCCGCTGCGCTGGGTGGCTACCTTTATGCCCTCGACTATGCCCGGGAGCGAGCCCAGGGTCGGCGGCTGGGGAGCAAAGATCCGACGACCCCGCAGGTCAAGCTGATTGAGCACGCTGACGTCAGACGGCTGCTGATGATACAGAAGGTTTTTGTGGAGGGTGGGCAAGCGCTGATCTTTTACTGCGCCAGCCTGCTGGATCGACAGAAGCTGACCGAGGATCGCCAGGAACACCAGCGGCTGGCGGCCCTGCTGGAGCTGCTGACGCCGGTGGCCAAATCGTGGCCATCCGAATATTGCCTGGAGGCTAACAAGCTGGCGATCCAGGTGCTGGGCGGCTATGGCTACACGCGTGACTACCCGGTGGAGCGGCTGTACCGCGACAATCGTCTCAACGCCATCCACGAAGGGGCCCACGCGATTCATGGGCTGGATATCCTGGGGCGTAAGGTTCGGATGGGAGAGGGCATTGCGCTGCAGGTGTTGCGTGGCGAGGTTCAGTCGGACCTCAACCTGGCAACGGCCAGGGTTGGCCTAGAGGATCTAGCGCAGGAGCTCGAGTCGGCGTTGACTCAGGTGGACAAAACGGTTCAGACGGTTACCGCCTGCAGCGATCCTGAGCTGGGCATGGCCAATGCCACGCTGTTCCTGGATGCTTTTGGGCACGTTGTTGTGGCGTGGCTGTGGTTGCGGCAGGCCCTTGCGGCACAGAGTGCGCTGGACGCGGCGGCAGAAGATGAGGGTTCCGGCCATGACCGCCATTTTTACGAAGGCAAGCTGGCGGCGTGCCGATTTTTTTTCCGCTACGAGCTGCCAAAAGCTCTGCTGGGGCTGCGCACCGTGGCCAGTCTGGACGATACCTGCATTCAGGTGCTGCCGGAGCAGTTTACCGGCAGCTAACTCCGCTTAAGCACAACCATTCCGCCGGCCGTACCGGCGCGAAGAGCGGTCGAGACGGCCAGCTATTTGCGCTCGGGCGCAAAGAGCCCCTTAACCAGGTCGGAGAGATTTTTTGTCGCCAGGTCGCGAAACTCACCCGCGTCAAAAAAGGACCCGGTGCACACACTGCACTGCTCAAACCAGATGTGACGCTGGTCTGGGTCCACCATCCGGATCATCTCGCCACTGCAGCGGGGGCAGTCATAGCGGTCGATCACATTGGTTTTTCGACCTTGGTCGGCGTCGCCTAGATCGATGGTGTCCGCGACGCCTGCGTCGCGCAGCCGCTCAACCTCACCCGCGTCAAACCAAAGCCCCTGACATTGACTGCAGCGATCGATCTCGACGCCGTTGACCAGGAGGGCGTCCATGTCGGCCCGGCACTTGGGACAGCGCATGGCTCCGGAGAGAAACAGGCCGGCCTCACTGCCTCCTAAGCCAACCGTGTAGCGGGATCCTGTGGATCTGCGTGTCGGCTGATCTTCGCTTTCTGCCTCCAGCGATGGCGCGCGATGAAAGAGCAGAGTAATGATCATCAGGACCACAAACGCGCCCAAAAAGGTATAGCTCTCAACGTAGCTCGCCCTCTCCGCCAGCATGCCGTACACCTTTGAGCCGGCCGAATGTCCCAGGTTGGCCACCGACATATAGATCGCAAACTGCGTTGCTGAGATGCTGCTGGAGCAGAGCGCCATCGCGAGCGCGATGACACAGACCATGACTACGGGAATCAAGATGATCCAGAGCGACAGCATCACCCGGACGTAGGTGCTGTCCTCCCACAGGTGCTGAGTCTGGGCGATCAAGAATGCGTGGATGGCAACCAGCGACACCGTCAGAATCAGCATTCGCTTCGCGCCAAATCGGTCAACCAGCGGTCCGAGCGTCAGCGCAATGCCGGCCCCGACGAGCCCCATCAATGCGACCAGCTGGGACCACTCGGGCGTCGTGTAACCAAAAAGATTGACCGCCGCAAAAGGCATCAGCGCCTGGCCGTAGCCGGTCACCAGCCCGTCAACGAACATGATGACCATGACCACCAGACTGGCCCGGCTCCAGAGCACCTGGTTGAGGGCTTTGAAAACGGTGCCGAACGAGCCGTCCGGCGCCTGGCCCGCCACGGCCTCGCCCCGGGACCACGGCAGCCTGCGTTCCCCGGCGCGCTCGGTCACCAGGACAAACATGAGCGCCAGCAGGCCGGCCAGGGAGGCCGCCGCGATGGCCGTCACTTTCATCCCAAAGGTCGCCAGCAGTACGCCACTCACCGCCGCCGTTGCGCTCCAGCCGGCAGCCTTCCCGAAACTCATAAAAGCGTTCAGTCGGCCCTGCTCGCGCACCGGCGTCAGGTCGATGCACATGCCGTCGACCGCGACGTCTTGCGTGGCGGCAAAGGTGTTGATCAGGACGCCGAGCACCATCAACAGTCCCACCTGCTCCGCGGGGTTTTCGATCAGCGTCAGCCCCAGCAGCGAAACCGTCAGGCCCAGCTGCGCGGCCAGCACCCAGGGCTTACGTCGCCCCATGCTGGGCAGCTGATAACGATCCATCAGCGGGCCGGAAAGCAGCTTGAATGCCCAGGGGAGCACGATGACCGCCAGGTAGGAGCCGACTTCTGCTGCCGTAGCGCCCTGGCTGGCCATCCATGCCGGCAACGCGATCGCAAGAAGTCCCTGGGGAATCCCTTGGGCGAAATACATGACAGCGCCGGTCACATAACGAATCCGGGCGCTGTCTGACAGAACGAGGCTGACGGCCATAGTTTTTTTGGTTTGGTTATTCAGGCCAGCGTCGATATTAGCGAATATCCTTCGCGAAGGCCGCCGGCAAGAAAGGTAAGGGACATTGGGGATTTATGCCCTTGGGATAGTGCCGATCGGAAGGTTGCGCTCACGGATTGCAGTGGGCATATTGAAGCGGCCCTCGCTGGAAGCCCAATGCCCCAACTCAAAAGACACCTCGGTCTGCTGGGACTGACCGCCACCGGCATTTGCGCCATGCTGGGAGCGTCCATCAACGTAGTACCGTTTATGGTGCACCGCAGCGTTCCGGGGATCGGTCAATACGTTTTGCCGGCGTTTGTCTTTGCCGCCATTCCGGCGGTGTTTGCGGCTTTTGCGTACGCCACGCTCGCCTCGGCCATGCCGCGGCCCGGCGGCAGCTACCTTTACGCAAGCCGCGGCCTGAGTCCGTACCTGGGCTTTATCGCCAGCTTCTCCCAGTGGTTTGGGCTTTCCATCGTGATCGGCGTCATCGCGTATGTCATTGTGCCGTTTTTGTGGGACATCGCTGCGGCCCTCGGCTGGTCGGACCTTGCTGCTGAACTGCAGCTTGGCTCGGTTCGAGTAAGCCTCGCGCTTGGCCTCATCTGGGTTTTTGTGTTGATCAACGTGCTGGGCGTCAAGCTTTATGCGCGCACGCTGGTCCCGATGATGTTCCTCATGTTCGGCCTCGGTTTGATCGTGATCGTCGCGGGTTTCTGGTTTAACCACGGCGACTTCTCCGTCGCAGCCCTGGCGCGGGACAGACAGGCTGTGAGCGATGAGCCGGATGCCCCCTGGCGCTGGATGACATTCCTATCGGCGGCAGCGCTGATGTTTTCCAGCTTCATTGGCTTCGACGCGATTGCCCAGGCGGGCGGCGAGGCTCGTAAGCCGTCCCGCAATCTGCCGCTGGCCATCCTGCTGGCTATCACCGCAGTCGGCGCTTTTTATTTCCTGTTTGCCGCGGCGGTATATCACGCGGTCCCCTGGTGGTACGTCGCTGAGCAGGCCCAGGCCCGGGATATTTCGGCGCCCGGCCTGCTGGCCTATCTGCTGCCGACCGGTCTTGGCGCCGCGATCCTGGCCGGCGCGGCGGTCGCACTGATCAACGACCTGCCGGCCATGCTGCTCGCGGTTTCGCGCCTCATGTTCGCCTGGGCGGAGGACGGAATCTTTCCCCGCGGCGTGGCGAAGGTGCACTCCCGATTTCATACCCCGCACATTGCTCTGGTGCTGAGCGGCGTCATTGCGAGCGTTGGTGTCCTGGGGAGCCACTTCGCCGGAGATTTTTTTCTGGGTATCGACATTATGGTGACGGCGATGCTCGTGAACTTCCTGCTGATGTGCGTGACGGTGCTGACGCTGCCCCGGGTCAACGCCCGGCTTGCCGGTGAGATCACCGCGCTGACTTCACGCCTGTCTCAGCAGGTTGTGGGTATCGGCGGAGTGCTCCTGCTGACCGGCTTTCTGGTCATCCACGTTTGGAAAGACCTCAGCGGTGAGGTAAGCGCCTGGTACTTCCACTCCACCTGGGTTTGGCTGCTGGTGATGGGGCTGGGCACCACCGTCTTCGTTTTCCGTCGAGCTCTCCAGATCCGTGCCGGCGATGATTGGCGGGCCCGATTCTCGCAGCTGCCCGACTGATTTTGGCTTCGGGAATCACACCGTCGAGGGCAGCCAGCGCGGTTGAGACCACCGAACTGGCGCCGGGTCTCGTTATTTCGCGGGTCCTCAATGGGCTTTGGCAGATCGCTGACCTTGAGCGCGACGGTCAGACGCTCGACCCGGAGGCGGCAGCCAATCATATGGCCCCGTTCGTCGAAGGCGGATTCAGTACGTTTGATATGGCCGACCACTATGGTTCTGCCGAAATCATCGCCGGGCATTTCCGCGCGACACACCCGTTGGGTAACGCCTCCCAGCTGCTCACAAAATGGGTGCCCAAGCCTGGTGCCACATCCCGGGAAGAGGTACGCCGCGCCGTCGAGCGTTCGTTGACGCGGCTAAAGACCGAGCGCCTCGATCTTCTGCAATATCACGCCTGGCATTACCCAGACCCCTCGTGGCTCGACGCGCTGTCCTACCTGGCAGAGTTGCAGCAAGAAGGACTCATCGGGGCGCTGGGCGTGACAAACTTTGATGCGGCGCATCTACGCATCGCCTTGGCGAGCGGTCTGCCGATTGTCAGCAACCAGCTGAGTTTCTCCCTGATCGATCAGCGGGCAGCCGGCGCAATGAGCGAAGTGTGCAGCGAATCTGGGGTGCGCCTGCTGGCCTACGGCACCCTGGCGGGTGGGTTTCTATCCGAACGCTGGCTCGGTCAGCCGGAACCTGCCAATCCGACGACCTGGTCGCAGATGAAATACAAGCGGTTTATCGACGCCGGGGGCGGTTGGCAGGCGTTCCAGGGTCTGCTGCGCACCGCGGTTGCCGTGGCTCATCGTCATCAGGTCAGTGTTCCGGTGTTGGCCAGCCGCTACATGCTCGACCAGCCGGCTGTCGCCGGCGTTATTCTCGGCGCGCGTCTCGGCCAGGGCGATCACCTGGCGGAAAACCGACAGATCTTTACCCTTTCGCTGACTGACGCAGATCGGGCGGCGCTGGCGCAGGCGCTGGAACAGTTCGGACCCATTCCGGGCAATTGCGGTGACGAATACCGCAAGCCGCCTTTTCTGACGGCAGCGGGAGATCTGAGTGATCACCTGGAGGACGTGCCCAAGGTCTTTGTCTCGGAGGTGGACGCTGCCGGCCGACATCGCGTCTTCAGCGGTACGTCCTGGGAGCCATTGGCAGGGTACTGTCGCGCGGTTCGAGTTGGGGATCGGATACTGATATCGGGCACAACGGCCACGCACGGAGATCAGGTGATCGGCGAGGGCGACCCTGCCGCCCAGACCCACTTTGTCATCGATAAGATCGAGGCCGCCATCGAGTCGCTGGGCGGTCGGCTGGAAGACGTGGTGCGCACCCGCGTCTTTGTCGCGGACGCGGAGCAATGGGAGCCGGTGGCCCGAGCTCACGGCGAGCGTTTTGCTGAGATCCGCCCGGCCAACACGCTGGTCGAGGCGCGCCTGATCGGCGACCCTTACCTGGTCGAAATTGAAGCTGAGGCGATCGTCAGCGTCGAGTTACCAGACTGAGTTTCCATGGAACCGGTCAAGCGGCTTGGACTGGCCGCATTTTGGTGTGTGTGCTCTAGAACCATGGTCTAAGCTCGCGGATCATTGGTTCGAAACAAGCCTCATGCCATCTTCCAAAAGCCATTCCAGTAAACCTCGCGTCGTCATTATCGGTGCAAATTTCGCTGGTCTGCGGGCAGCAGCCCAGCTTTCCTGCCGCCACCGGGTGACGGTGCTGGACGCGATGAGGGAGTTTGAGTGGACCCCTAACATCCATGAGATTCTCTCGGGCGTTAAACGCGCGGATGGCGTCAAGCTGCCCTTTGGTCCCGCCGTTGCCCGCTACGGCCACGAATTTGTGCAGGCGCGGGTCAGTCAAATCGACGTCGATGCACAGCAGGTGATCAGCACGGACGGCCGGAGCTGGGATTATGACGCCTGTATTGTGGCCGCCGGCAGTGAGGGTGCCAGCTTTGGTATCCCGGGCGTTGAGGAACACGCCATGAAACTGCGTCGAGTGGCAGACGCGGAGCGTATCAGCGCAGAACTTGACCGGCTGGGCCGCCGGAAACGCCCAGCTTCGGTGGTTGTGGTCGGCGGCGGCATCACGGGCATCGAGACTGTCGGGGAGATCCTGCGGCGACGTCACCGCAACGAGCGCTTTGAGATTCGACTGCTGGAGCAAGAGCATCGGCTGCTGTCCCAGCAGCCTCGACAGGTTGGTGCTGATGCCGCCGAGCGCTGCGAGGCTTTCGGCGTGGATGTCCTCACCGGGGTTGCCGTGGAATCGGTGCAAGCGAAGACCGTTGTCCTCCAAAACGGCCAGCGCCTTAAGTCCGACCTGTGCATTTGGACGGCGGGACTCGCACTGCCTGCCTTTCTCCGTGGCGCCGCCCTGAACACATCCGACGATCGGTGGCTGCCGGTTCGAGACACACTCCAGAGCCAGGCCAGTGACGCACTTTTCGTGGCCGGCGACAGCGCTGCCCTGCGCGAGCCTATCGCCAAGCAGGCGTACCACGCGATGGATATGGGGGAGCTGGCCGGCAGCAACGTGGGTCGCTTCCTCCGCGGTAGGCCGCTCAAAGACTTCAGGCCGTCGCGTACGCCAACCCTGATTGCTTTTGGCGACGTCACCACGTGGCTCGTGGCGGGCAATTCAGCGGCCGCCAGCCCGCTGCTGGCGGCAGGCAAAGAGGCGGTGTATCTCGCCACGATGGCTCAGCTGGATTCACCCTGGCGGCCGGTTGGCTACACGGCCCGCCTGGCGAGCCGCGCAAGCCGCGCCACCTTTGGCCTGCTGCTACCGCAGCTCAATCTCGAATCGATTGTCGCCGGCGCTAAGGGCAGCCGGATTATGCTCGGCTGAGAGCGCCGTTCACCGCCGATTGACGGCGGCTGTCGCACGCTACGGACCATGATCGAGGTAGTCTGGTTCAAGCGGGACCTTCGCACACACGACCATGCAGCGCTTGCCGGCGCGCTGGATCGTGGCCCGACGCTGGCCCTCTACATCATCGAGCCGGAGCTTTGGACGCAACCCGATCGGTCCTGGCGGCAGTGGGCTTTCCTCAAGGATTGCCTGAAGTCGCTGGATGCTGAGCTGCGCGAGCAGGGCGGCGAGCTTTGCGTGCGAGTGGGAGATGCCCTTGAGGTCTTCGAATCACTGAGGCAGCGCTGCGGCAGCCTGCGGATTCACGCGCACGAGGAAACCGGCACCCGCTGGACTGATCTGCGCGACATCGCGCTGCGACGCTGGTGCCGCGAGCAGCAGGTGCCGCTGATCGAACACCGTCAGTTTGGGGTGTTTCGGCCGCTGAAAGACCGCAACGGCTGGGCCGGGCACTGGAAGCGACAGATGTTGCAGCCGCTGGTCACGCTGCCAGAGCACTTTGAGTGGCAGCAGGAACAGGCGACCGCCGGCTGGGAAGACTGGTCGCCGGAGCTCGAGCAAGAGGATTGTGCAGTTCAGCCTGGCGGTACCGATCACGGACGCAGGCTCATGCGCAGCTTTTTGGAATCGCGGGGCGAAAGCTATCACCGCGAGCTATCCAGTCCCGAAACCGCCGAGGACAGCTGCTCGCGGCTAAGCGCCCATCTGGCGATGGGCAGTCTGTCGCTGCGCGAGCTTGCGCAGCGCACCTGGCGGGCCCAGCAGGGCGCGCGGGGGCGCAGCGGGCCCTGGCCCAGGGCGCTCAAGGCCTTCGAGGGCCGCCTCCACTGGCACTGCCACTTCATCCAGAAATTTGAGAGTGAGCCACGAATCGAATTCGAAAACCTGGCGCGCAGCACCGATGGTCTGCGGGAAGACGCTTTCGATCCGGATCGCTTTGAGGCCTGGCGTCAAGGTCTGACCGGCTATCCGTTTGTCGATGCGTGCATGCGGTATCTCAACGCGACGGGGTGGCTGAACTTTCGGATGCGGGCGATGCTCGCTGCGTTCTCCGCATACCACCTCTGGCAGCACTGGCGACAGCCCGCGCTGCATCTGGCTCGGTGTTTCACCGACTATGAAGCCGGAATCCATTTCAGCCAAATGCAGATGCAATCCGGCACTACCGGGATCAACTCCGTGCGGATCTATAACCCGGTAAAACAATCCATGGAGCATGACCCGAACGGCGACTTCATCCGTAGGTGGGTCCCTGAACTTGAAGGTGTCTCAGCCCAGTGGATTCACGAGCCTTGGCGCATGCCGGCGTCTATGCAGGTGGCCCAGGGTTGTCGTATTCCCGGCAACTACCCCGCACCGATTGTGGATCATATCGCCGCGGCCAGGACTGCCCGCCGTCGCATGGCAAAGATCCGCGCCCCAGCTGAGGCTTTTCGGGAAAGCAAAGAAATCTTCCGACGACACGGCAGCCGGCGTCGAAGCTAAGGCCGAGAGTTTGTTCCTCGGGCTAGCGTAGGCTGCGCCAACCTTCGACCACCCTCAGCTCCCGCGCGGTTGGCGGTTGATTGTCTCGCAGAATGAGAAAGCCACCGGTGCCAGGGTCCGGCCAATAGGAGTAGCCGCCAACGTTTACCCACCTCGGGTCGTCTAGGACTATTTCCGCTTGCCCGAGCACCAGCTCACCGTCGTTCTGGCTTACCGGCACACGGAACAGGCGGGTCCCATAGCGATAGTAAAGGCTGGACATGTCGTCTGACCAGGTGGGTTCCTCGCCACCCTGGGTCGATACCGGGATCGTGGGACCATCACGAAACAGGGGCATGACGACGACTTCATAGCGGCCTGAGGCATCGACCGTCAAAGCCATCCAGCGGTGGTCGGGAGAAGCGTGGCCCAGATCTTCCTCGACGTCCGGCTGCTGAGCGATCAATGTTTGCTCCGCGGTTTTGAGATCCACGACCGCGTAATCCAAGCCACCTTCGCCGGGCACTGACATGGCGGCGAGGTTGTTGGCGCTCATCCGAACCAGGTAGCTCTTTGTCTCGAGGAAAAGAGACTTTTCAAACCCGGCGGAAGACGTCGAAGTCCGGTAAACACCCTGTGGTTCGTCGCTGCCCTCGTGGGCAAAGTACAGGGTGTCGCCGTCCTCAGCCCACTCCGGATGGTGATTGCCACCACCACGGGTCAGACGGCGCGACTCGCCGCTTTCCATGTCGTAAAGGTAGATGTCGGTCTGGTTGCCGTAGACGGTCGCTGCAACCTGCCGACCATCAGGTGATACGGCCAGGTTTCCGAAACGTTCGTCGGCGATCGCCGTTTTGCTGATACTGCCGTCGAGCCCAACCCTTGCAATCTGTAGCTGCAGGTAGGGTCCCCCGGTGGCATAGATGAGCGTCTGGTCCGAGAGCACAAATTGTGGAAGCGTTGCATCTCGCCGTAGCTCTCCGCCAAGCAGACGAGGCTCGCCGGACACCTGGTTGGTTGCGTTGTCGAAGTCGACGGCAAACAGCTCGTTCGCCATGACGTAGACCAACGCCCGATTGCTGGCCCAGCCCGAAACCGCCAGATCGATAATGGTTTCAAGCGTGCCACGGGCAGGATCCAGCGCAACCAGTCGCCCGAAAGTCTCGATACCAGGATATGCCACGGTGAGAACCGTCTCACCGCCCGGCATTGGCCTCATGATGGTGCTGTATTCTATTCTGGCGCCATCCGGCATCGTAGGCTCGGCCAGGGTAAAGGCGTTTGGCGTTGGGTTGTTGATACTGACCCACCAGGTGAAACGCCCTTCTCGATCGGAATAAATGATCTTGTCGTTACCCCACCAGGCGCCGCCCTGCGGATTGGGTGTGGCGAGAACCGTACGCACGGTGCCGCCGTCTAGCGGCGCAATTCGCAACTCGTCTTCGGCGAAAAACGCCACCTTGTCACCGTCCGGCGAGACAAAGGGATGGTAGGCTCCGCCGGTCCCCGGGATGGCAGTGACAGCAAACTCACTAAGATCTCGGAGAAACAGCTGCGATGTGTCCGTCGAAGACGGCCCGGTGTAAATCAGCTTCTGCCCGTCAGGCGTAATGGCCAGCGCCGGTGCCGGGGTGCGCAGCGGCGAGGCCCCGATGAAGGTCACCGGTGCGTCTTGCGGCAGCAGGATGCCATAGCGACGAACGCCAGCTGACTCTTGTACTGGATCCACCCCAGGTATCGAGGCTGACGCGTCGGACGCCTCATTGGAATTGTCCCGGTTTTGGAAAATGAACATCGTGCCAAACGCCAGAAAGGCAATTAGCCCAAGCGCCGCAGCAGCTGCCACCCAAGACCTTGGGCGCATCGACGGATCTGCCGCCTCCACGACCGGAGCCGAAGCGTCGGGATCGAGCTTGGCACGGATGGCCCGCAGCAGTTGCTGAATCGACCGGTTGTCAGCGCTACCTCGCCATCCCGACAGATCTTCGCAGTGAAACTGGCGAAACCCGATCGGCGGGTCGCTCGCGTCGAGGCTGACCGCAACAAGCTTGCCCGAATCTGCCGCCAAGGATGCCTCGTCCCTAACCCAACGAGACTTGGAAGCCTCTACGGACCAGCAAACGATGACCGCGGTGGCAGCCTTGAGCGACTCTTCAATCTGGGCGGAAAATTCGTCGCCGCTCAGCAGCTGGCGATCCCACCACACCGAATAGCCTGCTGCCTCCATGGCGGCCGCGAGGCGCCCTGCCTGCTGGTGGTCGCCGCGAGCGTAGGAGATGAACAGGTCGGTCAATGGGGGCCCCAGACGTTGTGACGGTTCTGATTATATCCGGGGAAGGCGTCCGGGAGCCTGTGTCTTCCAGCACCCGGTTCTCTGCAGTACTGCTGTTGGAGCCATGCGTCCTGGCTCGAACATCATCCGAGAATCCGCCACGCCGTGAAGCTGGTGAAATTTGCGTTAGAGAAGACTTAACTTTTTGTTGGCGTTGAGAAAACAGCCAGGAATTTGCGATGGCGGTCTCATTTCTTCGCTTGGCGCGCCGCTACCGTGACGCGGTCGGCCCGCTTCAGCCGACCCGACAATTTGACTGATCAAGGAGAGCCCCGTGTCCATTTCCACTCATGGTCAACGGGCCCGCGTCTACCGGTCGCTGGTCCTGCTTTTTTCCGCCGCAACTTTCAGTGCCTCTTCCCAGCCGATCCAGTGGGCTCTTGAAGAGACCTTCGACGGCGATCCGCCGGCTCCCTCACAGGACCTGTTGCCTCGAACCTTCGACTACGTGGTGACCCATCGGAATCATCCGCAGGAGCAGTTCAGCAAGAACTTTGTCGGTTTTCTTGCCGACCACAACATGAATTGTGATGGGCCTAACCCGGCCGTGTCACCGCTGCCGCAGCATCTCGTCAACACCAGCCAGACCTCGAACGGTGATCGGCCGGACGAGAGTTTCTTCCTCTGTAAAAACCACATGATGTCGGCGCTGGGTGAGGTCACGGCCTACTCGAACAGCGCCTTCTGGCCGCGTCAGGAGTTCGACTTCAGCGACGGCGGCACGCTGGAGTTTGACGTCAACATCAACCTCGGCCACGGTCAGCGGGTTTGGTGGGAAGTACTGATCACGCCGCGGGATCAGCTTCGGGTGGGAGCAGCTTCACCGCAGTCCGCCATCGACGAGCGCTATCCGCTGGACCGGATCGTGCTCAACTTCAGCGAGCTGGTGCGCCACGTGCGGGTGGGTAGCGGCGATCTTGATCCTTACGGATGGCAGGTGGACGAGCGTCAGTTCTTTGAATATGACTGGGCCTACTGGAACGCACTGCATCCAAGTGATCCGGCCATCTCCGATCGCCGGATCCGCCGAACCATGCGTATCCGCCTGGAAAATGATCGGGTGGTTTGGGGGATCGAGACCGCTGACGGTAGCTTCGACGAATACACGGTCAATCTTCCCGAGGGCCTTCCCTTTACCCGCGGGCTGGTGCTCTTCAAAACGCATGCCTATACGCCGGTGGGGCACGGCAACACCGACACCTATACCTTCCACTGGGACAACATCCGTTTTGACGGACCGGTCGTGGGCAACTATCAGGCATACACCGCTGACGACGTGGTTTATCTACAGGCCAACGGCAATCGGCCGATCGGGGATACGGTTACGGTCAACGTGAACCTCCCCGCCGAAATCAACAGCCCGGTGCTGTTTGGCCAGCTGGCCCAGCCGCTGCGCGGACAGGTTCGTCTGAGCATCAACGGCGGGCCGGAGCTGGAGGTGAACCCCTACGAGTACGCGGAGCAAAATTGCGTCAGCGGTCAGTGGCGCGACTGGAAGAGTTTTCGCCTTCCGCTGGATCCGGCCTGGCTGGTGGCTGGCAATAATACGCTGACTTGGCGGGTGGGCGAGCGACCCGCCTGCGCCGCGGGGCGCGACGACTGGTGGGATGGCTATTCGGTGAAGTTCATTCAGATCCAGAGCGACGGGGCTCCCGACGCCGGTGGACTGATCTTCGCTTCAGGCTTCGAGTAGGGTTACCGAAATCTGGTTAGCTCGTCGCTGACGCCGGGCCCGATCCGAGTACACCTTTTTGCGTCAGGTCCTCTAGTTCCGGCTTGCTGAGTCCCCAGTCCAGCAGGGCCTGCCGGGCGTCTACCCCGGGCTCCTGCGGGGCGTTTGGCGTCGATGAGGGCGTACGGGAAAAGCGCGGCGCAGGTGCCGGCTGCACGATGTTGTCCACCGTGACGTACGTGCCGCGCGCCTTGAGGTGCGGGTGTTCTGGTGCCTCGCTCAGCGACAGCACCGGTGCGGCGCAGCAGTCGCGTGCCTCTAAGACTTCTGCCCACTGCTGCCGGGTTTTCCCGGCGATGGCCTGAGTGAAGCGTGCGGTATGCCGGGGCCAGTCCTGAAATCGGTACTGGTCGGCGGGATCGATATCATCGATCTCCAAAGCATCTAGCAGATTTCGGAAAAAGCGGTTCTCGAGCGCGCACAGGGCGATGTACCCACCGTCCGAAGTTTCATAGCTGCGGGCAAAGGGTGCGGCGCCATCGAGCAGGTTGCTTTGCCGCTGGTCCTGCCAGCGCCCGCTGGCAAGCAGGCCGTAGAAGAGGGTCATCATGGACGCCACGCCGTCCACCATCGCCGCGTCGACCACCTGCCCCTGACCGGAGCGGCTGGCCTCGAGCATGGCGGCCAGCATCCCCATCGCCAGATACAGCGCCCCGCCGCCAAAGTCGCCGATCAGATTCAGCGGCAGCGGCGGTGGGCGGTCTGCGTCGCCGATACTGTGGAGGGCCCCGGAAAGCGCGATGTAGTTAGTGTCGTGGCCCGCTGTGTCAGCGAGCGGACCCGTCTGCCCCCAGCCGGTGATTCTCCCGTAGACCAGGCGAGGATTCTGCGCCTGGCAGGCGTCAGGGCCTAAACCCAGCTTTTCCATCACTCCGGGCCTGAAGCCCTCAAACAGCGCGTCCGCATCAGCGCATAATTGCAGCACGAGCGAAACCCCTTCGGGCTGCTTTAGATCCACCTCCACCGTCGGCCGGCTGCGGTTCATCAGATTGAACTTCGCCGGCATCGCAATGCCGGGGTCGAGCTCCCCGGGACGATCGATACGCAGCACCTGCGCCCCCATGTCGGCCAGCAGCATGCCGCACAGCTGGCTCGGTCCGATCCCGGCGATTTCAATGATCTTAAATCCGTTGAGTGGTCCCAAGGCGTGGCCGTCCCGCAAGCTAAAGCACGGCAGTTTAACCGCAAGCCGCAGTTGGTGTTCTCCTCGTCGAGTCGTTCCAGACCAGGTCAAAAGGGGCTTCGGCGAGAGCGTGCTAAGGTATTTGCTCAGGCTTTAGACAGACACTAGTTGAAGCCGAGCCGGGCTTCATGAGGCAAGGGGGTAACACGCAATGGCTTCCGAACCCAAAGATCAAAGCTCGTCGCTGAGTCGTCGCCAGATGATGAAGGCCATGGGGACGGCGTCCACGGCCGCGGCCGCTGGTGTTCTTGGTGCCGCGCCTGCGGCTTCTGCCCAGACCAAGCGTTCGTCGGTGGACAACGACATCAGCGTTGCGGCGGACGGCAACTACGAACGCGTGGCGCTACGCAAAGACGTGCTTAGGGTGACCGCCATCCAGTCGCCCATTCACGCGGCTGACGCTAAGAATCCGAAGCCGGTGATGACCAAGAATCTGAACCTGATGCTGGATCTCATCGATAGCGCGAACGGCTTTCCCGGACCGCAGGATCTGATTTGTTTTCACGAGCAGCCGATCATGGGCTGGAACCCCTGGACTCGCGAAGAGGCATTGAAGGTAGCCATTGAAGTCCCTGGCGAAGAAACCGAGGCGCTGGGCAAGAAAGCCAAGCAGTACGGCTGCTACATCGCGTTTGGGACCTACGCGCGAGATAAGGATTGGCCAGGCCATCTGCTGCTCAACGGTGTGCTGATCGGCCCGGACGGCGAGGTTGTCGCGCAGCATTGGAAACAGCACAACGTCCGCCTGCGGCCTGACTGGACGATGTACACCACATCGGTCTACGACGTGCTGGATCGATTCGTCGAGATGTATGGCGCCGACGCGGTTCTACCGGTGGCGCGAACCGACATCGGTAACCTGTCCCTGTTGATTTCTCCCTATGATCCGGATATCCATCGCGCCCTCAGCATCAAGGGTATGGAGATCGGCGTCCGCTTTTCGTCCGGCGGCTTCAACGCCACCGACTCGCAGTCTTCGTCGCTGTTCAACCAAAACTACACGATCACCATCAACCAGTCGCTGTCGCCTGATCAGCCCGGCTTTCCCGACTACAGTGGTTCCGGCGGGACCAGCATCTATGGTCCGTTCGGCAAAGAGGTGGCGATGGCCAAGTCGGTGCACGAGGAGTTTATTGCCGCCTCCATCCCAATCGGCGACTTCCGCAAGCGTCACAAGCTGCCGGACATCCCGATGGCGCTGGTGATGCCGGTATATGAAAAGTATCGACCGCCGCTGGACCCGGGCCTGCAGCTCGACCACATCCCCGATACGCCACAGGAAGCGGCTCGCTATTTCAACTCAAAGCGGAACTGGTAGCCGCAGGGAGTTAAGACCATGAAACGCAGAACTGCACTTGGTGCCTTCGGCGCCGCCGCAACCGTATCCGTTTTGGGGATTCCCGCCGCCCGGGGCGCGCAGCTCAAGCTCAATCCGTTCGATCCCGGCGACATTCAGCTCATCACGCGCAAGCTTGCTCACACCATGGGCGACGACGTCGTTCACTGGTGGGCGAAGCTGTCTCGCATGGTGATGGTTGAGAAGGTCAGCACGCCGATGTGGGACGTCTGGGTTGGCGCTATTCTCAAGACCAAGTCGATGGACGATCGCGGCGGCTACGAAACGACGGCGATCAGCATGGTATTTTATACCGACGTCAAAACCGGCCAATATCTGGAGCAGTTCACTAACCCCTTTACGGGCAAGACCGTCGATATCGGCTATTTTCCGGCGAAACCGATGACCCGCGTCAGCGCGATCGACGGCCACAAGAAAAGCCCGGAGCGCCCGGGTTATAAGGTTACCGACAATCATCCGCTGGGCCCGGCAATGATCATCGGGGATGACGTCTGGGTCCGCGACGATGACATCACGTTTATGGAACCGATGACGGAAGACGCCGGCCCGACGTTTCGCGTTCAGGACTGGAATACCTATCACGGTTCACTCAGCGATGTGGCCAATCCTGAAGTGCTTAACGCGCCGGCCACCTGGCACTTTAACGACATCCTAAGCTTCCCGCCCTGGCTGGATATGAGCGACCATCCCGGGGACTTCATGTCCCGCGGCTTCGGCCGCAAGACGTCGAGCTTCGACGCATTCCCGAAGAAGCTGACGGGGATGATCAAGATGCGGCATCCGGAGATTTTGAAAGACCCGCGTGCAGCGCTAGATGGGTAGCCGCTTTTTTAGATGTACACGATCGCTGCTTTGCTGCCCTACGGGGCTGTTGTTCTTGCAGAAACCGACGCAATTGACTTGTCGGACGGAAACCAGAGAGGCTTAGCAGAGGCAACAAACTCCGGCATCAAAAATTTTGCCAAGCCGGGTCGGCACGATAGCAGCAGACGAGGATGATATGGCCGGTCTGCGCGTCGCCGGGGCCTGCTTCCTGATACTGGCCAGAATTCTTTCGACCGTCAGCAGATAACGACTATCTCGGGCAATTCAGGAATGATGGACTTCAACTGCTTCAAGTCTTCTGTCAGCTCGCGCAGCTGTCTCTGGATGCTTTCTTCCTCCATGGACAGCATTTCTCTACGGATGATGTTTCTCGAGTTTTCCTGCTCCGACCCGAGTACAAACGACAAATCGATTTCGCCTCCGTTTCGTATGCTGATCGACAGGCGGTTGACAACTTCTGACCCGATGCTCCCGATCTCAACCTGGATCGACTTAAGACGTTTCTTGAGTCGCTGAATCTCCTTTTCGACGCTTTCACGTCTATTGGGCACACAGACTTTGGGTTGAATGGCGTTAGGAATAAGGAAGGGGTCGTCAGCTAACCCAAAGCTGCTAGTCAGCTTGAGTTGGGGGTCATCCTCGAATTGCACGTTGCTCGAAATCCTTCCGGCAAGGCTTCGACCGAGGCTGTTGATCAGTGGGTCGTCGTCAAAGACCAACGTGCTCAGGCTAATTGGACGCCCCCTGTCGTCGGTGACTTCCGGAAGTGGGGACCCGAAGCGACCGATGCTGTACGGGTTTTGATCCGTGGGATCGAAGTCACCGCCGGTTCGTGGTTTGATCCGGGTGCGGGCGCCGCTGTGGACGTATTCGCCGGGCGCGTCGCTGTAGATGTCGCCGGTGAGCGACAGGCCGCCCTGCCGAGCGCGCGGGCCCAGCGGCCACAGGGGTGCGCCGGCCAGCACCTTTCCGAATGCGTCGAATTTCGCCTGATTGCCCGCGGTGCCGTTTTCGTCGGTGGCAAGCACCGCGTTCCCCAATTCATCATAATGTGGAAACCAGACGCCTGATCCGTCGACGTTGCTGCGCCACAGCGGCTCACCCTCAGGGGTGCTGGTCCAGTTAAACCAGTCCTGCCCGTCAACAGACTGAACCGCCAGGCTTGGCCTGCCGGTCGCGTAGTTCCAGCGGAACCCGTTCTGCTGTCCCCCCTGGCTCATGCCGATCATCCGGTTCGTAGCGTCGTAGTCCAGATCGACCGTCTCGGTTGCATCTGAGATTTGCCGCACGCGCCCGGCTAAATCCCAGCCGTACTGCGTTGCGCCAGCTTCAGTGACCTGGCCGAGGGGGTTAAAAACCTTGCCGTCGGTTTGTCCCGCGGCATTAAACGTGAAATCCAAATCAGGCAGGGCGTCGAAGTTGGGAGGCAGTGGCTCAAGCCCTGTCACGCGGGACAGCCGCGCGTCGGCGTCGTAAGCCAGACGTCGATCGAGGAAGCTTCCGCCACCCTTAGTGGTAACGCCTTTTTGTGTCCCGCCGCTGGCGACCCGGAGTCGCGTAAGACGTCCGGAGGCGTCATATTCGTAGCTGGTTGTGACGCCGTTCGATCGCGTAATCGCGCTACGACGTCCCGCCGGGCTGTAGCTGAAGCTGGCGCTGTTGCCCATGCTGTCGCTGACGGTGTCGAGCAGGCCTCGACCGTTATAGGTGTAGCTGACGGTCATGCCGCTGGGGTAGGCAACGGTGAGCAGTCGGCCGTCGGAGCGACGGGTCATTTGAAGGTCGTTCGACTCAATCACCTCGCCGTTTCCGTCGTAGGCAAGCGTTAGCCCGGAACCAGAAACCAGTCGATCTTCGGCATCAAACGTGGCGCTGATGTCTGTACCGTCGGAATAAAGCGCGCGTGTCAGGTTGCCGTTGGCGTCGTAGGTGTAGCTGACCGAGCCAGCGCCGCCGTGAAAGGTCGCGCCGGAGACTCGGCTGCGGCTGTCATAGCTATAGCTGGTGGTCTGGCCCAGCCGGTCGGTTGATGACGTCAGGCGGCCCTGATTGTCGTACTGCGCCGTCGCGCTGATGCCTGCTGAATTCGTGACGCTGGTGGCGCGCCCCAGCGCGTCGACGCTGCGGCTGGTCTGCAGCGGGCCGGTCTGGACCTGATTTTCCCGCCCCTGGGCGTCAAAGGTTCGGGAAATTGATCTGCCGCTCGGCAGCTGCTGCCCAATCGGTCGGGCGTTGCTGTCGAAGCTCACCGATGTGGGTGCGTTCGTACCCGTTGCTATGCTGCTGAGCCCGCCCGTTGGGTTCAGGCCTAGCTGCGCGTGCGCATTATCTGGGTCGCGGATCTCGGTAAGTCCACCTTCCTCGTCATAGCTGAAACTCGTGCGGTTTGCGCCGCTGTCAGAAATTCCCGAGAGCTGCCCGAGCGCGTTGTAGTCCATGCTCATGAGTTCACCCAGATTGTCCTGGAGTGTTGTGAGCAGGCCCCGACTGTCATAGCCCAGACTGACAACGTGACCCTCTGGACGCTGGACGCTGGTCAGGCGTCCGCTGCTGTCATAGCCATACAAACGGGCTTCACCAGCGCGATCGATAAAACCGGTCAGACGGCCGTTGGCGTCATAGCTGAGGCTGGTTGTATTTCCGCGTGCGTCGGTAACGGCCGTAAGCTGATCAGCGTCGTTAAGCGTCAGCGTGACCGAGTCAGCACCCGGATAAGTGATGCCGGTGAGCCGACGCAGCGAATCGTAGGAGAACGAGGTCGTATCGCCCGCAGGATCCGTGCGTGTTGCAAGGGTCCCGTCTGGGTTGAAAGTCTGGATGGTGGTACCGCCGAGCGGATTGGTCGAGCTGAGCAGCTGGCCGGCGGCGTTTCTTGAGAATGTCCAGACGCCACCCGCCTGGTCCGTCAGCGAAGTCAGGCGCCCGGCGCCGTCTCGGCCAAAGCTTATGCTGGTGCCGTCGGGGTAGGTGATGGACGTGTAGTTGCGGAACCTGATGCCGCGCACAACATAGTCGGCCTCCTGATAGTTGATGGACTGGCCGTCAGCGCGCGTGAGCTGCTCCAACAGGCCGCTGTCAGGGCTGTATTGGAACGAGGACGTGCCGCCGAGACGATCTACCACGCCGGCCCTGCGCCCGTCGCCGTCGCTGACGTAGCCCGTGGTTTCGCCTTCCGCGTCGGTGATCCCGGTGAGCTGGCCGCCGCCGCTATGCTCATGCACCTGCTCGTTCAGCAACGGATCAACGATGCGCGTTTGCGCGCCTTCGTACGTCAGGCTCATCACGTTGCCGTCGTCGTCGCTTTGCGTCGACACCCGCTGCTGATTGTCCCAGGTCTGCCTGAAACGAACGTTGCCTTCGGGCAGTTCCGTGCTGGTAAGCAGCCCTGCACCGGTGTAGCTGTAGCGGGTTTGTCCGCCCCTCACGTCCGTCAACGTCGTCAGATCCTCGCCCGTATGATCGAAAGCGACGACTCTCCCGTTGTCGTCTTCAAGCTGCGATAGCAGTCCGCCAGGCTGCTGGGTAAACGTCAGGCTGCGGCCTAGACCGTCGGCGACGCTGGTTAGCAATCCTGCGCCGCTGTAGGTGAGCGTGAGGGTGTTGCCGCTAACATCCTGGATCTGAATGAGACGATCGTTGGCGTCGAACACATACAGCAACTGAGTGGCCGGATCGCCGAGCACCAGGCCAGTACCTTCGGTGACCAGCTGCCAGGGTTGGTCGACCGAAACGCCCACCAGATTCCAGGTGCCATTTTCGTCGAGAAACTGAAGTCGCCGGCCGCGGGGCGTGATGAGCTCCGCCGTGCCCGGGCTGCGGATCAGACTCCATTCATAGTTGTGCCGCCAGTTGCGGCCTACCGAGCCAACGATGCCGTCCGCACTGAGGCCCGATGCGTAATACCGGCTGAAGGTGAGCGGCAGCGGCCCGCCGAGGTCGAGGTCTGCGGCCGGGTTTTCAAACAGCTCGCCGGTGAAGGTATTGATCGGGTCGCCCGTGCTGCCGCTGAGCTCGAAGTTTGCCGCGCTGTCGGTCTCGGTGACTTCACCCACCTGGATGGCCCACAGCTCCTCGCCGCTGACGCCGTCGTCAGCAGCCATGAACACTCGACCGTTCACGGCAGCTAGCTGGTTAAACACCGCGCTGCCAGGACCGGGGTTGATATCGGTCAGGCCTAAGGTGCCATTAGGCATACCGTTGCTGCCCCAAAGCTCCTGGCCGGATTCATTATCCGCTGCAGAAAAGTACGCTACGCCGTCAAGGCCAATGGGCTTGCCGGTGCCCACGGGCGCCAGCCGAATGGTGCCTGCGTTGGTTCCGTCAGTGCGCCAAAATTCGTCGCCGCTGTCGCCGAGAACTGTGAAATAGGTAAAGTTGCCGACGGTGGTGAGAAAGGTTGGAAAAGACGGACCGAAAAGACTGATGTCGGCTAATTCCGTCGTGCCGGCAACGGTACCGTCGCTTTGCCACAGCTCGTCTGCGGAAAAGAGCAGCTGGCCGTTGAGTTCAGCAAAATCGTTAGGGCGCGTTCCGCCAAACTCCCGGAGCACGCGTGTTCCAGCTTCCGTTCCGTCGGTGACACCGAGAAAGTGGTTATTGGGAGCCAGGGTGCCCGAAAAAAAAACCTGATTGCCGACGGTCAGCAGGTTTTCAAACCTATCCCCGGCATCCGGATCGTTTCGGTAAGACAGCGTCGATTCGCTGCCCGGAGCGAAATCGGTCAGACGCACCGTGGTCGCTGCGGTTCCCTGTGTGCGCCACAGTTCACGACCGCTTATGCCGTCGTCAGCAACAAACAGCAGCTGGTCACCCAAGACGGCAAAATTAGGGACAGTGGCGATGGTTGAAAATTCGGTGTCGTCATCGCCGGGCGTCAGGTCGACGACCTGGACCGCGCCCACGCCATCGGTGCGATAGAGCTCCCGGCCAAAGGCGTCGCTGATGGCGGTAAAGTAGACGGTACCGTTGACGTTAACGATACCCTCCGGGTTGGAAGACAGGTTGCCGCTGCGGATATCGGTCACGCGCTGTGGAGTGCCGCCAACCAGCCGCCACAGTTCGCGACCGGTGTTGGATTCGGTGGCCACATAGTAGAGCTCACCATCGACATCCGTAAGAAATTCGGGGTTCTGGCTACCCACGGAATCCATCGCGATGCGCGTACCGAGCGCTGTCCCGTCACTTTGCCAGAGATCGACGATAATGCTGCCGTCGGTACCGGTATTGGCGGAGAAGTAAAGGAGTCCGTTTGAGACCTCGAATGGTCCACCCGGTGTCGAGCTGTTCGGGCCGGGCAGGAGGTCCCTGACGCGATAGGCGTCCTGCGCTGACGTTATCGGTATTTGACAAAGAACCAGCAGTGCGACCATAAGCACTGGCGAATCTGTTCTTGCCGGAGCGGGCCTCATGGTGACGACTCCTCGAAGCTGTCGACAAAAACAAACTCCGTCGAACGCGACTGGCTGACCAGGTTGCCCGCATCATCGAGCTCCAGCCGAATCAAGGTCCGGTCCGGATCGTCGTAGACGATACCGGTCAATCGGCCAGCGTTATCGTAGGTGTACGTTTCAGCTAGAGCGACCGCCCCGACAGCGCAACCGACCAGCAGCACCAAACGGCGCAACTCGCGCGTTTTCTCCGCCATAGATCGACATCCTTATTCCCTCATCCTGGTTGTTCATGCGCGATTGCGGCGTAATCCGCGCCAGCTGGTTCATTGGTAGCGTTTCCGAAACCCGGCGAGGCCCGGCCTTTGCGTTTGGCAGTTGGTGTCCCGAAAACAAGCAACCAGTAGCCGAGATCCTCGCAAACGCCTCGACAGTTCTAGGTGTCCTCGAAATTTGCTTCGCCGGACTTGGTTGTGCGCTTTACCATAAAAATTCGTTCCATTGCTCGCGTCAAGGGAATTGCCTATGGTTGTGACGGCCCGAAGTCGTCGTGCATCGGGCTGGGAGGGTGTGAAATGCAGTCATTCCTGATAGATCATCTGGTCAGCCGGCGCGAGGCGCTGTGCGTGGCGGGTATTGCGGGTGCCGGACTGATGCTGGGTTCAACGAGGCCGGCCCTGGCTCGGCACGGCAAGGTCGAGTCGCTCCCCGGCGGCCTGGACTACAGCGACCCTCGCGACAATCTCTACGCCTTCGGCAAAATCTGGGCCGGCTACGGTGAACCGGTCGATGGCTGGCCCCGCTCCTCGCCGCGGCTCGACACCTGGGCTGCCTATTCCCAGGATGTTGAGCCCGAAAACGAGGGTCATCCCTGGATGCCGGCAGCGGATGAAATCAGGCGGCCCACAGGGAAGGGCGCCCTCAAGCGCGGCTGACCGGAGAGATTGCTCCATGCCACGTTGGCTTGTGCGATGGACACCCCGGCTCTCGGCGCCATGATCCATGGATAAGCAAGACAAAGACCGCCTGCTGAAAGCGATCGCTGACGGGGAGCCGGTCGGAGACGACGCGGAGCGGGTCTCCCCCGGTTTGTACCAGCTCAGCCGCGTCGTGCAGGCATTCAAAATGGGCGAGACCGACGGGGACACCGACGGGCCCTTTCTTTTCCACTGGCGACACCTGAGCGCTCGTGAGGAAATTGGCGAGGGTGGTTTTGGCAAGGTCTACCGCGCGTATGATTCCACTCTAAAACGGGACGTGGCCCTCAAGCTGGCGCGCCGCGATCGGGAAGGCGAGGGCCCAAACCCCGCGGACCTCGTCGAAGAAGCCCGCCGCCTGGCGCGGGTGCGTCACCCCAACGTGCTGACGATCCATGGTGCTGAAATCGATGGCGGTCAGGCAGGCATCTGGTCAGAGCTGATTGAGGGTGACACGCTCAAGCAGCGGATTAATCGAGACGGGCCTCTCAGCATCGAGCACACCCTGGCGCTGGCGCGGCCACTCAGCGAGGCGCTGGCAGCCATTCACGAAGCGGGTCTGGTTCACGGGGATATCAAGCCTGGCAACATCATGCTCCAGTCCGGTGCGACGCCGATTCTGATGGATTTTGGCTCCGGGGGAGAGCCAGGCACACCTGCCTTTACCGGTTCTCCGGTAGCGATGGCGCCGGAGCTTCTCAGCGGAATGCCCCTGTCGCCCGCGAGCGACATCTACGCGTTCGGTGTCGTCTTGTATTACTTGCTCATCGGCACTTATCCCGTGAAGCCTATGTCGCTGGAGGCGCTCGCTGAGCAAAGCGGCCGCCAGTCGATTGATGGCCGAGGGCTGCCCCGGCGTCTACGAGCGCTCACTCTGAGGTGCCTTGCGTCCGATCCGGGCGCCCGTCCAACCGTGGCTGAGGTTTCGGACTCGCTGGCCAGCGCCGCTCGTCGCCCGGCCCAGCTCAAAAGGGTATTGACCGCTGGTCTCGTTGTGTTGGCACTGGCGGCCGGCGGCAAATTTTTCTCCGATGGCGTGCCGACAGGGGGCGAGCTAACGGACCGGCCACCCAACTCGATTGCGATTCTGCCGCTGGAGGATCTCGGTGACGGCGAGGACGGTCGCCGATTTAGCGACGGCCTGAGTGAAGAGATCCTGCATCAGCTGACCCGGTTTCCGGACCTGAACGTGGTTGCCAGAGCTTCATCCTTCGCATTTCGCGGGGCCGAGCTGGAGACCGAGGAATTGGCGAGCCGCCTCAGGGTCCGCTATCTATTAACGGGAAGCGTCCGCCAGGTTGATGATCAGCTCCGCATCACCACGTTTCTGACCGATCACACGGGCCAAAACCTCTGGAGTGAGACGTACGATCGCACCATGGCCGATATTTTCTCGCTGCAGAGCGACGTGGCGGTGGCGGTCGCGGAGCAGCTCTCATCCACCCTCGCAGCTCAAACGCCGGCAGCACTGTATGAACCGAAACCGGTCGCCTACCAGGAGTTTCTGCTGGGCCGCGAATATCTGCGGGCCAGAACTCCTGGGTTTGCCAAGGCAGCGCTGGGTCATTTCAACGCGGCGATCGCTGCCGATGCCGAGTACGCGTCTCCACTGGCCGGGCGTGCGTTATCCTTCCTGTTGGCGCCGGCGCGCAGCAGCCTTAGCGATGACCCGATAGGTGAGGCCGCTAGGGACGTTGGCGCTGCACTGGCACTGAATCCCGATGATGCGTTTGTGCTGGCGGCGCATGGTCTTGTGCTGTCGACCAGGGGCCAGGATGAGGCTGCCGTCGAGCCGCTTCGGAGAGCGTTGAGTCTGGATCCCGACATCGCCGGTGCGCCAACCTGGTTGAGTAATGCGCTATTTAGCCTGGGCGAAAAGGACGAGTCGCGACAGGTGCTCGAGGAAGCGCTGAGAAGAAATCCGCTGGATCCTCGGTTGGCGACAAACGTCGCTACCCGACACAGCAACAAAGGGGACTTCCAGGCCGCTGAAGGGCTGCTGCTACGGTTGCTTGATTTGCCCAATCCGCCCCAGCCGGCCTACTCTGAGCTGTTTCAGCTCTACGACCGCTACGGCCGCTTCGAGCAGCTGATCGCTGCCGGGAAATCCTGGATCCTGGCTGAGGCCGAGAACGATGGCGACCCCTACTTCTTCTGCTCGTTTATTGCCTACGGCTACGCGCGGCTGGCGCTCTTTGAGCAGGCTCACTATTGGCAGGATCGTGCCGAATCCATGCCGCCCGTGGCGCCTGGAACCTGGATGCGGCGGGTCTTTATCTACCGCTTGCAGGGTAAACCTAAGCGGATGGAGGCTCCGCTGAGGCAGATGATGGGAGAGCAGGGCTTTGACCTGGATCGTGCGCCGCCCTTTTTTGCCGCCGTCGTTGGTGCCATCCGAATCGTCAACGGCGACTACGAGTCAGGCATCGAGTATCTGGAGAAAGCGATCCGTTGGCCGGTTGCCTCCACCCAGGACACGGTGATCATCGACCTTATTCAGTTCCTTGCTTTTGCCCAGCAGGAGGTTGGAAACCAAGAGCGCTCCGGGCAATTGCTATTGGAGCTCGATCAAGCGCTCAGTAGCCTTCAGCGGGTTGGGTTTGGCGGCAATCCGGAAGTGCTGTCACTTCGGGCAATGAATAAGCTTCTCCTCGGCGAGCGTGAGGCCGCGCTGAGGCTGTTCGAGGACGCCTACGCGGCTGGGTACCGCCACTATCAACAGGTGCTTTTTGATCCACGATTCAAACCGCTGGCAGAACAACCGGCGTTTCAGGTGTTGGTAGAGCAGCTTCAGCGGGACGTGGCCGCCCAACGGGAGCGAGTGCTGGCGATTGACGCAGCAGACAACTTCGTCGAGCGCCTGGAACCGCGATTGAGGACTCGCTAAAAGTCCGCGCTTCGTAGCTTGCGATTCCAGTCGCGTTCCCAGCGACCTTGCTTCTGGTGGTATCCGACCGCTCGAAGTTGCCCCGAATACTGTGTTTTTGTACAGTACCCATCTTGCCATAATAAATGCTCAAACCGCTCGGAGGAACAAGATGATTGGCTATGTGACGCTGGGAAC
>JBCDKA010000002.1:0-90351 GCA_038747195.1 Pseudomonadota bacterium
GGCGCGTCGAGCACCATCGGCAACAGCGCAATAGAGGGAACGTGTTCCCTGTTTTCGTCAGGCGGTGACACCGACTCTTTGGGCAACGTGGTAACCGATTCCAGCTGCCGAGTCCAAAATGCTGGGGATCTTGTGGTCCCGAATCTGCAGCTTCACCCGCTGGCGGACAACGGTGGCGGTTCGCCGAGTCATCTGCCTCGGCTCAACAGCCCGCTGCGGGACTTCGCCATGAACTGCCCGGACGAGGATCAGCGCGGTGAGCTTCGCGGTGAGCCCTGCGATGCCGGCGCGATCGAGCGCGTGATCGCCGACAACAACCTGTTTATGGACAGCTTCGAGGAATAGCGAAAACTGGCTCAGTTCGGTGGCTTGCCGTCCGCCGCCATGTCGTAGTACTCAAATTTTGGGCTGGTGACAAAAGCCTCCAGCTTCTCGATCTCTCGAGTGAGCTCAGCCTGGCTGGCCGGATCAGAATTTTGTCTGAGTTCGGCAATTCTTGCCCGGGCGCTGTCGAGGTTTTTGCGGGTGTCCATCAGCTCGGGATCAATTTTTTCCCAGTTGACGCTGGACATGATGGTGACCAGGCTGTCGGTGCGCTCGGCCAGCTGCTGAATCTCGTCACGCGTGTTTTTCAGACCGGTCAGCTCTTCCATCTTGCGCTGCTCCCACTTGTGGCCCGTACCCATCACGGTGAACGCGTGGATCACAATCGCGATGCCCCATCCCATCAGCGGAAACAGGAACCACCAGGTGTCCGTGCCGGTGATGACGTTGACGCCCAGCAAGAACGCGTTGACCGCGATATACACCGTGATGTGGGTATAGAAGTCTTTGAGCTCTTTGATGCGTTCCCGCGCCTGTTCTTCGTTCATTGTTCTGTTTCCCAACCTTGGCCAGTCCAAACTTAACAGCAAGAAGCGTTCCAGGTTTTGGCGCCATAACAATCAAACACTTACGCGGGTTGATCCCGAGAATAGGCGATAAATCACCACATGTTGGTGAATTCTCCGGTGATGGTCAGCCGCTGGCGGACTCTCTCGGCGTGCTTGCCACCACGCTGGACTCCGGCGGCGTGACGTCCGTTTGCCAGACGTCGTCGAGTTCGATCACGGGCTTATCATCGGTGTCCAGCACGCCCGCGGTGCGGTCGCTCACCACCTGGTTGCGACCATTGTGCTTCGCTTGATACAGGGCTTTGTCAGCATTTTGCAGGAGCTTTGACGAGCTGAACTGCGGGGAAGGCCGCACTACCGACAGGCCAGCACTGATGGTGAGGTGCTGCGCAACGGGGGAAAACTCGTGACGGATGCCGGTCACCGCGACTCGGGTGACAAAGTTGCGGGCGATTTCCAGCGCCTCAAAGTGTGTGGTGTAGGGTAGGAGCACGACAAACTCCTCCCCACCGTAACGCGCCACGCAGGACTCCGGGGGCGCGTAGGCGGTGAGGATCCGGGCAACGTCGATCAGGCACTGATCACCCTGCTGGTGGCCGTAGTTGTCGTTGTACGCTTTGAAATGGTCGACATCCATCAGGATCAGCCCAAGCTCGTGACCCCGCCGCATGGCTCGCCGCCAGGCCTTCTCCACCGATAGCTCGAGGTGCCGCCGATTGGCGATATGGGTCAACGGATCGGTGGTACTGAGCTTTTCCAGCTCCCGGGCAAACGCCGCGATACGTTCCTGCTCCGACTTCAAGTTGCTGTTGGATTCGCCCAGCTCGGCGATCTTCTCATGAAGTGATCGGTTGAGGTCGCTCACTTCCTGATTGCGCTGTTCGAGATCGTGCACGAGCTCCTTGTTGGTGAGCGACAGGCGCAGGGCTCGGCGGTAGAAGTCGGCAAACTTGTTTGAGCAGGACCAAAGGAACAGGAACCAGGCGGCAGCGAGCGCGGCGCCGAGAACCAGCGGCTCCGGGCGCAGCAGGAGTCCGATAGTTGGAGGCAAACACATCCCCGATGAAAAAAGCACGTAGGTAGGCTGACGGTAGCTGTATGCCAGCAGACCGCCGGTCACCAGGCCCGTCATCAGCAGTATCGCCACCACAATCTGTTCCGGCTTGCCGATTAACACAAGGTAAGTTAACAAGGTGCCCCACAGGGTGCCGGTGGAAAACTGAATTAGATCGACTCGGCGGCGCCACGCCTTCAGGTTGGCGGCAGAGCGGTCGGAGTCCGCAGCACATTCGGAAATTTTGCGGGAACGGTAAAAGACCAGCAGGCCGTAGCTCATGATCCAGACTAGCCATGCCCATGACGGTACCTGCTGCCAAAAGGTAAGCGCCGCGATGGAAAACGCGAAAAGCCCGCCGCTGGTGGCGTTGTTATTTTGGCCAAAAACGGTGTCCAGCAGGCGCCATTGAAGCCGCTCGTTTTCGTTGAGCGCCTCGGGTCGATTTCTCACTTTTTTTGCCGACGTCGTTTCCATAGAGACTCGTAGCCAACCAGCGGAGGCCTAGCGTCCGTAACGCGTGCGCGTTCAGCGGTTCTGTCAACGTCCAAGGCCAACAGAATCAGTCGTTCAAGCAAAGCGCTCCTAAGCGAAAATCATCGGCCAGGGCGAAATAAACTTGAGCGCTCGCCGGTCCTGACTATTGGCACATGGCGCCAGCTTTGGAAGCGACTAGGCTCGCCGCCCACAGGCCGTGCCGGCTCTCCAGCTGGCAACTTCCAGTTCTCGAGGACCCTAGTTCCATGAAACGACTTTCCCTAGTGCTGCTCAGCGCAGCTTTGGTCGGCTGCGGTGATGCGCCCGACACCGCCTCCAGCCAAGCCGCGGGCTCGATAAGCGCCGAAGACGCGGCGACGATGGACGGAGTGACTCCAGCGCTCAGCTATCCGTCGACCGCTACGGTCGATCACGTTGACGCTTACCACGGTCAACAGGTGGCCGACGCGTATCGTTGGCTTGAGGACGACGTGCGTGAGTCCGAGCAGGTGGCGCAGTGGGTGGACGAGCAAAATGCCGTTACCTTTTCCTACCTGGATGGCATCGAGGAGCGTGGGCCGATTGCTGAGCGCCTCACTCAGCTCTGGGACTACGAGCGCTTTTCAACGCCAATACGTAAAGCGGGGAATTACTTTTACAGCTACAACGATGGGCTGAGCAACCAACGGCAGATCATGATGCAGGATGGCCTCACCGGTGAGCCCCGTGTCCTGATCGACCCCAACGAATGGTCGGAGGACGGCACTGTGGCTCTGGCCGACTACGAGATCAGCCCCAGCGCCCGCTACCTGGCGTTGGCAATCCAGGACGGTGGCTCGGATTGGCGAACGCTCAAGGTGCTGGACGTTACCACCGGGAAAACGCTGGAGGACGAGGTCAGCTGGGCGAAGTTCACCCCGATGGCCTGGGCCTCAGACGACTCGGGGTTTTACTACTCGCGGTACCCCGAGCCTGACGAAGACGGTGCCTTTCAGGACCTGAATCTCAATCAACAGGTGTACTTCCACCGAGTTGGCACGCCGCAGGCGGAAGACGAGCTCGTTTACGGCAACTCTGATAATCCGGAGTGGGGCTACTTTGCTTCCGTGACCGACGACGGTCGGTATCTGGTCATCACCATCTGGCAAGGCACCGACTCGCGCTACCAAATTGCGTGGCAGGATCTGACGGTCGCTGGCTCCTCGCCTGCGATGCTGATCGAAGGTTTCAACCACGACTATTCCCTCGTCGGCAACGTGGGCAGTCGGCTGGTTTTTCGCACCGATCGGGATGCCCCGAATGGCCGCCTGATCGCGATCGACGTGAACAAGCCCGGTGCTGAGCTGCCGCTGGTGGCGGAACGGGAAGACGTGCTGCAGGGCGCCGTGATGATCGGCGGCCGGCTCATTACCAGCTATCTGAAGGACGCTCGGTCGCAGATTCGCATCCACCAGGAAGACGGTACTTTCGATCGCGAGCTTAACCTCCCGGGTATCGGAACGGTCAGCGGATTTTCCGGCACGCCGGGTAATCCGGAGTCCTTTTACACCTACTCCAGCTTCAACATTCCGCCGACAACCTATCGCTACGATGTTCGCAGCGGAGAGCAGGAGACGTTTCGCCAGGCCGAGGTGGACTTTGCGCCGGAAGACTACATCGTGCGCCAGGTGTTCTTTCAGTCCAAAGATGGAACCCGGGTTCCGATGTTTATCAGCCACCGCAAAGATTTGGTGCCGGGCGGACAGCATCCGACGATGCTTTACGGTTACGGCGGCTTCAACTCATCGCAGCGGCCCGCGTTCTCCGTCACCCGCCTGGCCTGGATGGAGATGGGCGGCATCTACGCGGTCGCCAACATTCGCGGCGGCGGTGAATACGGTCAGGGTTGGCACAAGGCGGGTACTAAGCTGAAGAAGCAGAACGTATTCGATGACTTCATTGCGGCGGCTGAGTATCTGATTGCCGAGCAGTGGACGACCCCCTCCCAACTGGCGGTCTTCGGCGGCAGCAACGGCGGCCTGCTCGTGGGTGCTGTGGTCAACCAACGACCTGAGCTGTTTGCCGCCGCCATACCCGCAGTAGGCGTGATGGATATGCTGCGGTTTCATAAGTTTACGGCCGGGCGATTCTGGGTCGACGACTACGGCTCCTCGGACAACCCCGACGAGTTTGCCGCGCTGCTGAAATACTCGCCGTATCACAACATCAAAGAAGGCGTGGACTACCCGGCAATCATGGTGACCACGGCTGATACCGACGATCGCGTGGTGCCCGGCCATAGCTTCAAATATGCGGCCCGGCTGCAGGCGGCTAACCCGAACGGCAAGCCGGCAATTATTCGCATTGAGTCTCGGGCCGGCCACGGTGCCGGCAAGCCCACCGACAAAACGATCGCAGAATATGCGGACCGTTGGGGTTTCCTGGCGGAACATCTCAACATGATTCTGCCGGAAGGTTACGGCCAGCAGGCCGCCGCGTCTGGGCCTTAGTCGACTGTTGAAAAAGCCATCCATGGCCCATGTAGATGTCGATGGCAACGACGCCAAGTGAAAAATGCGATTTTCACTTGGCTTACATTTTCAATGGCTGTTAGCCATCGAAAATGCCGGCACATCCATGTGCCGGACGTAGCGCGCCAAAAAACTTCGTTTTTCAATACGCTGCTAGTCACCGGGGCGTTTAAACCAGCCAATGCCAAAAAGTTGCGCCCCGCCGGCCGGAATGGGCTGACGGGGCGCGATTCTCCTACCTCCCACTCAATCAGGGTGCTGAGTTCTGCCAACGCTGAGGCACCCGGCGCAGCTCGGTGAGGTCGTAACCCATGGCTGCTACCTGCTTCGTCAGCGCCTCATAAGCCTCATCGGACAGCTCCGGCTCGCGAGCCATGATCCAGACGTAGTCGCGCTTGTTTCGACCGATGATGGTGGTGCCGTAGTCCTCGTCCAGGTGGACAATGCGGAAGTCGGAACGAAACGGCCACAAGAACTGCATCCCCCACACCGCGTTTGAGTCGGTGTCCGTCACAATCGCGTTGGGTTCATATTGTTTCTCGGGTCCGTCAAAACCCTTGTTCCGGAACGTAAACGTGGTGTTGATCCGATCGCCGTTGCGCTCGTAGCTCTCAATCGCGTTATACGCATTGCGTTCCACAAACGCCGGGATGTGGGCAATCACATACCAGTCGCCCATAAAACGATCCAGGTCGACCTCCGGGACGGTGGCAAGCTCCGGGCTGCGGCCCGCGCAGCCAATCAGGGTGGCCAGCAGCATCAGCGGCGCAATCGCTCGAAGGCGGCTCATGATCGCACCAGCCGGTAACGGAGCTGACGACCCTTTTTGACGTAAGAAGTCAGGCCCAGCCATTCACCTTCGGGTGAGTACCACAGATCGAGATCGAGTCCCTCCGACTCCAGGCTGTAGCGGTCTGCGGCCACCTGCTCGCCGTCGACGTCAATCGACTCACGACCGACAAGCTCGACATCGACCGGCTGATAGGCGCCGGTTTGAGAGTTCAGCAGCTGGGTGTCCTGGAGTGCCGCCAGATCCCAGTAGGCAAAGGTCCGTACGCAGCCGGAATCCAGCGCGCCGCTGGTGCCGGTTGCCGCCAGGTCAAAGCTGGCGTTGTCCCGCTGACCGGTCACGTCGAGGCGTTTGCCGTTGTCGTTGGTGCGCGCCTCGATACGCTCCAGGCATCCATCACGCCACGTTTCGACGTTTTCGTGCTCGTAGCGATAGGCGGTCACAAAGAGCACCTTCACCTGAAACTCGGCTTCCGTCAGCAGCTGGTATCCATCGTCCTCTGGGTCCAGCCTAAAGTTGTGATAACCGATCGGATCGTCGTTCAGGTAAACCTGAAAGTTCCATTCGCGCGCGCCTGAATCTACGTCCACCGTGGACAGGTTGCCGTTGGCGATGGCGGCACCGCCAGCCAGCAACAGAGTCGCCCCAGCAGCGGCCGTTGAGAGTTGATTAAAGAGTTTCATGCCAGATCTCCTTGTTCCAGATCCGAACCGGTCGACCGACGACGGGGTCCGGGAAAAAACGCGTTGGTTTCCCGCACGTAGCGGGCGTAAGCCGGCCGGCGTTGGCCGATGTCTTTCTCGAGCAGCGCGACGCCGGACACCTTAAGCAGCAGGCCAGACATCAGCAGCGGTGAAATGAAGGTCCACCAGCCTCCGGCGCCGACACTCAGCAGGAAGAAACCCCACCAAACGCAGAAATCGCCGAAGTAGTTCGGATGCCGGGTAAGGCCCCACAGACCGCTGTCCAGCACTTTGCCGCGGTTGTCGGGGTTGGCCCGGAAGCGCGTCAGCTGCCAGTCGCCGCCGGCCTCAAAGATCAGGCCGATCAGCCAAAGCAACGCACCAGCCGCGTCAAGTGGCCCGAGCGGCGCGTCGCTATGAACCGCCACCAGCAGCGGCAGAGCGATGACAAACGCCAGCAGCGCCTGCAGTCCAAACACGATGTACAGACTCTTAAACTCGAAGCCCGGCTGGTTGTTCGCGCGGATCTCCTGGTAGCGAAAGTCTTCACCCTCACCCCAGTTTCTCCAGGTGATGAAGACCGACAGCCGAACCGCCCAGATCGCCAGCAGGACCAGCACCAGCGCTACGCGGGGGCCGGTTGAGCTCAGGGTGAAGGCATACGTCGAGACGGTCAGCAGAAACATCAGCGACCACATCGAATCGACGATGCTGACGTCTTTCAGCCGCAGGCTCAGCAGCCAACCCAGGCCAGCGAACGCGACAACCGCCGCGAGGGCCGTCAAAAATGCGCTCAGCTCAAACATGGGCTACCTCCCGCGACGCAGCCGTTGAGCCGAATTTGGAAGCGAGCGCCAGCAGGCTGGGGAGCAGCACCGACCAGGTAGCCGACAGGCTGATCAGGGCCAGCGTGGTGTCGGGAAAGGCCACGGCTCCCATCTTTGCGCCGGCGAGATACGACAGCGGTCCGGAGACGGCTCCGAGGATCGTTGCCAGCGTCCAGCGGTTCTGCAGCCAGCGGAAGGCGACATTTAGCGTAGTGCCAAAACCGATCCACAGGCCGAAGATCCACACCGGCGCGAGCCACGATGCGAGCTGCCCCGACGTGTACTGCAGCATGCCGGTGGCAGCAAACAGGCTGTCGGTGCTGAAGCCGATCAGGGCCGTCAACAGCACCAGCCGAAGCTCCTGGTGTTTGTTGGGTACGGCAAACAGATGGCCCGTCAGGACGGCTGCTGCGGCCCAGACGCCGAGCCAGGGGCTGAGGTTGGCGGCCCCGAGGATGGCGGCGGCCCACACCAATTTGAAGGCAATGGCATTAGCCAGCACGTGGGCGGTGGATGGCGTCTTCGCGGCTGGCAGGTTTGCCATGGCGGTTGCGCCGGTTTCGGTTTGGAACTGCATGATGGTGTCTCCTGTTGTGATGGACATATCCTGCGGCTCCGGCGCCTTTCAGAGGTCTCTGTTCCTTTTCCAGTTGTTTCTAAATGTATCTGTCGCCAGAAAAATCGCCGGAAGCCGAGGGTTTGCACGGATTTTTGATGTCGATTGCCGCTATGCTGTGGCCATGAACAGGGTCCTGATCATCGACGACGACGAGCGCCACTCGGCGCTGCTCAAAAGCTACTTTGAGCGCTTTGGCATCGAGTTGATCTGTGCCGGGGACGCGGAGACCGGGCTGCCGATGATCGACACCGAAAAGCCTGACCTGCTGCTGCTCGACGTAATGCTGCCCGGCAAAGATGGTTTTGAGATTTGTCGGGAGGTCCGGCGCCAGGGCCAGCTTCCGGTGATCATGCTTACCGCCCGTGACGACGTGATCGATCGCGTATCCGGCCTTGAGCTCGGCGCTGACGACTACATCACCAAACCGTTTGAGCCGCGGGAGCTGGTTGCCCGCATCAACACGATTCTGCGCCGATCCGGCGGACAATCCGAAGCGCCACAAGATGGTGTACTGCGTTTTGAGGGGCTGGAAATCGATCCGTCGAAGCGCTCGGTGCACGCTGATGGTACTGAGGTCAATCTCACGTCCATGGAATACGAGCTGCTGTTTCTGCTCGCCAGCAACCCGGGACAGAAAATGTCGCGGGATGAGATCCTCAATCAGCTCAAAGGGATCGACTCGACAATTCTCACCCGCTCGGTGGACATCATGATCAGCCGACTGCGCCAGAAGCTTAACGACACGGAAAAACCGGGTCGACTGATTCAGACCGCCTGGGGTTATGGGTATCTGTTCACCGGTCAGCCAGTCAGCGAATGAGCAACCGCCTGACCCGATCGCTGTCGCTTCGACTGCTGATCATTTTTCTCCTGTTGGGAGCCCTGTTCGCCTACGGCGCGAGTCTAGCGGTGCGCTGGGTGTACGCCACCGATCAGCTTCGCGAGCTGGTCAGCGGCCACCTGTCGCTGCACGTGAATTACGTTCGCCAGGACATCGGCTTCCCGCCCGAGATCGCGCGGGCTGAGGTGATCACCCAAACGGTACCGGTGGATATTCGGCTTGCCGGCCCTGAGTTGGACTGGGCCTCCCATCCAGATTTTCCTCCGCTTGCTGACCTGGAATTTGGGTCGAGCGAAACGTTTGGCGCCGACGTACAGACCTGGCTCCGCGACCTAGAAGATGTGACCTTCGCCGTCTGGGGTGGCCGCGGCTACCTTCGCATGGCCAACGGCCCCTACGTCATCGTGGTGGCAACGCCGACCTTGCGTCAGCCGATCGATGACCGCCAGCTAACGCCATTGATCATGGTAATTGGACTCGCGCTGGTGCTCCTGGCCTACCTTTCCGTGCGGTGGTTGTTCAAACCGCTGGACGCGATACGAGAGGGTGCGGCAAAGATGGGTGGTGGGGAGCTGCAGCACCGGATAACCCGGGTCCGACAGGACCAGCTGGGTGACCTGGCGAGTGAAATCAACGCGATGGCCGACCAGGTTCAACGCATGCTCGACGCCAAGCGTCAGCTGCTGCTCGGCATCAGCCACGAGCTGCGCACACCCCTGTCGCGCATGAAGCTGGCGCTGGAGCTGTCCGATTCCACCGATCAGTCTGAGGGAATGAAGGAAGACGCGCTCGAGATGGAGACCATCATCGACGCGCTGCTGGAGGCAGAACGGCTCAACGATCGGCACCGCGCGTTGGCCCGCTCTGAGGTTGTCATCAGCGACCTGCTCGAGACCATGCTGCGTGATTATTTTGCCCGCGAGGGTGAGTATGTTCAGGTGGAGATTGATACCGACGTCACGCTTCTTGCCGATCGGGTCAGGCTGACGCTGATGCTGAAGAACTTGATTGCCAACGCGCTGCGCTACGGGAATCGAGAAGAAGGACCGGTCACAATCCAGGTGAGACGCAACGTCGATCACCTGCAGATCGCCGTCGCCGACCACGGTCCGGGCCTGGACGAACAGCAGGCCGAGGCGCTCGGCGAACCCTTCTTCCGAAGTGATGCCTCCCGGGCTCGCCAAACGGGCGGCACCGGACTCGGGCTGTATCTCGCGCGGCTGGTTGCCGAGGCTCACGGTGGCAGCCTAGCTCTGGATCGGACCTGGAAATCCGGGGCCCGGCTGGTGGTTACGCTGCCGCTCTAGCGCGCATAACCCGCCGGCGAAACGCCGAAGCGCTCTTTGAAGCGCCGAGAAAAATACGACACGCTGTTGAAGCCCACCGTCATCGCAACCTGGCTGACGTTCCCTGCTTTGCTCTTCAGCAAGACCGCGGCCTGCTGCAGTCGCTGCTCTCGAAGGTACTCTTCCGGCGCAAGGTCGGTTTCCTTTTTGAGCTGCCGGTAAAGCGTGGTTCGATCCATGTGCAGCGCCTCGGCCCAGTCGCGCGGGCCAAAGTCGCCATCGCCGAGGCGTTCATCGAGCACCTCGTGTGCTCTGGTCATAAACGCAGACCGCGTTTCTTCTGGCTCTGCTGCCGCGAGCTCGCGTAAGCGGCGCCTCGAGCTGATCAGTCCCGCCACGCGGGCGGCGAGTTCAGCGGTATCAAAAGGCTTGGCCAGGTAGTCGTCGGCGCCTAGCTCCAGTCCGGTTACGGTATCGCGTTTGGTAGTTTTGGCGCTCAGCAAGATGATCGGAATGAAATCGGTTTCCGGATCCTGTTTCAGCTCGGTCGTCATCTGCAGACCATCTTTCACCGGCATCATTACGTCGCTGATGATCACGTCCGGCACCTCCGCCCGCGCCGTGTCGAGTCCGGCCTGACCGTCGGCGGCCTGCAGGATTCGGTAGTTGGCTCCGAGGCGCATGCTGAGAAAACCGCGCAGCTCCTCGTTGTCGTCGACCAGCAACACGGTGGGAACATCGTCGCTGTCGAGCGACGCGAGCTCAACTTCCGGATCCACCACGGGGCGAGCCTCCTGGCGCAGGTCCGGCAGCTCGTCGGGGAATCGGACCTCAAAACGAGCGCCGCTGCCGGGCTTGCTGGTCGCCGAAATGTCGCCGCGGTGAAGGCGCACGAGGTCTTTGACCAGCGCCAGGCCGATGCCGGTTCCCGGCGCGCTGGCGTGGGTCTGGTCGCCCTGATAGTAGCGCTCAAAAATTCGGGGCAGATCCTCTTCCGCTATGCCAGGACCCTGGTCGGCAACCACCAGCACCACTTCCGGGTGGTCGGGACCAGGCTCGACGGTAAGCGTGACGCTGATTGCGCCCCCCGGGGGGCTGAATTTCATGGCGTTTGATATGAGGTTCCGAATCACCTGCTGCATATGACCGGGATCGTAATCGGCGATCACGGTCTCGTCGATGCCGGCTGCGTTGAGCACCACTTCCTGTTTTTCCGCTTGATTCACAAAGCTCAAGACACCTTCTTTGATCAGCTTTGCCAGGTTGTCCCGTGCGATCGATACCGGCATCTCGCCGGCTTCCAGGCGCTTTAGATCCAGGATCTGTCCGATCAAACCCTGCAGCGTGTGGGTGTTGCGCAAGGCCATGGACACATGCTGTTGGGCTTCCTGGCTCAGCTCCCCGGCCCGCCCGCTGGCCAGCTCCTCCAGCGGGCCCCGCGCCAGGGTCAGTGGTGTGCGGAACTCATGGGATACGTTGGCAAAAAACTGCGACTGCGCCTCGTTCAGCGCCTTGAGCTCCCGGGCCTGGCGGCGGACTTCGCCGGTCCGCTCCGCCACCTCAGCTTCCAGTTCCTGCTGGCGCGCCAGCAATGTGGCCTGTCTTCGGCGCTGGCCCAGCCAGCCGGCCAGCCATAGCAGGAGGATGGCCGCTACGGCGTAGGCTGCGAGCGCTGGGCGTGAGAGGTGGGCCGGAGGCCGAACCGAAAACGCGAGGGGCGCCGACCGCGACACCTCGCCTAAAACGTTTCGGGCCTCCACCTCGAATTGATAGTCGCCGCCAGGAAGATTGGTGTAATCCCGGCGCGTTTCCTCGCTCCAAGGACTGAACCCCTCTTCCAGTCCATTGAGGCGGACCCGGTACTCGTTGCGCCTGGGCTGCTGAAAACTGGCGAGCGCATATTCGAAGCGGAGCGCGTCACGCCGGTTGGGAAGCACCGCCGACAGCGCGCCGCCATTCCCAGCCAGCAATAGGTCCCCCGTGTCGGTGTACCCCATCCGACGAACGTGCACCAGACTTTCAGCGTCAGCCTTTGACGCGAATTCATCCGGGTTCACGGCCAGCAGGTCCGGCAGGCGCGGCAGCCACACCTTGCCACGCAGGAGTCGGAAAAACGCTGTAGCCCCCTCGTTGATGTCACGAAGAACGCGCCCCTCCCAGACGAACTGTCCAGAGGGCTCGATGCTGCCGTGCCAGATGTCTGACACCCCGCCAAGTACCGCCAGCAGCTTACCGGGTCGATACTCGTCGAGCCTGAACACGTCTTTGGCCTCGCCAAGCTGTTCATTACCAAACAGCGGGTCCAGCTCCAGAGTGTTGCCGTCTGCGGTGAGCCGATAGCCGCCTAGGGTCGTTCCGAAAACCAGCCGGCCCCCAGCGCGAAATACGTGGGCGTTGCCTTCCGGGACGCCGTCGTCAGCGTCGAGCGTCCGGATCAAGTTCAGCGAATCGCCCTCCCATCGAAGCTGGTGAAACTGACCCGTACCGGACCCGGCCCAAACGGTGCCGTCATCAGCTTCGGCTAAGGGCCCGATGCGTTCATCGATGCCGGCGACCTGATCCTGGGCGACCCACCCACTTCCATCGTTGGTCAACAAGCCCATGCCGGCATCGAGTTCGACATAAAAGGCGTTGCGAAAGCGCGACGGAAAAAGTGAGTAGGCGTAGCTGTGGCTCAGCAGCACGCCGTCGCTGGCAGCGGTTCGTGCCTCGGTGTCGATCTGCATAAGCTGAACACCGTTGTGGCCCGCCACCAGCAGGCCATCTGGCGTCAGCTGCATGTCGAACGATTCCTGGATGGGTGCTTCCAGCGATACCAGCTCACCGACCGAACCCTCACCATGTGTTAGCAACCCCACACCGATCAGCCCGCCAACCAGCAGCTCACTATCCTGCTCCACAATCGCCCGCGGTGAGTTCATGTTCAGATCAGCGTCATAGACGCGCAGCGATCGCTGCAGCTCTACACGAGCGATGGCGGCATCCTGGGCCAGCCACAGGCCGCCCTGATGGTCGACGGTGATACCGGTTGTTGTGTTCTGGGTGAGCCCAGCGTCCCGGTCGATCTGCTCGAGCAGCTGGCCGTTGGCCCCCAGCCTAAACACGCCGCTATTGATGCTGCTTACCGCAATCGTGCCGTCACTCAAGAGCAGCCCCTGGTAGGGCCAGGCGGTCCGCAGCGATTCATCGTTGTTGAACCGCTCAGGCGGCCCATCGCTCAACAGATACATGCCATCGTCGTAGGTGCCGATCACGATGCGCTCCGGGTCGAGCGGCACAAAAAACGTGATCTTGCTGCTTTCGGGCCAGCGCCAGCGGTCGAGTGGCTCGGGCGGTTCGGCGGGAAGCTCAGTCAAATCGTAGAGTCGATCTTTCGAAAATACGTAGTAGCGGTCACCCAGCACAAAGGTGATGCTGAAAGGACCGTCCCAGCGGTCCATGGTGCGGAAGCCGCTCCCGTCCCACCGATAGATGCGGTCGATCGTATTGAAGTAGACCGCATCGCCGACAAAGTGAACGTGGCGCGTTTCGCCGAAGTTTCGTTCGCCCTCGGGCAGCTCGTCGCTGATCGACCGATAGACCAGCTCACCGCGAGCATCGCGACGGAATACCCCAAAGTTGCTGGGCGAGGCGACCCAGATGTCACCCTGCTCGTCGATCTTCAGGTCGCGAACCCGACCGTCGTTGCGGGTCAGGACCGTTCGCCAGGCTGCCCCATCATAGACCAGCAGGCTGGAGCTGTTGCCGACATAGATGAGGCCATCTGGACCCTGTCGAATCACCCAGTTCTGCGCGTTGCCGCCGTATTCGGCCATGCTCCAGGACCGAATCAGCGGCTTGCCGGCGGGCGTTTGCGCTACTGCGCTGCCCGTAACGATGAGGCCAAGCAGCAGAAAGCATAAGGCTAAGCGACGTAAGCCGGTGGCCACCGCTCCGGTGGCGGGAAATCGTTGACTCAAGGATCTCCCGGCTTTTGCCGCTGCCGGGGCGCCGGACTGCGGGGCTGATTCTTTGGTCCTCACGGTGGTCATGATACCTGGCGTGCCGGGTTTTCGACGGTTTTTGACCCTGAAAGGCCGCGGATCACGCCATAGCCAATTGCGGGTGCAAATGCGCCACAAAGCAAAGATCTGCAACGGCGGAGCATGCCACGAGCTGTCTCGGCGTGCAGACTGAACAGCATGACAAGGAGGGATTCAATGGTAATCGGCCCAATACCTATCGGCGGCCAAGAGATACCAATCCGTCGGTTCAGGCTTTGGTGCCTGCAGGTGATTGTGTTGCTCGCCGCCGGTCACTTCACCGGCGCTTCGCGGGCGTCTGTCACCGACTACGGCGTCGATATCTACGCGTGGGCGGCGCAGGCGGGCGGCTGGCAGGCGCGGGCTTTCGAACAGGACTTTGCGCTTCAGCCCGGCAACGGCTGCCTGTCCGGCGTCGGGACTCAGGTCATCCTGCTGGCGGGTGGCGGAACAATTCAGGTTAGTTTGTCCGACGGTAGCTGTCCGATCCGCGACGGGGTCGCGCTGGAGGACGTAGCTGACGCCTACATCACCGATGGGGATACGCTGAGCCTGCGGTTTGATCCGCCGATTCATGCGTTCTACAGCTACTACAGCTCTGTGGCCGCCGGTGCCCTTGTGACCGTGACGCTCGTCGATTCGAACGGCGAGATGATCGATACGCTCGAGGGCCCTGAGGACCCTTCGTCAGCGTCGCGTATCGGTCACGGGTTTGTGTCTGAAGTTCCCATAGCGGAGCTGATCTTTGACAGCACCGAGGTTGGATCAACGCTGCTGGGGGCGTTTTACGATTTGAATACCGACCAGCAGCCAACCTTCGAAGACCTGGGTCTGCGCTGTGCCGCTCGGCCCGAATATGGCGGTGCGCGGTGCGACTTTGCCTTTAGCTATGGGCTTTCGCCGATTGAAGAGCTGTCCTCAGGCACGGCCAGGTCGAGCTACCGCAGCGCTGTTGCCCTGGACTCCGACACGCTGCTGGCCACTGAGCAGAGCAATCAGGTGGACGTCTTCGATCGGCAGGGGGAACGCTGGGTTGTCTCGCCGTCACCGATCGTGATGCCCGTCACGCGCGGCTTGTTGATTGCGAATCAATTCGGTCGGGCGCTGGCGCTCGACGGGAGCCGGGCGCTGATCGGGTCTAACCTCAGCCTGACCGCCGAGATTTTTGATCGCCAGCCAAGCGGCGAATTCCTTCGCGACGAGAATTTCCAGACGCCCGCCGCACTTCCGCAAAACAATGAATTTGGCACTGGCGTTGCGTTGCGCGGGGACCTCGCCGCCGTCAGCGCGCCGCTATTTACTCCGCCTCCCGGCAAAGGCATGCCATCGAGCCTAGTCTACATCTTTGAACGCCTGGCGACGGGTGAGTGGGACTTGGTCAGCCGCATCAGTATCCGTCTGGAGGAGCTGCCCGTGCCTGGCAACAGCTTTGACTCCGGCCAACCCTTCGCCGGTCAGCTCGCGTTCACGGCGGACGATGAGCTGCTGGTCAGCGCGTTCGACAGAGGCTTCGGCGGTGGTCTTGGCACCGTTCAAGTCATTCGCAACAACGGCGTGGCCTGGCGAAGGGAGCAGACGCTGCGGGCGACTGAGCCAAATAGCCAGGTGTTTGGCGGGCGGCTGGCGGCCGAGGATGGGCGCGTGGCCATCGCGGACCCGCTGGGTAAGCGTGTTTACCTGTTCGAACGAGACTCGTCAGGTGACTGGCAGCCACAGCAGACGCTCATGCCTGCGGACGACGACCGGGTCGATGTTTTTGGCCTGAGCCTGGCGCTGGATGAGCAGCGCCTGCTGATCGGTTCTGCGGCAGACCTTGGCCGGGTGATGTCAGCCATCTACGTCTTTGAGCGGGATGCAGGCGGCATTTGGCGGCAGGTTGCGAAGATAGCGCCAAGGGATCGCGGCGTGGGGGCGCCAGGTCTTGGGTTCGCTCGCTCGGTAGCCGCAGGCGACGGTACTTTCGTCAGTCCAGGCAGTCCGCTGGGGCTGTATCTGTTTGAGGATGGTGCGTTGGAGTTTCCCGACCTAAGTGCAGTTTTCTCCGACGGCTTCGAGGAATGACCAACCAAGGTTGCTAACCGAACCGTCCGCCCAGCCACTTCCGTAAATTCAACGACTTAGGCCAGGCCCGCAACCACCGTACAATCTTTGGCAACCAGCCGATATTCCGCCACAAACCTGCCGCCAGCATACTCACCGAAGGACACGATGAGGGAACGTCATGAGCGGCTTACGGAACATTTTTCTGATAGCGCTTGGCACGTGCTGGTGCTCGGCAGCGATCGCGATTACCGATGTCATTACCAGCAAATCTCGGTTTCTGACGCTGACGGGAGCTAGTCAGGTCACGGAGCCCTATCCAAGCGGCAACCTGGGCGCGACATCCTTCGAATCCGGCAGCGTGACCTTTACGCCCGTGCAGGGTTCGGGGCTGAATTTCGCCGAGTGGACGACGCTGTTTCCCGGTAACGACCTTGCGCTGAACGGTTCCACGAATCTCAATCTGGACCTGAGTTTCGCCGCGGCGGCGGTCGGCTTCGATTTTGCCGACTCCGGCAGCAACTCAACTTTTGCGATTCTCCTGCGGCGCGACGGTCAAACGGTGGCATCCGCGTCCGTTTCTACCGACTCGGCAACGCGTTTTGTTGGGCTCTGGAGCGACCGGACGTTCGACCAGATTGAGATCCGCGAGACCGTCGGCGGGGCCGAGAACGAGTTTGTTGGCCGGGTCTACGTCGGCAGCCTGAGAAACCGTGATCTAAGCTCAAATACCCCGGCGCTGATTTGCCAGTTTCCGCTGCTCGCGGCGCACAATTTTTCCCTCGGGGCCTCGCTCGTGGCCCCGGAGCCGCTGGGCTTGGGTTTTGGCCTGGCCGCCCACAGCGCAAATCTGGCGCTGAAGTTTTGCCTGCCGTTTGCCGTGGCGCCAGCCGACATCATTGCCTACGCCGACGATCCATTTAACGCGGACCCCAACAGCCCGGGCGCCTGCTTCAAGACGTTCGACCACAAGCGGGTGCATTCGCAATTCACCAACGTGCTGGGCATCCCGGTGGAGTACGACTATGACTGGGGCGAGCTGGGCACGCCGCAGGTGGTGCACCAGAACTCCGACGTTGAGGTCTACATGTTGCGCGGATTGCTGCCGCCGTTTGTGGACGACGCAAGCCTGGCGGCCTTTCTTGGCGATGAGTTTGCCACCGACGGCATCTACTCAGACTGTGACGGCGTCAAGGAGATCAGCAACTCGGGCCATCTATGCCCGTATTCCAGTGAGCGGCAGCTGACGCACAAGGTGGGGCGAGGCGGCAACACTTACCGCTTCGACGTCAACATGGGGCTGCTGGACTTTGTGTTTGTACCGGTGCCCAAGTTCCCGCAGGGCACCAAGAACCCGGCGGTCAAGCAGTTTGCGCTGCAGGTGCTGGTAGAGGTGACCCAGATCGTCTGGGACATCGCGCTGGGTGGCTGGCGCTTCGGCAACTTCGTCGACCGTAATCAGATTGTGGCGATCTACGATGTACACCCGCCAGAGATCGACAAAGCCAGCGGTGACTTCAACGGCGACGGGCAGGTCAACGGCGCAGACCTGGCGTTTATCGACAATGTTGTTATCGAAGCTGACGAGATCGGCGGCGTTTCTGCCAGTCGGTTCCGCAGCTTCCTGCGGGGCATGTACAACGTGTCCGATGCCTGCGACCGGGCCACCAGCTTCGGCCCGACGTTTCCCAGCGACGAACTGCGGGTGTTCTGGCCGGTCGACACCGCTGTCCAGGACAACTCCTTTGAAATCACCTGGCTTGCCCGAGACGCGGGGCCCAACGAGCAGGGGTTGCGCAACGAAGCCTCCACAACTCAGCGCGTCCGCGTCGTGGACACCCGCCCGCCGGTCATCCAGCCGCCGATGGATATCGTTGAGCTGACCAGCGAAACGCAGGTGACGCTGGATCTTGGGCAACCGCTGGTGTTTGACCTCGTGGATCTGAATCCCGTCATTATCAATGACGCCCAGTTTCCGCTATCGCCCGGCATCCACGACATTACCTGGACAGCCACCGACGCCTCGGGCAACGCCGCATCAGCGGTTCAGCGGGTCAACATCAAGAACAGCAACATCACACCTGAGGCGCTGTCCCAGACCGGCGGCGAGCGCGCCAACGCCATTTCCTTTGAGCCGATGGAGCTGCGGGTTGAGGGGAGTGACCCCGACGGCGACCCGCTCAACTTCTTTATCGAAGACTATCCTGAGAACGGCTTTTTTGTGGCGCCGCTCTATCCGTTTTTCATCGAGGATTATCGGCTGGAAGCGAATTTGACCGACGAGGACGTCGAGGAGATCTGCGAAAACCGGACGCCCGGTATGGGCAGCTTTCTCGACCTGGAGGTGATTCGCGACCCCAGCTATTTCTCCGTGCTCGATGATGGCACTACCTATGTGATCGATCGCGGGCTGGTTGAGTGTCGCGAGGACCGCGGCCTGCCCCCGAGCTTTGACTTTCGGCTGGCTGTTTTTGATTCCGCAGGCACTTTTATCGCCGCAGAAGTGCAGAATGACGAGCCCGACGATCTGTATATCGATATTCGAACAGACCGGGTCTACAGCACCTTCGGTGAAATCAGCCGAAGCTCGATAGAGACACTGGATGCTGACCTCAATCCGATTCAGTTTTACAACCTGTTCAGCATGCCGACCAGGGATGGAGGCTCTCGCAATATTCCGTTTGCCCGCGGCGCGGTCGCGGATACGCAGGGTGTGATTTACGTTGTTGATAATCAGGGAAACGTCCACGCCGTTCGAGCCGAGATTGATCCTAACGGCAACAGCATCCGACCCGAGTACCTGGGGCTGGTGCTGAGTATTGATGGCAGCGGCAACAATAACGCTGACCTGGCAATCGACACGGACGACAACGTCTACGCGTCCGTAAACGAGCGCATTTACAAAATTCCGCGCGCGGCTCCAACGGACGACGGCTACTTCGATTTCAGCACCGAAATCCGGTGGATGGGTCGCTGCACCGTCGACCGGGCACCCGGTGATCAGGCCGTGTGTGATGTCGCCAACGAACGCACGCTTGGCTATAGCTGTACCGACGAGTGGTGTGAAGACGGGTTCGGTGTCGCGAGAGGGGACCAGCCCGGCCAGTTCGACGACCCTCGCGGCATTGCCATCGATCCCAACGACAACCTTTACGTGACGGATTTTCAAAACTTCCGTGTGCAGCGCTTTACGCCGGACGGGTTTTTTTCCGGGCAGGCGGAGTCGGAGTGTGACGGCAACTGTTTTGTGATCGGCGACTTCGGCCGCCCCAGCGACATCGCCGTGAACTCCAACCACTTTTTTATCTTAGATACGTTCACCGAACTCCTTCACGTATCCCAGACCACCCCCTTCAAGGAAATTGGCGATGATTTTGCGATCCTTGAGTACTCGTCCAACAACGACTTTGCCTGCGTGCTTAGCGCTGACTGCGTCGATTCCTTTACCTTCAGCGTTTCGGACGGCGTGAGAGATCCGGATTCGGGCCAGATGCAGCGCAGCGCGCCGGCGCTGGTGGAAATCGAGGTGGCCCGAAACTTCCGACCACCCTTTGCCACGCCGGGCATCACGGTAGAGGTACGGGAAGACACGCCGACGCTGATTACGCTGGACGGATCGGACCCCGATCCGCTGGACATGCTGACCTTCAGCATCACTGAGATGCCGCAGCACGGAACGCTGACCCTGAGCGGCAACCAGGCGACCTATACACCCGATCTCAATTTTGTCGGCGAAGACCACTTCAGCTTCAACACGAGCGACGGTCTCGATACCTCGGCCAGCGAGGCGGTCACCATCCTGGTGGAAAACGTCAACGATCCCGCCGTTGTAACGTTCGACGAAGCACCGATTACGGCAGCGCGGGGTTTTGACACCCTGTTGGAAGGCACGCTGACCGACCCGGACGCCGCGGACAAACACTCCCTTCTGGTGCGATGGAATGACGGCACCCCGGATGAACCCGAGGGGGAGGTCACCATGATGGGCACGATCACCGGCCCCATGCTAATGGAGCGGGCCACGGGTGACGGCTCAATCCGAGCCAGCCATGTATTCGAGAACGCCGGTTTGTTTAGCGTCCAGTTCTGCGTCACTGACCAGATTGACGACTCCAGCGGGAACAAGGTTCCGACGGCGGACTCGCTCACGCTGTGTTCGCCGGTCGATGTGCAGGTCGAGGACCTCTTGGATCTGACGCTGACCGTGAGCGGACCCGACGTGCTTGTGCGAGGCCAGTCGAGCAACTACGAAGTCACGCTGACCAATGAACAGCCGTCGAGCGGCTCGGGTCTCACCGCGACTGGCCTGACCGCCACCGTCGACATCGATCCGGTGCTGATCACCTCAGCACCGGCGGGCTGCACGCTGACCGGCAGCCGGGCGACGTGCAGCTTCGGGGATCTTGCTCCTGGGGAAAGCGATACCATCACCATTCCGATCATCGTGCCGGCAGACCCCGGCGGCGCCAGCAGCGTGACCAGCGAGGTCGAAGTGCTGGTGGATCAAGCTGATAGAAAAGGAGCCAACAAACTGGTTGTCACGACGCCGCTGGCGACTGATGCGGACATCATCATCGGTGGAGCGGGCGATCAGGAACTGGCGGATGATGAGGATGCGGTTCCGGGCGACGGTCTCTGTGAGGGCAACAACACCGGGACATGCAACCTGCGGGCCGCAGTCATGGAAGCCAACGCGTCTGCGTCAGTCAACTCGATCGCGCTGGGCAACGGCGTGTTTGCATTGACGCGAATGCCCCCAGGCTTGACCAAGTCTTCGGCCCTGGGCGACCTGGACGTGACCGAAGACCTCACGATCACCGGCAACGGTCCGCAGTTCACGTTTATCAATGCGGGCGGCGTCGACCGGGTCCTGGACGTAAGCGCAACCCTCGTGCTGGAAGGCGTGACGCTGTCAGGCGGGCTCTCCGCTGAGGGGGAGGGTGACAACGGCGCCGCGATTCGCGTAACCGGCGACGGCCGGGTAGTGCTGCGCAACGTGCGAATCACCGGCAACGACGCGGCGGGCGCGGGCGGCGCCATCTGGGTCGACAGCACCCAGCCGGACGCGCTGCTGATCGAAAACAGCGTGATCAGCGCCAACACCGCTGCAGACGGCGCCGGGGTTGTCATGGTGAACGGCGGCGCTCAGCTCACAAACGTGACCTTCTCAGCGAACCGCGCCAGCGGTGATGGCGGAGCATTCCTGCTTCAGGGTGGCACGATGACCTTGCTGAACGTGACGGTAGCCGGGAACTCCGCCGTTCGTGGCGGAGGTGTGCTGCTGGACGGCGGCACGCTGGACACTACCAATACGCTGCTGGCAGACAATGCAGCAAGCACCGGCGCGGACTGCCAGTCGCTCGGCGGCAGCCTGATCTCCGGCGGCGGTAACCTGGTGGAACGGACCGACGGCTGCAGCGGCTGGAACCCCAGCCTCGACAAGCTCAGCGCACCGCCAGGTATCACCGAGCTGCTGGACAACAGCGGACCGACCCGAACCTACGCACTGCTGCCTGGCAGCCCGGCGCGGGACGGCGGTGTCCTGGCAACCTGTCCAGGAACCGATCAGCGCGGCCAGCCGCGGGCGACAGACGGGGTAGGAAACGGCCGGCCCGGCTGCGACATCGGCGCCTTCGAGGCGGCCGCGGTGCCGCTGCAGGAGACCATCTTTGCCAACTCGTTTGAGTGACGTTTCCCGGTCGGGTCCTAGTTGCGCTCGAGGGAGCCGACCGCGCGCTGCTTGGCGCCCGCAATGGGCACAATTTTTGTCGAGTGACCAAACCAACCAGCCACGGTCGATTTCTTGCGTCGACTGATCGGGATCTTGAGGTCGTTGGTCAGCAGGCAATACCACTGTTGTCCGTCCCTGACGATTTTCATGATGGCGTGGCGCGCAACCCAGTGGGCGCGATGTACGCGCATGCCGTTGTCCCCCAGCGCATCGGCAGCCCGCTGCAGGGACCCCAGGACCATACATTGGCCCAGGTCTGTGTGGATATGCAGGTAGTGCAGATCCGACGAAATAGCCAGGACGTTGGTGCCGAGAGACTCGGGGATGTCGCTCAAGAACTTATTGCGAACGTCCTCTGCGTATCGTCCCGACTCGTCCTTTTCTACCTCCACCTCGTTGCGACCATTACCGTCCCCGTCGGGACCCGGCGGTCCGTTGTGGACCGGTTTTGCTGACAAAAAAGGCAGGTTGATCGCCATCCATACCAGCAGCACCTGAGGTCCGTCTTCCAGGAATTCGGCCAGGAGACCCTGCCAAATGCCCTGGCTCTCGAAGACGTCCAGCCAGTCGCCGTCGTTGGACATCCACCACTCGGGCTGAATGCGCTCGATCAGGTAACCGAAGGGGGCCATCAGCGTGGCGCCGGCAATTCCGGCGATCACCAGGGCGAGCCAGGGCGGCAAATGGCGAATGATCCTGGGGAGCAGGAACCAGCTCGCGGCATACAGCGCAGCGAGCGCCAGACCGACGTTGGTCGTCCAGAACGCGATCCGTTCAAAAAACTTGAGCCCCTGGCTTGCTTCCGGCTCCATGAGTACGAAGATGGCCACCAGCGTTGCGCCCACGATGATAATCGATCGGCCCAAGGGCCAAAGACCAAATACCGTACCGTTGCTAACGTCCACGTGGCGATTCACCGTGTTTACTGCCTGTCCCGATTCCAGCTTTACCAAGCGTACTCGAAAATCAGGCCGAGAAGCGGGAGCGCGTCTTCGTCGTCGCTGATTTCGTTGCCGCGCAGGATATTGAGCTCCGGCGGCTCGCCCGAAGGCCCGCCGTACACGTTCAAGACATCCAGGAACAGCACAAAGTCGACCGGACCCATGGGGCGCCGGTAATCGACGCGCACGTCCAGTGAGTGGAACGCGTCTCCGCGGTCGACGTTGGTCTGCGTGATTTCCCGGGAGAAGCGTACGGGCAGGTTGGGTGCCAGGACATCTTCGTAGGTAATGTATCGGTCGGTCGGTTGCCCGGAGCCGTAGCGCCATCGCCCCGACAACTGCCAGCGATTGGTGATCTCCCAGCGACCTCCAATCGATACAAAATGTTCGCGGTTGAAGTCGGCGTCGTATTCGCCAAGACCATCGTTGTCATCAACCCGGAAACGATTCCAGGAATAGGCAAAGTCGGCTGACCAGCCTCGGTCGAAGCGGCGCGTTAACACCACATCAACGCCGGTATTGGTGCCCTCGCCTGCATTGGATATGCGGGCATTGGTGCGGCTATCCGGGACGAGCAGGTTGTCGAGCTGCTGATAGTAGCCTTCGACCAGCAGGCTCAGCTTGTCATTCCACTGATAGTTAAGCCCAAGTCCGAAATGAACGAGCTCCTCGCTCTCAAGGTTGAAATTTTCCGGATCCGCTGCCCGCGCAAGGTTGCTCGGCGCCTCGTAGAAAATGCCTGTCGATGCCGACAAACTCAGACGCGGAGACACCCGGTAATTGAGAGCGAGTCGCGGTGAAACCAGGTTTTCGTCGCTGAAGCCGTTTCGATCGTAGCGAAGCCCGGTGCGCAGGCTTGCAGGGCCGATGTCGAAGACCTGTTCTGCGTACAGCGCGTAATTGGTTTCACTGGCACTGTAGGCCGAGTTGATATCATCCGGCTGCAACACGATGAAGTTTGCACCGGCCGGGCGCGGATCATCGGACTCGAAAACGTACCGAATCCAGTCTTCGCGCAGCACGGTCGAGTAGTCGATGTCCGTGTTTGTCAGCAGCAGGCCGGCGGAAAACAGGCCAAACCGGTTGCCCATCGAGACGTCGCTGCGCCAGCCGATTTCCGATTCGACCTCTTGTATCGTTAGGAGATTCTCGCGGACCGGGACCTGATCGGCCGCTGTGCCTGGCGGCACCAGGTCCGGAAAGGACTCCCCCTCCGACGACAGCTTGTCGCTCTCGCGAACATACAGACGGTTTGTCCATCGCCCGTCGTTGCCAAACAATCGATGCCACGTGCCGCCGAACAGGGTGAGGTCCTGATCGACGTCCAGGAGCGCCACATCCTCAATGCCCTCTTCCTCCTCCTCACCGGCAAGGACGTTTTCGATATCTCGGGTGTATTCCTCGGGCGCGTAGATAGCAAGAAACTCAAACTCATTGTTTGCATCGAACTGTGTATGCGTCTTGACGATCACGTCGGTCATGACGGGCGAACCGAAGTCGTTCTCGCCAATGGTCTCGAAAAGCTGCCCAAAGTCGAACTGACGAGCCTGCACAAACATGGTGGTGTTGTCATGAAAACCGCTCGGACCCTCATAGAGGAACTCGAGCCCGGCCAGGTCAACGCGCACGCTAGCGACGGGGCTTGGTGCGCCGTCAACGAGATCCAACTGCAGCAGCGATGCTTTCCGACCGCCGAACTCGGCGCTCCAGCCGCCCGGCGAAAACTCCGCGCCGGCGACGGCGTTCGGCGCAAAAATCGAATAGCGTCCGCCATTAACGATGTCCTCTTCTTCGCCGAGGGTCTGCTCGAAATGGACAACCTGCTGGAAAGGAAAGCCGTCAACAAAAATCAGGTTGTTCTTGGGCCCGTGGCCGCGCACGGAAAAGCTCGCAAATGGTCCCCTTGACGCCAGGCCCGGGAGACCGCTTAGGGCGCGCATGACATCGCTGCCGCTACCGGCCGCGCTGCGAAGCTCCTCGCGGTTGCGAAAGCTGCTCGACGCACCGAACGGATCAGCTTTCTGGGCACGGTCGACGACAACAATTTCCTCCAAGGTTTCGGTAACCGCCTGAAGCTCGAAGCGGATTCGGCCCGTACGCCGCTCCAATACCCGAACTCGTCGCTCGACAGCCGTGAGGTAGCCCGCAGCTTCGGCACGAATCGTAAAGAATCCGATCGGCAATTCGTCGATGATCGCGGTACCGTTTTCCGTCGACTCCGACCGTATGGACCCCTCACGCGACTCGACGGACACCGTGACCGAGTCGACGGGCCGAAGCGTAACCGCATCGATCACCTCAACGGATAGCGAGCCGGTCTCGGCAACTGCCGTTGCGGACGCAAGCAGCAGAAGAAGGATGTTTGACAATGGGAACGGGACAGACCGTCTGGCTGGGAGCATCGCGAGTCCTCGTGGGTGCTAAATACTCAAAAGCCTGACGGTACCTAACCTTCTATGGCGGCACGCGGTGCCGTTTAACCAGCGGTGCAATTACTTCACTAACGGTATCTGTTCGCGTCATCCGCTGATCCCCGCCGTTCAACCGTACTGCGAAACTCATTACGTTTACGATCCGCGAAACGGGATCAAGATCATTTAATGCGAAGATTATCAGTAGCTTAGAGTCTAATTGATCATAACTTCTTGTTTTGAATGACGTTAGATGAACATGCCCAAGCCCTGGGAAGCTATGGCGGCCCGCGGGTAATAGGATTATGGTTGAGGCGAGTGGCGGCCAATCGTTGTCCGCACGGGTTGGCTGACGGCATTCCAAATCAACTGAGGGTGTGATTATGAACAGGCGCGAGATGATGATTTTGACGGGTTCCATGGCTGTGGGCCTGGGCGCTTCGACCGAGATCCTGGCGGAGTCCGAGGTGCCGGCGGGCTTCAAGGGTCCTTACATCGATCTCACCACACCCAAGGGAAACGTCAACGCAGCGGTCCGTATCGACGCCAATCTCGATGAGAGCAAACAGAAATGGGCCAGCGTCAGCGGCGTGGTTTGCGGCGTTCGCGACGGTGGGGCGTTACAGGACCTGTTTGGTTTTGAAGTGGTCTCGGTGGCCCGCGCCTGGGCGCAGCCTGACGGCAGCTACCGCGTTCCGCATCGGGAAGCCATTTTCTACACGGACCTCAAGACCGGAGACGTCCTTCGCACCTGGAAAAACCACTACATCGACGAAGAGGTTGAAGTGGTCGACGTGATCAACGATCCGTGGAATCACTCCTTCGCGGAAGAGGTAAAGCGTTTCGAGCCAAATTACGGCGGGCTCAACAAACCCAAGCCCAAGCCGCCGATCCCCTTCAGCAACGGTTTTTTTGATGCCGGTAACGGCATGGTGCAGAAGCGCCGGCACATCAATCTCTATTATCCGGCGGCCCTGCAGCCGGATAAGTGGCCGCGTGAAAGCGCAGGAAAGATGAACCGGGTCAGCGAATTTTTTACCACCTCTGCAAAGCTAGCGGATCTGCAGAATCCGGAGATGACCTCGGTGCACATCACCGGATCATGGTCGCGTGTGACCCCGTGGCTCCCCTGGATGCTGATGGGGCAGGCGCCCGGGCACATTGTTTATCACTCGACGTTTCATTCATTTGATTCGCTGGACGGTTTTAAGCCTAAGGTCCTGGCGCACGCGGAGAAACACCATCCGAAAATGCTGGAGGCGCCGCCGAGAGACGAGTGGGACAAGCCCAATCTTTCCAGCCTCGAGGTCTACGCCAAGACACAAAAGCCGAAGCCGCCGAAGACCTGAGGCGGGTAGCGGCTTTTCGCTGCCCTTAGCTGCGACTACAGGCCTGTCGGCCATCGGTGCCGACGGCCACCCCAACCATTGCTATGCTGCATTCCCAGACACCTTGCGGGACATCGTGTAGGTGATTTTATCTTTACGTAAAGATAAACTTGGCTTAATATCTTTATATGAAGATAAAAAAGCTGGCGGTTTCTCATTCCCTCTCTTCGCTCGTAGCAGGACTCGGATTTCTGGTGGTCTTCTGCGTGGGTCTGATCGGCTGCTCAACTAACAGCGAGTCGCCTGGAGAGGCCTCCAAACCACTCCCGCGACTCTCTGGTCGCACCGCATCGCTAGAAAGTGGTGGAACATACCGCTACGACCGCGGGATTCTTTCGGTACCGGAGAACCGCGGTCGTCAAAGTGCTCGTAGCATTGACCTGGAGTTTCATCGACTGCCGTGGACTGGAGAAGGCAGCGGTAAGGTCCCGCCGATCTTTATCCTAAAAGGTGGTCCAGGCTTCGAGGGGCTGGAGGACGATCTGGCCCGTGTCGGCTACTACGAGTTCTTTCTTGAGCGCTACACCCGACTCGCTGACGTGGTGGTGGTTGGGCAGCGAGGCTTTGGCAATAGCGGGCCGCTTCCCTGCCCCGATCTGCCTTCGGTCTCGATCGATCAGGTCGATAGCGCCCGCGAACGTCATGCGCGTCTGCGCTCGGGCATGCAGGTGTGCCGCCGCCTCTATGAAGACCAGGGCGTCGATCTATCCGGTTACAACGTTGTGGAGATGGCGCATGACGTGGCAGCGGTGGCCAATGCTTTAGGCTATGAAAAAATCCAGCTTGTCGGCAACAGCTTCGGATCCCACTGGGGCATGGCCATACTGCGTGAGTATCCGCAGCTAGTTAGTAGGGTGACCTTTAGCGCGCTGGAGGGCCCCGACCATACCTTCGACCACCCGCTCGAAGTGGATGCTGCCCTGAGGCGTATCGCTGACGCGGCACGGCCAGGCGAGGGGCAAAATGACCAGCCGGCAACGCCAAACCTGCTCAATCGGTTCCGTGGCGTCGTTAGCACAGCCGAGTTGTCACCGATGCCCGTCCAATGGCAGCCTGATGAAGAAAACCCCGCTTGGGAGATTCTTTTGGACGGAGATGCGCTGCGCTTGCTGAGCCGAGGGTACTCTCGCGGGACAACCTGGCGTTATTTGATGCCGGCCTGGCCCCAGGATCTCGAGACGATGATTGAGGGCAACTTTTATGGCGGTGTCCGAAGGCTCACCCGCTGGTGGCTCAGCAACGAAATGGATAGTGCGGCCTACTTTTCCGTAGAGTGTGGCTCCGGAATCAGCGCCACAAGAGCTGCTGACATTGCTGCCAGCACCGGCGCCAGCGCTTCGTCGGTCAACGCGCTGCTGGCAGGCGGGCACTGTGACGCGTGGCCGTCGGACCTTGGCCCCGATTTCCGGGAGCCGTTTGAGACCGATACGCCTGCTCTTCTGATCCACGGAGATTGGGATACCTCAACCCCCATCGAAAACGCGGCGGTGGTGCGATCCATGTTCAGCGACCATCACTTTGTGGTGATTCGGGGCGGTTCGCACGGCGCGTGGCGAGAGGCTGAGGAGAGTTCTCCCGAATTCCAGCAGGCGGTGCTAGCCTGGATTGCGACTGGGAGTGCCGAGCGATTGCCGCAGTCTCTCTCACTGCCACCGCTGACGTTTTTGCCGGCGGGGCAGAACACTGACTGATTTCTCTTGCTGGAGATGGACTGACCATGCCGCGAAATTCCCCAACCGATGCCGATGTGATCGACCTGCTGCGCAGCCAGTGGGAATCTCAGTTGCCGCACCTGGATACCGAGGCGATGGAGGTGGTGGGGCGGATTACGTTGCTCGCGAGCCGCTGGGAGGCTGAGCTCCAACGAGCCCTCAAACCGTTCGCGCTGAGCTACACCGACTTCGACATCATCGCCACGCTCAGGCGTAGCGGCGAACCCTACGAGCTAACCCCGACGGAGCTCCTGCAATCAGTGGTGCTGACCTCCGGCGCTATGACCACGGCCCTAACCCGCCTGGAAAAAGCCGGATTGCTGAGTCGAACGCCCGATCCGAGCGACGGCCGAGTTCGTCGAGCCAAACTGACTCGATCCGGTGCAGCGCTGGCGGCAAAGGCGGCGCGTGTCAGGTTCAACGTCGCCGGGGAACAGGTCACCGAACTGACCAATAAAGATCAGCAAGCGCTGGTCGGACTGTTGAGAAAAATGGTCCAAGCCTGACCGTACGCTCAGCGCGCTCGTGCGAAAGGACTGCCTAACCGCTGGAGATTTTCTGGCGCAGGTCTCTCACCCGACGGCGACTGACCGGATATTCGATGCCCGAACGAAGCTTGGCTCGGTACTGACTACCCGGCAGTGATCGGATGGATTCGATGGTCGAGAGCCTCAGAATATGTGAACGGTGAACCCGAACAAAGTCCTCGGGCAACACTTTCTCCAGCGCATCGAGGCCTTTCTCATGAAGCCTTGAGCTGTTGTCGATCAACATAATCTCAGCGTAGTCACCGGCACCGTGAATCGACGCAATGCGCTCGGTTTCAATCACCTCCAGCCGACCGCGATGACGAACCGTCAGCCTCGCAGCCGATGACCTTGCGCCAGCGGTTAGCCGATCAAGTGCTGTTGCCAGGCGCGCCTGATTAAACGGCTTGGGAACAAAATCGACCACGCCCCACTCGAAGGCCTCTACGGCACGGTCAACGTTGGCAGAAATCACGATCGTCTCCGCAGCGCTGGCTACGGCCTCTGCGAGCAGCTGAAAGCCGTCGTCCCCCTGCAGGTTCAGATCCAGAAGCACCACGTCAGCTGAGTTTTCCGAAAGGCCTGCCAGGGCTTCCGGCAGACTGCTGAAATGCTGCGTTGTGGCCTGCGGTCGTACCGCTTTGGTGAGGCGCTCGATCCGCTGCGCGATCAGCGGCTCGTCTTCAACGATCGCAATTTTCACGCGGGAAGCTCCAGGCGCGTTACCCACGTATCCTTGGTGTTCTTTACCACCATGTTGGCCCGCCCGCCGAAGACCTCTTCAAGCCGGGCCGTGATGTAGCTCTCACCAAGCCCTCCACCGACGTGTTCCTGGTTGTCCCCACGCGGTGCGTGGAATTCGAGTTGGTGCCCCTGCTCGCTTGCGCCGACTTTGAGCAGGAAATCAACGCCTGCGTTAAAGCGGTTGTGTGTCAGCGCATTCTCGATCAGCGTATGAAGCACGACAGGCGGTAGGCGAAGCTCCTGGCCGTCAAGGCCGTTATCCTCGATCTCCAGCGACAGCGGCACGTTGTAGCGTAGCGACATCACATCAAGGTGGGCACGACACAGCGCAACCTCCTCGTCCAGAGAAACCGTTGCCTGCCGACTGAGCTGACTCATCATCCGAAACTCTTCTCCCAGCGCGTCGATCATCCGGCTTGCGCGCTGCGCGTCGGTTTCGATCAACTCCTCGAGTGTTGCCAGGGTGTTGAGCAGAAAATGGGGCTGGAGATGCCGTTTCGCATAGTCCAGCTCCAGGCGTGCCGCCTTTAGCTCAGCAGCTTCTCGCTGGGCTCGCTCGCGGAAATAGGCGCGCAGATGGTCGACAAAAAACAGCAGTAAGATGACGGCCAACCCAAGATAAAAGAAGAGGTCCAGAAAAACGGTTTGACTCAAAACCAGCAGCAGGCCGAAGGCAAGAAACGCCACTAGAGCAATCTCTGCCGACGGCCGCCTTCGCCGAATCCCCTGGGCGGCGGCAATGCCTCCCCCGAGCGTCGCCAGCGCGAAGTTGAGCAGAGAGATCTCATCTCCGCCATTCGCAAACAGCACCAGCACCCCGGCTATGGCGCAGTAACTGACAAGCCATGGCCACGCAGCGCGATCGGGCACAAAGCGTCGGAAGCTGAAGCCGAGCAGGCCAAGGCCAGCTAGCCCCGCAGCAGCGCCAATCGCAGCGAGCCGAAGGGAGTGAAGCGGATAAGGGTAATTCACGAAGGCGCGCGAGGTCTCCGCGGTTAGCTGCAATAGCGCACCTAGCGTTGCCAGTGCGAGCCAGGCCGTTGCGGCATCGCGACCTCGTACTGCCAGACCGATTAACAAGAGAAACGCGAGAGCCAGTGAGCCCCCAACGACCTGAGCCGGCAGATAGCCAGCTCGCGAAAAACGCAGCGGATCACCGTAAGGTCCAATAAAGACTGCATCCACGGGCGTTCGGACTCGCGGCCCGGCGTTGTGAGACGACCAGCGTACAGCCAGGGTGTGCAGGCCTTCGGCTGGCGCTGGCAGCGGCAGCACAAAGGCAATCGTGCCCGGTACTTCGCCCTGTGGATCATCGGCGGGTCGGCCATTGCGTCCGAGGAGCTGTCCGTCCCAGTGAATCTCCGCCGACGCTGCGGCAAACAGATAGAGGCCCAGCGGCTGGTTCGACGCGCGCAAGGCTTTGGGAATCTCGATGCTGGACCGCATCCACCAGCTTTTCCGCCGATCGACCCGTGCCCATGAAACCGTCTCCCAGTCGGCGTCGTCCAGCTCCCGTGCGGCCCAGCTAGGGTCGTTGCCGTAGCGAACCTTGACTTCACCGATGCCGGCGAGTGGCTCACGGGCGCAGCCGGCCAACGCCAGGGCCCATAGAAGAACAGCGATCCGCATGGTGGGATTATGCCAGCCGCGCAGGCGGCTCCGCGCGGTGCAATGAGCCGTTGGGCGAGCTGCATGAGCACTTCGGCGTGGTTCCCGGTTTTTGCCCTCAAAACACCGGGCAGCGCGGGTTAGGCTGCCCGAACCCAACGAAAAACGGAGTTCTCTATGCGCCGCTTAGCTCGCTCGACTGGCCTCATGCTCTTGCTTCTGACTTTCCAGGCGACAGCTTTGGAATTCCAGAGCAAGCCCTACACCTTTGAATCGAAGGGTAAAACGGGCGCCGAAGTCGAAGCCGAGTGGGGTGAGCTGGAGGTGCCATTGCGGCACAACAAGCCTGACGGCGAGCAGCTGACCCTGGCGTTCGTTCGCTTTCCCTCGACCAATCCCAAGCCGGGGCACCCGATTGTCTACCTCGCCGGCGGCCCCGGAGGTTCGGGAATCGGTACGGCTAAAGGACGGCGTTTCCCGCTCTTCATGGCGCTGCGCGAAGTGGCTGACGTCATCGCCCTGGATCAGCGCGGAACGGGCGCGTCGTCCTCCGGGCCGGCCTGCCGCTACCCGGAAGCGCCCGACTTGAGCCAACAGGATTCGCGCGAGAACGTGGTCGCCTACGTGCAGTCTGCGGCTCGGTACTGCCTCGACTGGTGGGCAGAACAGAAGGTCGATGTTGGTGCCTTCACTACGCGGGAAAGCGCTCGTGACCTGGAGCTGTTGCGACAGGCGCTAGGCGCCGAAAAACTGAATCTCTGGGGAATCAGCTACGGGACTCATCTCGCGCTGGACGCTTTCCGGGTGCTTGGCCCCGACCGCATCCATCGAGCCGTACTGGCGAGCCCGGAGGGATTGACCCAAACCGTCAAGCTACCTGGCTACTCGGACCGCTACTTCGAAAGGGTGGCGGAGCTGGCCAAGGACCAATACCCGGATTTTCTCAAGGTCCTGCGCGGGCAGATGCAGCGGCTTGCCGACAAACCCGAGACCTTGACGCTGTCACCTTCAGGAGCCCCTGATCCGGTCACCATGACGATCGGTGCCCAGAGCTACCGGATGCTGATCGCTTTTGCGATGGTCAAAAACCCCGGCAACGTGGCTGGCCTGCCGCAAATGGTCTACGGAGTCGAAGCACAAGGGATGCAAATGCTGGTGCCTTTTATTCGGCAAATGTTCGCCGAACCGATGACGCTGCGGCCGATGAGTTTTGCGATGGACGTCGCGTCCGGCATCAGCCCGGAGAGGCAGGCGCTGGTGGCGAGCCAGGCAGAAAACGCTGTACTCGGTGACGTGATGAATTTCCCGATGCCCCATGTATTGGGGGTGCCGGGTCTGCCGGACCTCGGAGAGGGCTTTCGCACCGAGGTCGAGAGCCCGATCGAGACGCTGGTACTCACTGGAACGCTGGATGGCCGCACGTTCCCGGAGGCGCACGCCGAGATCCTGGCCGGGCTTTCCAGCGGGCGTCAGATCATCGTAGAAAACGCCGGACACGACCTGTTTATGGTCAGTCAGGAAGTTCAAGACGCGGTGATGCGATTCTTTGCAGACGGCACGGTCAGCAGTCCGAAAATCGGCATCCCCCCACCGGCGTTTCGGTGACCCTGCCATAGCCCTGCAGGCCGATCGATCCTAGTGCAACCTGGAGGCAGACTTGTGCAACCAGGGTGACAGATCAGAGGGCGTAACTCTGGCAAGCTAAATGGCATTCCACGGAGCGGGAGTGCGGCTTATGTCAGGAAAAAAGACCTTTTTTGCGGTTATCTGCGGTTTTTGGCTCATCTGCGAAGCGGGTACTGCCGCAACGCCACCAGAGCTGTCGGGGCTGACTGCGCTGCTGTCGTCTGACAAGTCAGGCGGAGACGGGGAGCTGACGCGGCACACGCTGCAGACGCTCCCCTATCGGCAGGGGCGGATTACCCTTATCGAACCCCTGGTCCTTCAGTTCTCAGCGCCGCAAACGCGCTTTGTTGCGCAGCTGGACGATCCGGCTGGCGACTCGATCTACGCGATCGAAGCCTTTCGCGGAACGGAATCGCTCGCGCTGGAGCGTTTTGCCTTGGGTGACCAGAAGCTGCCCAGCGTCAGGCCCGCGCCCGATGGCATGCTCTCCCTGAGCACCACGCAACCCTTTGACCGGGTGGAAATCCGCGAGATCCATGGTCGAGCTTCGAGCGATCCGGAGTACGTCGAGGCGCTCTATGCTGGGAATCCGTCGCAGAAAGGCGGGGGCAACGCCGATGCGCTCATCTGTCAGGTCCCGCTGGGCCTCACCTACAACGTCGCCTTTGGAGTTGCGCTCGTGGCGTTCGACCCCCTAACGGTGACCGCCGCAAACGCCGCGGCATACACGTCAAATCTGGGGCTGAAGTTCTGCAAAACGGTGATCGAGCCGCCGGCGGATATCGTGCGCTCGGTTGTACCCGGCCAGTGCGTGAAGAATTTTCTCCAGCCGCACATGGTGGCGGAGTACGAAAACGCCCTGGGCGTGCCGCTGAAATTTGAATACAACTGGGGCCAGCTCGGTACGCCGATTGTCTTCCATCACAATACCGAGGTGGAGGTCAGTCTCCAGTTCGATTCACCGCCTTCGCCAAGCGTCGAAAATTTCAGCCTTCGCGCCCTGCTGACCGATTCGTCGCTCGACGGCACCGATGCCATCTATCGCGAGTGTGACGACAAGAACGGCACGAAGCGCTTCAGTCAGCTGGAGCCGGGGGTCGGCCCACGCTACGAGTGCCCGTACGTAGTCAATCGCGAGCTGGCGGTGCCGGTCGGCGAGAATACGCTCGTCTGGCGTGCTAACGCCAAGATGGGTCTCCTGGACCTATTCTCCCCGCTGATACCCGGCGTACCCACCGGCGCCAAGGTGCCGTACTACAAATCGATCCTGCTGCGCGTTGCGCAGGAAGCGCTGCTGATCGCCAGCGACTTCTTCCTCGGCGGCTGGCGCTGGGGCAACACGAGCGTGGCGTTTCAGACGGTCACGATTATCGATGACCGACCGCCGCAGATCCTTCCGGAACCGGAAAATGCCGCCATGCTCGAAGGGCGGATCACCGCCATGCTGATCAACGACGAGCTGCGGGTGCAGATCGAGGCGGACGAGCCGGGTGGCGTTTCAACTCGCCGCTACGAGCCGCTGCTGAAGCAGCTTTACCGGGTATTTGATCCTTGCGATCGGCCGGTGACGTTCACTGCGGCGTATCCGAACGGTGGGCTGCGCACCTTCTGGCCGGTCAGCACGCAGGCCCAGGACCAGAGCTTCACGATCACCTGGACCGCCGAGGACCTCGGCCCCAACAACAACGGCGTCCCCAACCAAACGCCGGCCACCATGCGGGTTGAGGTCGTGGATATTCGCCCGCCAGCGCTGCTGCCGCCGCCGGATATTGTCGAGATAACGGGGCAAACCGTGAGCGAGCTGGGTCAGCCGCTGGTGTTCGACTTTGTCGACTTAGACCCGCTCATCACCAACAACGCCAGCCTGCCGTTGGGGCAGGGTCTGACCGAAGTGACCTGGACTGCCACCGACGCGTCCGGCAACAGCACAACGGCGGTGCAGCTGGTCAACCTCAAGGCGAGCAACGCTGATCCCACCGCGGATGCTCAAACGGGCGCCAATAGGGAGGAGGCTGTTTCCTTTGAGCCCACCACGCTGCGCCTGACCGGCAGCGACCCGGACGGTGACCCGCTGCGCTTTTTTGTGGAGCAGTATCCCGAGAACGGGTTCTTTGTGGCCCCGCTTTATCCCTACTTTGTCGAAGACTTTCGGGTTGCCCGAAACGTACCGACCGGAGACCTTTTCGACCAATTCTGCGACCCGGCCAATGCCGAGCAGGACTTCCAGATCAAGTATCCGGTGGAGCCGAGTTTTATCGACGTTTCCGAAGACGGCAGGACATTCGTGATGGACCGCGGCCGAATCGACTGCCGCGGTGGCGGGACAGCCAGCCGACGGCCACGCATCGCGGTCTTTCCGGCGGGCTTTGACCCCGACGGCAGCGAATCGCCGCTGGCGATCCAGACGGCGGAGCCCGCCGATCTTGTGGTCGATGAGTTCAATCAGCTGATGGTGGTCACCACCAACTCAAGCGGTGGTGACGCATTCGTGCGCACCTATGACTTTGCCCTGAACCAGGTGCAGGCTTACGACCTGGACGACGTAGACGATCGGGCAACCGGGACCTGCACCAACTTTGGCACGAATAATTTTTGCGAGATTCGCGAGGCCCGCAGCGCGGTGGTCGACGCCAACGGCGTGCTCTACGTGATGGACGTAAAGGGGAGAATCTACGCCCTGGAACTGGTCGATGACACCACCTCGGCCACGCAGTTCATCGATTACCTGTCGGACGACGTGACCAACAGCAGCAATACGAACGTCTCGTCGCGCGCGCTGGCGCTGGACGCTGACGGGTTTGTCTACGCCACCCGCAACAACCGCATCTACAAATACGGACCCTCCTGGGTGGATGCTGACGGATTGGTTCAGATTGGTGAACCAATCGGCTGGCTGGGCCGTTGCGACGTGGACCTGGCGCCGGGACAGGACGCGGTCTGCGACGTGACTAACCGCCGCAGCCTGGGTTTTTCCTGCACGGACGCAACCTGCAGTATCGATGATGCCATCACCCAGGAAGAAAAGGATTTCTGCGGTCTGACCTTCTCCAACCTGGGCAACTTCGGCTGCCGGCCGGGCCAGTTTCGCAGTCCCCTGGGGCTGGACATCGATCCGCGAGGCAACATCTACGTCGCGGATAACGCCAACCAGCGCATCCAGCGCTTTACGCCGGAGGGTTTTTTCGCCGGCGAAGCGGAGTCGGAGTGTGACGGCAGCTGTTTTGTCCTGGGCGACTTCGGCAATCCGCAGGATATCTCGGTCAACTCCGGCCGCTTTTACATCCTGGACCCGAGCACCAACCTGCTGCATATATCGCTGCTCACGCCGTTCACCGACCAGGGCCCGGACTTTGCTGAATTGGTCTATCAATCGAACAACGACTTTGGCGCACTGAACCCGGCTGAATCGGTTGATCAGTTTGCGTTCAGCGTCAGCGACGGCGTGCGCGACCCCGACAGCGGTCAGCCGGCTCGCACCGCGCCCGCCACGGTGGAGATTGCGGTGCGCCGCAACTTCCGACCACCGACGGCCACGCCGGGCATCAGCGCCGTAGCCCTGGAGGATGTTGAAACACCGATCATGCTGGACGGCGCGGAGCTGGATCCGCTGGACGTACTCACCTTCAATCTGATCGATCCACCGACCAAAGGCAGCGTGATCGTCGTTGGTGACGAGGCGCGCTATCTGTCCGACCCCAACTATGTCGGGCCAGATAGTTTCACCTTCGCTGCTTTCGACGGCCTGGATGAATCGGCGCCGGAACGAGTAGAGGTTGACGTCCTGAACGTGAACGATCCGCCGGTAGTCAGCCCCTTGGATGACGCGCAGGTGAGCACTGGCTTTACCTTTACTCTGCGTCATGACTTTGATGATCCGGACGCTAAAGATTTGCACGGCCTGGCCATCAACTGGGGTGACGGCACTGCGTCACCGGAAGGCGAGATCGACATGAATGGCCAGCTGACGGGTCCGATCCTGGATGAGGGTGATGTCGGGCCCGGTCGGATCACCGCTGAGCATGTCTACACAGCGGCGGGCAGCTATACGCTGGAGGTTTGCGTCACCGACCAGATGGTGGGCTCGGGTTCCAGCAAGGTCCCGACGGCGCAGACCACCACCGGATGCGCCGAGGCGACGGTGACCGTGATCGACGGTTTGGACCTCCAGCTTTCCGGCTCGCCCTCAAGCGACGCCGCACTGCCCGGCCAGATTGTTGGCTACGAGTTTTCCGTTGAGAACCTGACGCCGAGCGCCGGCGCAGGGCAGACGGCCACCGGTGTGGAAATGACCATCGACGTGGCGCCGGAGTTTGAGCTGAATTCCATCGCCGCCGCGGGATGTCAGCGCAGCGGCCGGCAGCTGCGCTGCGCCCTGGCTGACCTGGCGCCCGGGGCAACCGCCGCCGTCAACGTCAGCGCCCGAGTGCCCTTCGATGTCGATCTCGGCCTGCGCCTCCGGACCGACGTGCGGGTGACCCAGGATCAGTCGGACCAGACGCCAGACAACACGCTCGCCCAGATCACGCCGGTCTTAAGGCCAGCGGATCTTCAGGTGGGCAGCACGGAAGAAGCGCTGACCGACAAAGGTGACGTTAATGCCGGTGACGGACTATGTGCCAGCGAGGACGGCGTCTGCACGCTGCGGGCTGCCATCGAGGAGGCGAACGCGCTGCCGGGCCAGCAGTCGATTGCGCTGGGCAGCGGCACCTATCAGGTCGGGGAGACTGCACCACTGAATGTCACCGACAGTCTGACGCTGCTTGGCAATGGCGCTGAGCGTACGATCATTTTTGGTAACGCTGGCTTCACGGCGCTGGTCAACGAGGCCGGCGCAACGCTGCGCCTGGAAGATCTGACGATCAGCAGCGAAGGCGGCGGCCTCAGCGCGCGGGGCGACCTGTTTACGCGTGGGGTCCGATTTACCGCCAACCGGGTGAACGGTTCTTTTGGCGCCGCCGTTTTTGCGGATTCGAATGTCGATCTTCGTGACACCACCTTCGATGGCAACCAGACGTCCGCCGACGGCGCGGCGCTCTTTAATATCTCGGGCACCAGCTATCTGGAGAACGTCACCGTGGTGGGTAACCGCGGTGGAGGCCTGGTGTTCAACGATGACGCGACGCTGGTCAACCTGACGATCACCGGCAACAGCGGTGGCTGCTGCTGGGTGACGACGTCCGCCGCTCTGAACGCCTTCGGGTCCGGCACGGTGGTAACCCTGGTCAACTCGATGCTCGCAGGAAACTCACCCTCCGCGGCCTTTTTTGCTGGGCCCGATTCGCCGCCAAACTGCGTCACTGCCGACGGTGGCAGCATCGTGTCACTGGGCAACAACCTGCTCGGAGATTTAGCGGGTTGTGAGCTGTCGCCGCTGCCCAGCGATATTCTCGCCGAAGATGCGGACCTGAATCCCATCGGGCCCAACGGCGTTCTTGTGCCGACCCTGAATCCTCGGATTACCTCGCTGCTGGTGGATGGTGGTGATGCCGACAGCTGCCCCGCCGGGGATGCCCGAGGAATTTCTCGTCCGGAAGACGGCAATGGTGACGGCAGCGCATCGTGCGATATCGGTGCGGTTGAGCTCAGAGAGGATGGACTGTTTGTCTCCGGTTTCGAAGAACTGTGAGGTAGCTTAGGTCAATGCGTGGGTAGGACAACGGTTTGCCCCGATCACGCCGGAGCAGCAACCGGAGTAAGCTGGCGTTATGGGTCGTTTTCGCACAGGTCGTGTCCTCCGGCTATGCCGCCTAATTGGGTTCTTCGCGGTCATGTCGCTGGCTGCGACGCCCACTTTTTCCGAACCGTCAGCTGCCGAGATCCTGGAGGCGATCGCGGCGTCGGATGATCCCGACGAAGTTGTCCGGCAGCGCCTGCGGGGTGAGACCCCGCCACTGGTGTTTGGCGAAGAGTTCCTTTTCCTAGCTCGCGCAGAAGGATCCTCCCCGCCCCGAATCGTCGGGGACTTCAACGATGGCGGCTATGCCCGATCGGAGGTGTTTGGAAACGGGACCATGCAGCGGGTAGGCAGCACCGCGTGGTTTGCGCTCAGGGTTCCGGTGGGGCGAGACGCTCGGTTTGAGTACCAGCTTGCCGTTGGGAATTTGCGCTCTCCCGATCCGCTGAATCCCGATCTTGCGCTGACGTACGGCAGTCGCCGTTCTGTTGCGGTCGGGCCAGACTCGCGTTCCGCACCCCTGCCCCTGGTTGGGGCGTCGCGGGGCCGGATAGAAATCCTGCAGTTCTCAAGCCGAATCCGAAAAAATACGCGCCCGATTCACGTCTATCGGCCGCCGGGTGCTGGCGGCGGTAATCGCCTGCCAACGCTTTACGTCAAGGATGGGGATCTTTTTCGCCGGGACGCTGCTATGCCGGCGCTGATCGATACGTTGATTGCCCGAGGCATGCTGCCGCCAATGTTTGTGGTCTTCCTTGTGCCGATCGACCGGGCGACGGAGTACGGCACTTCGGCCGACTATCGCCAGCTGGTGATCAACGAGCTCGTGCCGTTTATCGAGACGCGCTTTGAAACTGGAGGTGCGGCAAGTCAGCGTGGCCTTTTGGGCGCCTCGCGCGCCGGGCTGGCCGCTGTGGATCTGGCGCTCAGGCACTCAGACGTGTTTGGCTTCGCCGCCGCCCTGTCGCCCGCGATCCGGCCCGTTCGGCTCATTGACCAGATTGCCGAAGCGACGGCGGATGACGCTAAATTCTTTGTGCTGCTGTCCCGTTTTGATACCCCGGCGCTCATCGAGGATGGGCGCCTGCTGGCCGGCGCTCTCAGGCATGCCGGTCACCGGGTGAATGTTATTGAAGCGCCGATTGACCACTCGATTAACGCCTGGGCGCACTGGATTGACCTGGCTTTAAGCGGCTGGAATCTGGATCGCTAGCCCATGGTCTTGGCCTTTTGGAAAAGGCTAGCGGCCAGAACGGTGACGCGACCAGCGAGCGTGAATCGTTGCTGAGGAGTTGTCGGAAGATCACTGAAACACACCGACGTCCGCCCAGCCAAGGAATCAGGATTCGAAGCTGTCTCTGAATAGCGTGTCGGTGACGGGGTCCAGCTCTAAAGCACCGATGTCGGGACTGAGGCCACGCTCGCGCCCGAGGATGTCGTCAAATGCCGCGGACGCCGGGTCGGCCGCATCCACACCGGCCGTGCCTGGCGCGGGTGTGCCAAACCGAATGACCAGCGATTCAAATACCTGCCGGATGGTGCTTGAGCCGTCAGCAAAGGTCGTCCCGTTCCAGGTAGGCGGCACAAGGCCAAGCTGATCGGCGAACTGCGGGTCGGCAACGATGGCGTTAGCGTCGTCGCTGAAACGCAGATCCTGACCGTTATCCTCGGGGATGGGGTTCGCGCCGTTGAAGTACAGATTGTTGTCCAGCGTAGCTGCTGCCGTGTTGCCGGCGGGTGCGTCGAACAGATCGACGCCGCTAAAGCCTTCTGTGCCCATTGTTCCGGTCGGATCGGCGTAGATATTGTTGGCGAAAGTCAGATTCTCGTTGGCCGGGTTGGCGCCGGAGGCCAGCAGCCGGCCGGCAAAGCTGCGCGCCGCCATGTCGCCCACCAGCGTGTTGTTGCGAAAGATCAGGTCGCGAGAGCCCTGGACGGTGAGCGGGGAGCGCATCAGATCTGTGCTGTTGCCGATCATCAGATTGTTTTCCACGAGCAGATCGCGGGCTTCAAAATTTGCCGTGCCGTCTTCGCCAAACCGTAGGAAGCTCTGGCCGGCATTTCCGAGCCAGTTCGCAAACACGTTGCGGCGCACCGTGACGTCTTGGGTGCCCACCACCGTATCGCTGCTGCCGTTGGAGTCTTTGACCACGATATAGGAGCTGGTGGCGTTGTCGACGCTGTTGAAGAACACGTTGTCTTCGATCACCACGTCGATCACGCTGTTGACGTCCATGTGCTCGTCCGAACCAAACTGGTTGTAGAACAGGTTACCGATCACTTGCACCCGCTCGGCGCCGTTGTTGATTTTCAGCAGGTCGTTGTTGGTGCTGTCGTGAATGATGTTGTTGCGAAACGTAATGTCTGACACAACCGGATCGTTGCCGCCATCGCTGCCGTTCACCGCGCCGAGCAGATCCTGAACCTGCACCACCAGCCCACCGGTATTGCCCGGCGCATGGGCAATGTCGAATCCTTCGATCACGATGTTGCGGCCAGTGAACACCACGAGGGCCGCACCGCTGTTGTGCCGAAGCTGTGCCTGATAGGGCACCTCCGATCGCACCGTGACGGGCTGGACGAACTGCCGGCGCAGGGTTTGCCGCCCGTTGTAGAGGCCAGGCCGAACGAGGATTGTGTCACCCCCAACCGCGTTGTCCACCGCGTGGGTCAGGGTAGCCCAGGGGTTGCCGACGGTGCCGTCACCGGTTTGATCGCTGCCGTCTACAGCGACATAGCGGAGCCCGCCCGCGAGGGCAGACGCGCTCCAAAACAAAAGCGTGACCGCACAAAGGCATCGACACACAAGCCGATGATTCATCACCAACACTCTCCCAAAACGATCCAGGACACTAGCACCGCAGCCTCGCGAAAACTGCGAACTCTGTCGGGCACTCCAAGCAACTCGGGTTCACCGTGACCTGATGCGAAGCGTCGGGTACGTCCGACCCAAGTGTTATCGGTCTGTCGTAAGGAGAATTTAAGAACGCCGTGAGCCAGAAGCGTCTTTCGAAATCGGTTTGCCTTCGCTTGAGGGTCGGCGCCGCAGCGACGCCGACCACGGAGATTCAGCGCACGAAGCAGGTTCCTGTGAAGCCGGCCTCGCTTTTCTCGAGGGCCGTCGCCAGCCGCCAGCTGCCTACGCCGGCATGATCCCCCAATAGACCTGCGTTGAAGTCCGCCAGCACGCTGTCGGCGTCGGGCGACAGGCTGCCGCCCGCGCCGCCGCACAGATCGCCGAGCCAGTCGTAGTGCTGCAGGGGGCTGCACCGGAGCCAGATGAGGTTGCGGGAAAGCTGCAATGCCTGTGAGCCCACGACGTCGAACGCCAGCGGTGAGAGTTTTGTGGTGTCGGTGAGTGAGCACGACTTTAGGCCGCCTACCGCGATCTCGAAGCCGTCTGCAAACAGCCGGTCGTCGACGAAAATGAGAGTGCCGGTGGCTGGTGTGCCCTGCACGTAACTGCCGCCTTGCAGCTCCAGGATCAAGGTCTCCTCCCCCTCGGTCAGATCATCCAGCACAGCGGTAAAACCCAGTTCGCGGGACGCCTGACCTGCCTGGATGTTCACCGTCCCAAAGACCTGCAGCGTGCCGCCGTCGTCTACCGTGAAGTCGCTGTCTACCACGGTGGACGCCGCGCTGATCATGGCGTTGACGGTCAGTACCTGGTTCACGTTGCCGCCCGTGCGATCCAGACTGAGTACGCCGGCTGGGCCACCCTCGGCGGCTTCTGGCTGCACAACGCTGATGCTGACCACCGGCGGATCATCGGCCAGGGTGGCGCTGCCACTGTTTGGGGTGTCGATGTTGTAGCTGCCGGCGGCGAGCGACAGGTCGAGCTGCTCGACGGGTTCGACCCGGTTATCGAGCACGGGGGTAAAGGTCACGTCCCGAAACGCGTTGTTGCCGAAAATGGTCACGGTCTGAAACGCGGCCAGCGTGCCACCGTCGTCACCGGAGATGTCGTTGGCGCCGGTCAGATTGGCGGTGGTGCTGGGGTCGATCGTTACGTTGACGGTAAGGTTTTGACCGATGTTGCCGCCGGTGCGGCTGAAGCGGAAGACCATGGGGTCCTGGCCGGCTTCGTCAGCGCTGGCATCGGTTGCCTCGAGCGTCACGACCGGTGGATCGTCGGCGAGGGTGGCGCTGCCGCTGTTTGGGGTGTCGATGTTGTAGCTGCCGGCGGCGAGCGACAGGTCGAGCTGCTCGACGGGTTCGATCCGGTTGTCGAGTACGGGGGTGAAGGTCACGTCGCGAAACGCGTTGTTGCCGAAAATGGTCACGGTCTGAAACGCGGCCAGCGTGCCACCGTCGTCACCGGAGAGGTCGGGGGCACCGCCGGTCAGATTGGCGGTGGTGCTGGGGTCGATTGTTACGTTGACGGTTAGGTTTTGACCGATGTTGCCGCCGGTGCGGCTGAAGCGGAAAACCATGGGGTCCTGGCCGGCTTCGTCAGCACTTGCATCGGTTGCTTCCAGCGTCACAACCGGCGGATCGTCCTCAACGGTGATGCTCGCAGAAGAGTTGCTGCCGATCGTATAGCCAGACCCTGCCGCAACGGTCACGTCAAACTGTTCCTGACCCTCCACCAGGTTGTCCAAGCGGGGGGTCAGCGTGATCGTTCTGGACGATTGGCCGTTGTTAAAAGTCACGGTGCCAAAGGCGATAAGTGTTCCACCGTCATCGAAGGAAAAATCGTTGTTTGCTGCGGTTCCACCAATCGTGACGTTGACGGTCAGGCTGCCGGCGGAGCTGGCGCGGGTGAACTCAAACGTGCCGGGTACCTGCCCCAGTTCGCTGGTTGGAGATGGCGGCACCAGGGTCGTGACGTTCACCTCGTTGCCCCCTCCAAGGGCAAGCGTCGGAAGAAGGAGCAGTGCAAAGCAGGCAATACGATTCATCACGAAATTCTCCGAAAGAGCTGTTCAGTCAAGCTAAATTCTGTGCGTGGGAGATTCTCGATGCTTGAACAAAGCTTGACGAAACTCTAACGAAGTCCCTAAAACCGCCAATGTCTGACGTTTATGAGTGGTCGTGCTTGCTCAAGCCGTAGGATGGAGGCTCGCTAGGTAAAATTCCCGGCGCGGCCCGCAGCGGGTCAATTGACTGAGGACAGGGCCTGTTGGAGCTGCTGCAGCTCAAGCTCATCGGAGGATCGCCAGCCTTCGCCAAGGAGTTGCTTGCGCCGCAGCGCGTGGTCCAGCGCGAGGGCAGGGTTGTTGTGGTAGGCATGAAAGCGTGACAGGAAAGCCAGGGCATTGGCACTGGCCTGCGCGTCATCGGACAGCTCCTTAGCAAGCATCGCCAGGCGCTGGTCGGTCGGGTCATAGCCCAATAGCCACAGCCCGAACAGACCGCCGATATCGTAGGCGGCGATCGGGGATTCCTGGCCGCTAGCCTCCTGATAGGCGGCTGCAATTTGCGTGATGGCGGAGGCCGTATCGCCGCGCTCTAGCGCGAGACGGGCTTTGGCCACCTGTAAATCGACGGCAAGCTGTGAGACCTCTGAGCTGGCGATGACCGACTCGGCTTTTGCAACCGCCTCCGCGGCGTCGTCGGTTTTCTGGTCGTCCAGTAGCGTGTTAGCCAGAGCGATATGGCTGGTCGCCTGGCTCAGGGGTTCCTGAATACTGCCGGCCAGGCCCGCCGCGGCCTCAAACAGTTCGGTTGCTCTTCCGATGTTGTGCATGGCTCGTTCCACCCGCCCGCCCTGCAGCAAGGCATCCGCCTCGCTACTGGGATTGCCTACCTCCGCGGCAATCGAGCGGGCCTGCGCCGCCATTTCGCGGGCTTCGGTAAGACGACCGAGTCGGCGCAAGGCCGCCGCCAGATCAGAGCTGGCTTGCGCCTCGAGCACCGGATCCTCGTACTCCTGTGCCGCTGCGAGCACGCGCTCCTGAAACGTCAGCGCCTCCGCCCAGAAACCCCGGACCATCTTGATGTCCGCGAGCACGCTCATGGTCAGGGCAACCTGAAGGGGTAGCTCCAGCTCCCGCCGCAGCTCGAGCGATTCTTCCAGCACCGCTTCTGCCTCAGCGTAGCGGGACTGATCGGTGTAGAGATTACCCAGGTTCTTGAGCGCCGTGGCTTCATTAAAGCGGTCGCCGGACTGCTGGTAATGCTGCAGCGCTTCGAGGAAGCGAACTTCTGCGTCCTGGTACTGGCCCGAGGTAGCGGCCAGGATGCCCAGATTGGCCGTCACGCTGGCGATGTAGTCCGCGTTGTTTTCGGCTCGATAGTTTTCCAGTGACTGGTTGTACCAATCCCGCGCTGCGTCTTTGTCGCCACGGCGCCATGCCAGAATGCCCGAGACCGACTGCACGGCCGCCAGCATGCTCATGTTCCCGCTGGCCTCCGCGGCCGCCAGCAGCTCCTTGTTGAGCTGGTCTGTATAGTCATAGTCACCGAGGAATCGGACCACCAGGCTCAGGTGGTATTTGGCCTCGAGCAGATCCGGCGCCGCCGCCAGCACCGTGTCAAAGTATCGGGCGGCGTCTTCGTGACGGCCCCGCAAGCGCGCGTCCAGGCCACGCGCGAAGGCTTCGTTAACAAAGACATCGTCCGTCACCAGGCTGCTTTGCGCTCGCTGGGCACCCTGCCAGCGAGACAGCCGTTCGCTCAGGCTCTGTGCTGCCGCAACAGCCAGCAGCGCAACATCTTCTCCGTAGAGTGACAGCGGCGGCAGGTCACCGCGGGCTTCCACGGGCTGAATATCCAGGCGCAGTCCGTCACCCTCCTTGGAAAGTCGGGGAACCAAAACGCTGTCTGCGCCGGTGCTCAGCCGCAGGAGCCGCGCCTGTTCCTCTGGGTCGGCGGCCTCTGGATAGCGTCGGAGTGTGGCCAGCACAGTTCCCGGACGAACCCTGGTGACACCGGCGTCCGCCAGCGATTCGTCCATCAGCGACGGTATGCCCAGCCGAGCCCACTCGAGATCGACGTCACCCGTGTCGTTGCGCACCGGCAATACGGCAATTCGGATGGGCTCCCCGCTGCGGCTCGACGGTCGATTGGTCCAAACTGCCAGGAACGCCACGACCAGCGCGGTCAGGGCGATGGCCCACAGCCAGCCGCTTCGCCCAGCCGGTTTTTCGGGCGTGGTGGTCGATTGATCCGCGCTGTTTTCCAGACGCTCTACCGGCTGAACAAACCGGTAGCCGACCCCATAAGCGGTAGCGATAAACGATTCGGGCCCTTCTCCGCCGAGGGCTCGGCGCGCGCGGCTGACGGCCTGGGCTACGGTCGATTCCGAGACCGGTCGTCCGGCCCAGACCTTATCCAGCAGCTCCGCTTTTTCGACGACCCGACCTTCGCTCGCCATGAGATAGGCCAGCAGATCAAAGGCGCGCTTCTCGATGGCGATTGAATCGCCGTCGATCGTCATTTCGCGGCGGGCGGTGTCGACAATGACCGTGCCGCACTTAAAGAGGGGCAAGGTAGGCGGTTGCCCGTGATCCGAAATGTCCGAATCCGTTACTTCCATGGTTTAAGGAGTGTAACGCAGCGACCGGCCTTAACAGGCCCTTGTTTCCGATCCCGTCATGACATCGTCAGGATCCGTTCAGTACTTCCCGCAAAAGATTTTGCAAAGTGCGATGCTATGAAGGCGATGCTGATCGTAGTGGCGACAATCACGCTGATGCAGGGCGACCTGGCGGGTCGGCCCGCGGCAGATGTCCCTGAGTTGAGCGCACGATTGCTCGGCCAGTTCTCCGGGATGGAGCAAGACGGCCGGCGTCAAGTGGACCTGCGAATACGGTTTTTTTCGACCGCCAGCGGCGGTCTGCCGGTCGCTGAGAGGACGTTTTCCGATGTGCCGCTCGCGGGCGGCCAATTTTCCGTTGCACTGGATCCACGGGGGCTGGCGGGTTCAGCGACGTACGTTGAGGTGGGGCTGCGCCCGGCTGGACGACGATATGCGGAGTTTCAACCCGCGGGTCAGCGCCGAGCGCTCGAGCTCGATCAGGGCGGTGTCGAATCGGTCTGGCGTCTCAGGCTGGCCGGCGACGACCCGGACAGCTAGCGGGCCTTGAGGACTCGCGTCTTGTCCTGGCGAAACCGCAAGTTTGGCATACGCGCGGTACGACCGACGCTACCGGGTAGGTCGAATGTCACTTGCGGCTGATAAGGCCGCTCCATACTTTAGCGGCCTGCTAAACGAGAGCCTGCCCCATGAAACGATCCATTTTGGCCCTGAGCGCCCTATCTTTCGTCCTCCTTGGCTGCAACAGCGCTGACGATGCTGCGCCGGAAAGTTCGCCGAATCCCTCGGCTGAGGCTTCGGCCGCCACCGACGCTGTAGCCGTCGCTCCGGCAGCCGTCGCCGAACTCATTGACCGGGAGAAGATCTTCGGCAATCCCGAGCAGGCGCAGGGCCGGATCAGCCCCGACGGCAAATACGTCAGCTGGCTCGCTCCGGTCAACAATGTGCTTAACGTGTGGGTCGCGCCCGCGGACGATCTGTCAGCAGCGCGGGCGATTACGCAGGACACGTCTCGTGGCATCAACAACCACTTTTGGTCGCCGGACGCTAAGTTTGTCTACTACCAGCAGGACAAAGGCGGCAACGAAAACTTCCACGTATACGCCGCTAACGTTGAGACCGGTGAGGTGCGTGACCTGTCGCCCTTTGAGGAATCCGTGCGCGCAGGCATTCAGGCCGTATCAAAGGAGCGTCCCGGTGAAGTGCTGATCGCCGCCAACGCTCGCAACCCGCAGCTGTTCGACCTCTATCTGGTAGATGTTGCCACCGGTGAGCGGGAGCTCGTGGCGGAAAATCCCGGCTACGGCGGGTGGCTGGTGGACAACACGCTGACCCCGCGCTTTGGCATGAAGCAAACCGCAACCGGCGGCGCTGATTACGTGGATATGGAAGGAAACACGCTGTTTTCTGTGCCGGTGGAGGACGTGCTCACGACCAACGCCTTCGGGTTTGATGCCACCAATAACTATATTTTTGCCGTCGACAGCCGCGGCCGGGACAAGGCCGCGCTGGTGAAGATGGCTGTTGCTGACGGCAGCACCGAGGTGCTGGCTCAGAGTGACACCGCGGACATCAGCGACGTTCTTCTCGATCCCAATACCTTTGAGCCGCTGGCTTACGCGGTGGACTATCTGCGCAACGAGTGGACGCCCCTGACGGAAGAAACAGGCAAAGACCTCGCTTTTCTGGACGACCAGCTCGTCGGAGACTTTGACATTACGTCCGCCACTGACGACCTCAGCCGCGTTGTTGTCTACGCGGAGTCGGCCCAGGCGCCAGGCGTCTACCTGATGTACGACCGCAAGGCGCAAACCCTGACCGAACTTTTTTCGACCCGGCCGGATCTGACCGGAGCGCCGCTCCAGCCCATGCACCCGGTTGAGATTCCGTCTCGCGACGGCCTGACCCTGGTGTCTTACCTTACGCTGCCGCCGGGATCTGACGAGGACGGCGACGGTCGGCCCGACTCGCCGCAGCCCATGGTACTGGACGTTCACGGTGGCCCCTGGGCACGCGACAACTATGGCTACAACGCCTGGCATCAGTGGCTTTCCAACCGGGGATACGCCGTGCTGTCGGTCAACTATCGAGGCTCAACCGGCTTCGGCAAAGACTTTGTGAACGCGGCAGTCGGTGAGTTTGCCGGCAAGATGCATGATGACTTGATCGACGGCGTGAACTGGGCTGTCACCGAGGGCATCGCAAAAGAAGATCAGGTGGCGATCGCCGGCGGTTCCTACGGTGGTTACGCGACGCTGATCGGCGTTTCATTTACGCCCGACACTTTCGCGTGTGGGGTGGATCTCGTGGGTCCGTCGAGCCTGGTGACGCTGATCGAAAGCTTCCCGGATTATTGGAAGCCGTTTCTGGAAGGAAGCTGGTTCAAGTATGTCGGAGACCCGTCGGACGCCGACGAGCGTGCTGACATGTACAACCGATCTGCCATCAGCCGCGTCGACGATATTTCGGTGCCGCTGCTGATCGGCCAGGGCCAGAACGACCCGCGGGTTACCAAGAATGAGAGCGATCAGCTGGTGGCGGCGATGGATGAAAGAGAGCTGCCGGTCACCTACGTCAATTTCCCGGATGAGGGCCATGGCTTTGTCCGGCCCGAAAATCGCCTGGCCTTTTATTCGGTGATGGAGGGTTTTCTGTCGCGCTGTCTGGGTGGGCGAGCTGAACCGATTGGTGATGCTTTCGCTGGCTCCAGCGTCGAGATCCTGCATGGCGAGCAGTACGTTGAGGGCCTTGCTGCCGCCGTCGAAAAAATGAAGCCTGCTGCCGAGGCGGCGGCCGAGGGCTAACATCCCAAGAGCCTGGGCTGTCGGGTGCACTCGGCAGCCCAGTCCTCGACTAACCGCATTTAACGGCTGACACCGATCGACTCGACGGACGTTAGCCATTGCCCGGTGGCCTGCCCGGCGACCGGCAAAAGCCGGTACCATGGGCGGCCCGCACCAGCGTGGAACGACCATGTCAGCAACCCTACGATCTGCCTTCCTGATTCTCAGTGCCGCGGCCTTAAGCGCCTGCGGCGGTTCTTCTGAACCCGACACGGCGGCGCCTCAAGCTCAGGCTGACCCGGCTCCGGCAGCCGACGCCATTCCTCGCTACAGCGCCGAGGCGTTTTTCAACACCATCAGCTACGGGATGGCCTCTTCGACCGGCTATCCCTTCTCACCGGACGGCAGCAAGCTGCTGGTGACCGCGGACAACACCGGGATCTTTAACGTCTACGCGATGCCCATCGATGGGTCGGAGCCAACCGCCTTCACCGAGTCTGACGACTCAGCTCGCTATGCGATCAGCTGGTTTCCCGCCGACGAGCGGGTCCTGTTCACCTTCGACGGCAATGGTGATGAGCTCAATCACGTTGCGGTGCGAGAAACCGACGGCACCGTGAAGGATTTGACGCCGGGAGCGGATCTCAAAGCCGTGTTTATCCGCTTTGAAGACGGCGGCGAGCACTTTTTTCTGGCGACCACCGAACGCAATCAGCGCAGCTTCGACATCTATCGCTACCAGGCGGATGGCTACGAGCGCGAGCTGATTTTTGAGAACCCAGGCTTCTCGATCGGCGACATTAGCCCCGACGGGCGCTGGGTGGCGCTGAACAAGCCCCGCACCAGCGCTGACTCCGATATCTATGTTGTCGATTTGGCCGCGGACAATCCCGAGCCGCTGCTGATCAGCGAACACACCGGGAACGTGGCGTTCTCAACCTATGAGTTTTCTCCGGACAGTCAGCGTCTGGTGTACGCCACCGACCAGCACGGTGAGTTTGCACAGGCCTGGCAGTATGAGATGGCCAGCGGCGAGCATTCGGCGCTGATCGAGGCGCCCTGGGACGTTTCCTACGTCACCTTTTCACCCTCCGGCCGCTTCGAGGTATCCGGCATCAACGCGGATGCTCGCACCGAGGTCACGGTCCGTGACGTGACGGCCAACAGCGAGCTGGCCCTGCCGGAGCTGCCGCCGGGAGATCTGCGCAACGTCCGCTTTTCTGCTGACGACAAGATGATGGCGCTGATCATCAACGCTGACGACTCGCCGTCCGACATTCATGTTATTGACCTGGGCGCTAAAACCAGCCGCCAGCTCACCAGCGCGCTCAATCCCGCAATCAAGCCGGAACACCTGGTGCGCAGCGAGGTAATCCGCTACCCGAGCTTCGACGGCCTGGAGATTCCGGCGATCCAGTATCGACCTCACAACGCCAGCGCCGACAATCCGGTACCCGCTTTGGTGTTTGTCCACGGCGGCCCGGGGGGGCAGACCCGAACCGGCTATCGCGCTCTCTTTCAGCATCTGGTGAACCACGGCTACGCGGTGCTGGGTGCCAACAACCGAGGCTCGTCCGGCTATGGCAAAACGTTTTTCCATCTCGACGACAAGCGACATGGCGAAGAGGACCTCCAGGACATTGTCTACGGACGAAAATATCTTGAGAGCCTCGACTGGGTGGACAGCGACCGGATCGGCATCATCGGCGGGTCTTATGGTGGCTATATGGTGGCCGCGGCGCTCGCGTTTGAGCCGGAGGTTTTTGACGTTGGGATCGACATCTTTGGTGTCACCAACTGGGTAAGAACGCTGGAGAGCATTCCCCCCTGGTGGGAAGACTTTAAGGAGGCGCTGTACGACGAGATGGGAGATCCGGCCACCGACGCCGAGCGTCACCGTCGCATCTCGCCGCTGTTTCACGCGGAGAATATCGTCAAGCCGCTGCTGGTGGTGCAGGGCGCGAACGATCCGCGGGTGCTCCAGGTTGAGAGCGATGAGATTGTCGCTGCCGTCCAGAAAAACGAGGTGCCGGTTGAGTACGTCGTGTTTCCGGACGAGGGCCACGGCTTCTCAAAGCGCAGCAACAAGATTGCCGCCTCCGAAGCCTACGTCACTTTCCTCGACGCCTACCTGAAGCACTAGGCGAGCTGTCTCAGCAGCTCCGGTCGAACGTGCTGCGGCATTTCCCCCGAGCTCAGACAAAACTCAGTAAAGCGATATCCAAGCGTCATCGGTTCAAGCAGCGGCACCGATGCGGGAGTGGCAACCGCGTGTGCCACTGGCGCCATGCACGTACAGCCAAGCACTACGGCCGCGGCACGCTGGCGTGTGATCGCGTCGTCCCGCGCCCGGCTAATGGCGTCAACAGCGCTCAGTTCGCAGGCTCGCATATCGGTGACGAAGTTTTGCTCGTCAACCAGCGTCGCGAGGTCCTCATCCGCTGCCAGGTGAGTGATGCCAAGTAAATCTCGTCGAGTATCGCTCTCCTCCAGCACTCGCTCGTACAGAAACGCCAGCGCCGGCGGCCAGATCGTGATGATCGCGAAAGGCCCGAAAGAAGCAGCCACTCGCAACGACGTTTCGCCCGAGCCGACAACCGGTATGCACAGCGTCTCGCGAAGCGTCGTCAACCCGTAGTCACCTACCGTGTTGATGTAGATGGCGTCGAAGCCGTCGTTTTGAGCCTTGAGGCCCGCCTCATAGTGCTGTCGGTCGCACACTGCCCGCGCCTCTGGATCGCCCGGAAAAACGCCGTCCGGGATTTCAACAAGCTCGGCGTGAAAGCCGCGGCCGACAATGGCCTCGATTTCCGGCGGCGGCTGACTGGTGGCCTGGGGCCGAAAGCCGGTCCCGATCACCGCGATGCGAAGCGAGTTGGTCACCGCCCCGTCGGCGTAAGCTTCAGCAGCCTGCCTCGAGGGCCGCTGCCGTCTTCCAGGACCCAAACGGCGCCATCCGGTCCCTCTTCGAGGCTCCGGATCCTGGCGCCCATCGCATAGCGTTCGACTTCTTTTGCGCCGTCAGCCTCCAGGCGAATGCGAACGATTGCGTTGGAAGAAAGACCGGCGACCAGTGCGTTGCCGCGCCAGGGCTCAAACAAATCACCGCCGTAGATCATCAGATCGCCGGGGGATACCACCGGCGTCCACCAGATAGCCGGCTTGGCAAATTCGGGGCGGGTGTCGTGATCCGGAATCGGCCGGCCGTCGTAGTGATTGCCGTTGGAAACCTCAGGGTAGCCGTAGTTGGCGCCACGTTGGATCAGATTCAGCTCATCACCACCGGCGGGGCCCATCTCGACCTCCCATAGCCGACCATTGCCATCGAAGGCCATGCCAAGCGGGTTTCGATGCCCCAGCGACCAGACCTGCTGATGGACCACACTGTCGCCCGAAGTTGGGCGATCAAAAAACGGGTTGTCGGCAGGCACGGAACCATCGTCGTTCAGCCGGATGATTTTTCCCATTGAGGATTTCATGTCCTGAGAGGGCGTGAACTTCTGTCGTTCGCCCGAGCTGATGAACAGATACCCATCGTCGTCGAACGCCATTCGATGGCCGTAGTGACCGCGCCCGTTCACTTTCGGGAATTGTCGCCAGATGACCTCGAGGTCCGCTAGTTCCGGTTGCGTAGCGCTACCGCCGAGAACAGCTTTTGCCACGGCAGCGCCTCGCCTGCGGCCTTTTCCGGATTCTGCGTAGCTGAGGTAGATGGTGCGATTAGCGGAGAAGTCGGGATGGAGCACCACGTCACCCAGGCCACCCTGACCGCCATAGTCGACCTCCGGGACGCCGACGGCGGGCTCAGATTTCTCGCCGCTTGGGGAAACGATAAACAGGTGACCCTTCTTTTCCGTCACCAGTATTCGGCCGTCTGGCATAAAGGCCATGGACCAGGGCTCTCTGAAGCCCGCAATGGGTTCAACCGCAAAAGGCAGGTCCTGCTGGGCAGTCGTCCTCGATACGATGAACACGCCGAGGGCGGCTGCCAAAACCAGACTAACTCGCCAAATGTGCTTCATAGAAAATCCTCGCGCTTTTTTTTGCCGGTGTCGGCATGAACCTCGACATCCGGCCCGACTGCCCACTGTAGCGAAACGGTTGTTGGTTCGACAGGCGGCCGTCGGAGAACAAGGTGAGTTGACGATATTCGGCGCTCACCGGTGGGTTTGAATTAACCTGATTGTCCGGGGTCCAACGTCGACAATGTGCCAAGACATCAGTCACATCAGGGAGCTTGTCAATGACTAACGCCGCGAGTCACGGATCGTCGGGCTGCCGATCAGACTCATCACTGGCTTACCGCCTGGGCCTGCCCGCATGGGCTTTCTCTGGCTGGTCGGGGTGCTACTGGGACGGCCGCCCCAGCCCTCTGGCCGGCTACAGCCAGGTGTTCAATGCGGTCGAAGGAAATACCACCTTCTATCGAACGCCTGATGCCCAAACCGTCGAGGGCTGGCGAAAGACGTTGGCGGGACGCGATTTTCAGTTCAGCTTCAAGCTGCCGCGAACCTTTACCCACGAGGCCACCTGCGACCTGGCGCTGCTGCGGGAGTTCCTGCGTACGCTGGCGCCGCTGGATGAGCATCTCGGCCCCTGGCTGGTGCAATTTCCGGCCTGGACCGGTCCGGCAGATCTGACGCGGATCGAGCGCATCCTGGCGGAGTTGACGAACTTCGGGTCGTCGGTGCTCGAGGTGCGCCATCCACAGTTTTTCACCGAGCCAGAGCGGCTGGATTCCCTGATCAAAGAGTTCCCCGTGTCCAGACTTTCGCTGGACACCCGGGCGCTCTATGCCGGGGATATGAATCATCCGGAGGTCCGGTCAGCGCGACACCACAAACCCGATCTGCCGGTCACGCCGCATGCTGATCACGGTTTGGTGTATGTGCGCATGGTGCTGCATCCCGATCCGCAAACCAACGCGGTCAGTCTGGACTACTGGGCTCGCTACTGCGCCGAGGCGCTCGACGCTGGTCACACCGTATGGGTGATGATCCACTGTCCGAACAATCAGCATTGCCCGCCCTACGCCCGAGACTTTCACCAGCGGTTAAGTGTTCGCTGTGCAAAAGCCGGCATCATGCCGTCCTGGCCGATGCCGGAACAGGCGACGCTGCTTTAGCGAGCGTTTCGTTCCAGCGCTGGTTCTCCAATTTTCGATGCCATTGCGCGTCCACGGGTGAGAACCCCTCAGGGGTTTTGTCTGGCGGGTCTACCTGCAACAATCGGTGGGCACTACAGCAAAACCACGACGCCCAGGGGCAGTAAGCATGCAAAACCATATCAGCACCGTCCTGGTGACGGGAGCCAACCGCGGCCTGGGTCTGGAGTTCAGCCGCCAGTATCTGGATCAGGGCTACCGAGTGCTGGCGACATGCCGATCGCCGGAGCAAGCCATCGATCTCAGTGGGCTGGGAAACGATGAAGACCGGCTGGAGGTTTTTGCGCTCGACGTCGCGGACTTTAGTGCGGTGGATGCGCTGGCCGAAACACTGTCCGGGCGTCACGTGGATATCCTGATCAACAACGCCGGCGTATTTGGGCCAAAACCCAAAGCGGAGCGGGATCTCAGGCAGAGTTTTGGCCACCTGTCTTACGACCTTTGGGCAGAGATCTTCCGCATCAATTCCCAGGCGCCGGTGAAGCTGGCCGAGGCGCTGCTTCCCAATCTGCTCGCCGGATCGCAGCGTAAGGTGGTGAACATCTCGTCGACGGAAGGCTCAATCGCTGGCGCCAACGCCGGACTCTACGCCTACCGCACCAGCAAAGCCGCCTTGAATATGGCGACCGCACTGCTGGCCGCAGATCTTGTGAACCAGAACATTATCGCCGCGGCGCTCAACCCGGGCTGGGTCAAAACGCGCATGGGCGGACCGCAGGGGGTGCTGGAGCCGGAGCAGAGCATAGCCAGCATGCGGCAGGTGATCGAGGGGCTGACGATGGACGACACTGGGGCCTTCCTGGACTACAACGGAGATTCCATTCCCTGGTAGGGCTAAGGTCAGGAAACTAGCCTTTTTGTGATCAATCTTCGCGCACGCTAGCCAGACCAAAATAACGAGCAACGGCGGGCAACCTCCTTTCCTCAATGTCGAGCCGCGTGATCTGCTACCCTGATTCGGCCTCGTGTTGCGCATCGAGGTCGCTGGCCAATCGGTACCGCCGCTCGCAGTGGAGGATTTGCATGAAGCTCAAGGCCTTGTTCATCACGTTTGTATTGCTGTTCTCGGGAGGCGCCCACGCTGACCTTAAGAGTAAGTTGAAAGGGTTGCTCGGCGAGGAGGAAGAGACTGGCACTACCCAGGCAGAGTCAGCGGATTTTCTGGGGCTGTCTTCGGAACAGCAGATCGAAGGGCTTAAACAGGCTTTGGCGCAGGGGTTCACTCGCGCTGTTGGTACGCTCGGCAAGGAGGATGGATTTTGGGGCAACGAGCTGGTTCAGATACCTCTACCTGAAGCTGTCGAGCGGGTTGCAAAAGGAGCCCGCCGCTTGGGTGGCGACCGCTACGTCGACGAGTTCCACGAAACGCTCAATCGTGCCGCGGAGAGCGCTGTACCCGTGGCTACCGAACTGTTTGCGGCAGCGTTGAGAGATATGACGGTCGACGACGCGATTGAGATCATCCGGGGAGAACCCGACGCGGCGACGCAGTATTTTCGCAGCAGGACCGAAGCTTCCTTGGTCGAGCAGTTTCTGCCGCTGGTAGCCGAGGCTACTGACGACGCCGGTGTGACTCAGGCCTACAAGGAGCTCAACAAGAAAGCCGGCGGGTTTCTGTCGGCCCTGGGCGGCGATGACGACAGTCTTGATCTTGATCGTTACGTCACCGACAAGGCGTTGGACGCACTATTTATTTATATCGCGGCGGAAGAAAAGCAGATTCGCGAAGACCCGGTCGCCCGAACGACGGATCTGCTGAAGGCACTGTTTGACTAAGTCAGCATGTTTCCGCTGTTGTGATTGCGCGGCAACGGTTGCCGGCTAGCCGGCTGCATTTCCTGGCCGCAGAACGACCTAGCTTACGCCCGATTCAGCCTCCGGAAACGCTCCACCGTGCTCAGGGGCTTGGCGCATCTCAAGGCCCCTGCAGACGGAAGCGCTGCTACACTCAGGACGAGGGTAGTCCAAGTAGGGGTTTGGTCATGCCGCGTTTGCGTTTCGTGTCTCTTTTCGTTTTCTTGCTCGGCCCATCGTTGTTGCACGCCGGCGAAAGCATTCAGTTTCGTTTTGAACAAGCGTTGCCCACGCTGCAGCAGCCCTGGTTCTTCGGGCTGCGCGGGGGAATTGCCGTAGATGAGGACAACTTCGTCTATGTCACGGAGCGCGATACTGAGGTTATTCGCAAGTTCAACCGCTCTGGCTTGCTTGTCACAAGCTGGGGTCGGCGAGGCACGGGTGACGGCGAGTTTGCTGGCCCTCATGACGTCGCGCTGAGTGACGACGATCGGGTTTATATCACCGATGAGTTCAATCATCGCGTTCAGATTTTCACCCGGGATGGCGTTTACCTCGCGCAGTTTGGTGCCTTTGGAAGCGGCGACGGCCAGCTGAACCGGCCGACTGGAGTTGCTCAGCACCAGGGGTTTGTCTACGTTGCCGACAGCGAAAATTTCCGGATCCAGAAGTTTACCAGCGACGGTGACTATGTCGGCCAGTGGGGCAGCGAAGGCAGCGGCAACGGCCAGTTTCAACGCCCCGAAGACATCGCCATCTCGCGTACGGGATTTGTTTACGTCATTGACCAGGCCCGACCGTTTATCAACTACGAGAACACTCGTGTTCAGTATTTTGATACGGAGGGCAACTTTATTGGAACGTGGGGCTCTACCGGCACCGGGCTGGGGCAGTTCCAGGAGCTCGTCGCCATCGAGGTGGATCAGTTTGGCGTTGTCTTTACGTTAGACGAGGATGGCCGGATTCAGCGCTTCACCCCGGACGGCCTGGGGGTTTCTCAATTCACGATGGATCCTGACGAACTGCCTATCAATCGACCGAGCGGGATTGCCAAAGCCCCGGACGGGCGCATATACGTTCGCGATGTCTCGCGCGTCTCCCAGTTCCTGCCGACCGGGCAGTTTGCTGATCGCTGGGGCAGCCTGGGTGATGAGCTTGGCCAGTTCAATTTTCCGCTGGGTATTGCGGCCCAGGCCAACGGTAACCTGCTCGTGTCGAATATCTTCAACAACCGGGTACAGGTCTTCACGCCGGAGGGTATGCCGTTGTCGTCATTCGGCGGTCCCGGGAGTCCTGGGGAGCTCATCGGACCGGGGCAAATTGCCGTGAGCGCACAGGGCGATATTTATCTGAGCGAACTCACGTCAAGCCGCGTCAGCGTATTCGACGAGAATTTTAATTTCATCCGGCGAATCGGTAGTTTTGGTTCGGGAAATGGTGAGTTTGACCTCCCGCGTGGCGTAGGGATCGACAGCCAAGGTTTTGTTTACGTGGCCGACGGCAACAACCATCGCGTTCAGAAGTTTACCCCTGACGGGACCTACGTTGATCAGTGGGGCGTCAGGGGGAGTGAAAACGGGAACTTCGAAAGACCCAACTCATTAGTGGTTGGGCCCGGCGATCTCATTTACGTAGCCGATCGCGATCTCGACCGGATTCAGATCTTTGAATCTGACGGAACATTTGTGAGCGTTTTTGGCGAGAGCGGTACGGGTCCGGGGCAGTTCAATATTCCGGAAAGTATGGCGTTTGATTCGTTTGGCTTCCTTTACGTTGCTGATGTGTTCAACGATCGATATCAGGCCTTTACGGCCAATGGGGAGTATGTTGGCAAGTACGATATGCCGGGCGTGGCACCCGGCTCGTTGACCCGGCCTGGCGGCATCTATTTCGATAACAGCCAGCGGGTTTTCATGGTCGATGGCCGAAATAACCGCCTGCAGCGGTTCAGCCGAGTTGAGTTGCTGCCGGATTCTAAGGTTGTGGTTGTCGCGGGCGGCGGCCCTTATCCGGGAAATCCCTTGTGGGACGCCACCCAGGTCAACGCCAACTTTGCGTACCGAACGCTAGCCGTTCAGGGTTTCACCGACGACCTCATCTACTATCTAACGCCGAACCTGGACCTGGATCTGGACCAAAACGGGAACTCTGATGAAGTGGACGGTGTGCCTACCGCACAGGCTTTGCGGGAGGGGATTCTGGGATCCTTTGGCGCAGACGCCGACAATCTCACTCTCTATCTCGTAGATCATGGCGGTGACAAAACGTTTCGACTGACCGAGAACGAAATCCTCAGCTCGAGTGAGCTCGATAGCTGGTTGGACGAGTGGCAGGCGACCCGGCCCAACGGCAACGTCACCTTGATTTACGACGCGTGCCAGTCGGGCTCTTTCCTGGATGAACTTCGTGATCCCAATCGGATTCTGATTGCCTCGGCAGGCGCCGAAGAAGCCGCCTATTTTGTTTCCCAGGGCTCCCTGTCATTTTCGAATCGCTTCTGGAGCCAGATCTTTAACGGAGCAACGCTGGGCGAAGCCTATGATCTGGCCAGCCAGGCCACCTCAACGGCGTTCCCGCTGCAAAACCCCCTGCTCGACGCTGACGGCGACGGTAGCTTCAATACGGCTGCCGACCTGGCGGCAATCGAAAATTTGGTGATTGGAGCGGGCACCGAAGTGGACGGTAACGCGCCGGTGATCACCAGCGTCAGCCCCGTTCAGAACCCGACCGCGAGCACCGCAACGATCGAAGCCAACGGCGTCACCGATGCCGACGGCATTGCCCGGGTGTGGGCCGTGCTTCGTCCCCCGGGTTTTGCGCCAGACTCGGCCGATAATCCGGTGCAGGATCTCCCGACCGTTGAGCTTACCCAGCAGCCCGGCACAGCTGACTATCAGGCGGAGTTTAGCGATTTCACCATTGCCGGAACCTACGATATATCGATTGAGGCCCAAGATCGTATTGGCAATACCGCGATCCCGAGGCTGACCCAGGTGGTAGTGGGCACACCCGTCAGGCGCCGCGCGGTCATCATCGGTGGCGGTGATCCGTCCGCGCCGGAATTTGCAAACCTGAAGACCAACAGCGATCTGGCGCTGGCGGCGCTTAACCTCCAGGGCTACGGGCCTGACGGGATCACCTGCAATGATCCGAGCTGCGACGATGTGTACTACATGACGAGCGGATCCTCCACCGGCTCCGACGCGGGCACCAACCTGACTAACGTTGAATTTGCGATCACCAGTTTTGGCGTCGACAACGCCGAAGACTTGACGGTTTATCTGGTTGCGCCCAAGTCCGGTGCTGGCTACCGTCTGAACAACACCGAAATCCTCGACGCAGCAACGCTGGACGGGTGGCTCGATACCGCTCAGGCGACGTTGCCCGGCGTATTGACGGTGATTGTTGATGCTGATGACGCGCAGACCTTTATGCAGGGTATTGCCCCAGATGGTGGACAGACGCGTTTTCTGGTGGCGAGCACGGACGTCGACGAAAATGCGAGCTTTGAGCTGGGCGGCGAGGTGTCCTTCTCTCGCTTCTTTTGGAATCAGACGCTGAATGGCGCGCGCCTGCGCCAGGCGTTTCAGGTCGCGCGTCGGGCGATCAATCTGACACAAAACGCCCAGCTCGACGTGGATGGCAACGGCGTGCCGAATCAGATTACCGATGCGCTGGTCGTCGACGATTACTTCATCGGCTCCGGCGTGGCCCTGGCTGGTGATGACCCCTTTGTTTCCGAGGTGATGGTCAACGCTGAGCTGGTCAGCGATTTTGAATCCATCACTGCTACCGGCGTCACCTCTACCGGCTCGATCGATCGGGTGGTTGCGATTGTGGCCCAGCCGGATGGTGCGCTGGTGACCCAGCCGTTAGCGACGGTCGGCGACGCTTTCTCCGACCGCAGCTTTGGGCTGTGCGGTCCCGCCGGAAGTTATGGTGTTGCGGTGCATGCCATCGACGCCGAGGGCAACGTATCGCTTCCAGCTGAGGCGACGGTGAACCGCGCCACGGACTGCGCAGACTTTCAGTTTGCCTCCGGGTTCGAGTAAGGCGGGTATGGCGCTAGCTTGTCGGTGATAAGGACAGGTGCCGCCGGTTTTCCTCCGTGGTGGAACCGCCTAACATACCGTCGGTCCAGCAACCGGAAGCCCTTGATCGTGAGTTTCACCACACCCAATCTGATGCGGCTCGATCTGCAGGAGTCGCTGAAGAACAGCACCATTGAGCTTAGTGACCTGAGCCCGTTTCAACGGGTACTGCTGACGACCGACGGCATGGTGACGGAGATCCTGGAGGCCTACACGTGGGAACGCGTCACGGTCAGCAAGCTGCTTCAGGACCAGGTGGCTGCCGATGAGCCGATCGCCGAACTGAACCTGGAGCCGGGGGAAACCCTGCTGCGCCGAACCATTCTGCTGCACGGCACCAAAAGCCAAAGAAACCACATCTACGCTCATTCGCTGCTGTGCGTTGACCGGCTCGACGACAAAATCCGCGATGGACTGATGAACAGCGCTAAACCGATTGGTCTGCTGATCCAGGAAAACCAGCTGGAGACCTTCCGCGAGGTTTTAGTTTGCGAAAAGCACGCCGCCGCAGAGCTGGCTGAGCATTTCGACGTAGAGCCGGAATCCAGCCTGATCTCCCGCACCTACCGCGTTTTTGCCTACGGGTTGCCTATTATGCTGATCACCGAGAAGTTTCCTGAGGGGTCCTTCCGGATTTAGCCCGTTGCGGGCGGCGACCACTCGTGTTCATGAGCCGCACCGTGACCCGTCTTGGTGACCAATTGCGCTTCGATAAGATAGCGGGACGGCAAATGGCTGCGGTTGTGTATCGTCGAGGATTCCTGGGTTGAATCCTGTGGCCGATGCTATCAATCCGCTCTTGCACTCAGGAGACTCCGGTATGCGCACAATAACAACCCTAATAACGCTACTCAGTTTGTTCGCCGGCAGCGCCTCGGCGCAGCTAGAGTTCGGCGCCAACGATTTTCGGATCACCACGTTTGGGCCGGACGGCACCAACGCCTTTGGCGCAATTCGCCCGGAGATCGCCTACAACAGCAGCGCCGATGAGTATCTGGTGATCTTCATCGCCAATACGGACCAGGGGCCAACAGCTCCGTCGGAGGTGGAGCTTTGGGGGCAGCGGGTGGGGCCTGACGGAAGCCTTTTGGGCCGGCCAACGCTGCTGACCGATGTCGGCGGCATCGGCGCGGTCGGCGCAACACCGAACTTCTACCGCGTCATCTACGTGCCCTCAAGAAACGGCTATTTTGTGAGCTACAGCGCCGCTGACTCGGATTTCGGGGATACCACTTTCAGGGTTTATGGGCTGTTTTTAACCGCTGCCGGCGCGCCGGACGGCGCGGCGTTTCAGCCGACGTCGGGTGGCACCACCGTTACCAACCAGCGCGGTGAGTTTTCTCCGGACATCGTCTACAACTCAGTCGATGACAACATTCTGCTCGCCTGGGAGCGCAGCACGGACGCGGCAGAGGCGGCGATCTTTGCCCGTCTGCTGTCGGCCAGCGACGGCAGCCCCGAAAGCGCAGAGATCCAGGTGGATTCTGTGAACGTCTTTTCGGTGGACGTTGCGGTTGCCCATAACGCCTCGGACAACGAATTCCTGGTGCACTGGCGACGCGGTTTCAGCCAGTCGACGATGTTTCAGATCCTCGACGATGCGGCGCAGCCTCAGCTGATGGCGGATCGGGAGCTCGCCAGCCCTGGATACTTCTCGGGCAAAAGCAGCGTCGCGTTCGATCCCGACGCGCAGCAGTACCTGGTCGTATGGGTCAACTCTGATCCGGCCCTGGGAACGGTGGAAGGGGCGTACGAGATCTTTGGCCGTCGCGTCGCTGCCGGCGGCGATCTGCTGGGAACGGATAAGTTTCGAATCAGCCAGTCAGACGGCCTCGATACGCTGGCTTTTGGTGCCAACGTGGACTGTGGCCCCAACAACCCGTGTCTGGGGACCGCTCGACCAGGTATCGACTACTCGAATTTCGAGGATGCCTTCGTCGTTTCCTGGAGCAGCACGCTGCTCCAGACTGACCCTGCCGAGATGCAGACCAACCAGCTCGACAGCCTGGTCAGGCGCATCGCCTCCGGGCAGGACGCCGACCCGGCAAGCCCGCAGGTGCAGATCAGCAATGCGGGCGGCCAGGAGTTGGGCTTCTTTGGCGTTCACGCGGTTATCGCTGCCGGTGCCGGCGGTCGGTATCTGGCGACCTGGTGGGGTGACGACAACCGCAACGGGGGAAGTCAGTCGGAAACCGAGGTCTGGGGACAGGTGCTGCTGGCCAACTCGCTGCGCGATGTTTTCGTAGATAGCTTCGAGAGCCCTCCGCCCGGACGCTAAAGTCGAAAAGACGGGCTATCGCGAGCTATTCGGCAATCAAAAAGTATTCGCGCAGGCCTGGCATGGCCAGCGATACCTTCATGCCGTCGTGCGCACCGCCCAGCACGCGACCCTCTGGCCATTCGTCGATACCGCGTGTGAGGGTGTTGTCACCTCGCACGAGAGCCACGGTGATTTGTGTTCCTGCAGCCAGCGCGATGACCTGTGACGGCCGCGCTTTGCCGGCACCGGGCCGATAGCTGCTGACGAGCTCAGTCCGTTTACCCCACGTGACGGCAAACAGGGTCGTGCGGGACTGATAAAGGTTCCCGACTTGAAAACCGTTTTCCTGGCCGCTGTGACGGGTCGTGGCGCAGGCTGCCAGCGTCAGGCACATCAGTATCATCAGTCGGCGCATGTCATTCAAAGCCTCTTCTAAGCAGATGCATCGCAATGTTGGTGCCCTGGCTGTGAGCGAGGATGACCAGGTCGTTACTCGCGTCGCTGAGCCATGTGGCCAGCGTCGAAATGGGTGCCGGCGCAATCTCTCCGGTCTCCCGCCAGAGGTATCGCTTGATGTTGCTACCGGGTCGGGGCACCAGGACGCGGGTAACAATCTTCGGCTGCGGCACAGCAAATCCGCTGAAGTCGTGGCCTTGACCAAAGCCACTGCCAACATCGTTTTCCACCGGCCAAACCTGGCCGCCGCCACGCTCGAAACGCCGCCAGTACGTCAAGGAATCCGGGCGAATCAGGCTCTGGTTCGGCACTTGATCTCGGGGGCTCCAGTAAACTTCAACACATAGGCCGGCACCCTGAGGGGGTTCGGTGGTGGTCTTTGGCGCAACCAGCATCACGCGAACGGTTTTTCCCCGAAGACTGCCACGAGCAACCACCGGCCAGCCGCCGCCATGTTCAGCGATGTCTTTGGCTTCGCCATCCAATAGATCTTCGGAGTCCAGCGTGACCACGTTTCTCGCCTTCGGATAGGCGCTGGTGGTTCCCAGCCGGCTGGCGTAGCGACGGGTGGGTGAAAAGCTCTGAAGGTGGGGCTGAACAAAGTCCCAGACATAGTCGACATATTCGCCGGTCTGCGGGTTCAGCGGGCTGTTGATACCAGCTAGCGTCCAGAATTCCATGGTTTTTGTCCTTTGGGCACCGGGTGGCGGCCATGTTCACATCCTGAAGATGAATCCGGTCGGCCAGACTCGCCGCCGCAATCGCTAACCCAGGCGCAACCGCCGACATGATCAGCGTAACACCGGTTTGCCGGGTGGCACCCAAAGCCCGGTGGCCAGCAGCCCAATCGCGACTGCGTCGACAAAAACTCATCGCGGCGCAGCGCGTGTACCACTCGCGGCTTTTGCCCTAGTGCGTGTCGTTTTTCTCGACCAATTGCGTAGTCAACAGGAGCAATGCAAGGAGCGAGCATGGTGAGTATTCGATTGGTCATAGTTCTGATAGTGCTCTCAGGACTGGGCACCCCGCGGGTATCGATGGCTGGGAGCAAAGGGTTTGTCCTGCCGCCAGCGACCCTTCGTGTCGGCTCCGACCCCGCATGTGATTTTTCCTCGCTGGGAGACGCGCTAGATGCGGCCGCCGACCGCGATTTGATCCTGGTCAATAGCGGGACCAATTTTCTGACCAACGGTTTCGAAATCAATGAGAAGAGCCTGACGCTGATCGGCGGCTACCCCAGCTGCACGGCGGATGAGTCCGATCCCGACGCCCGGAGCGCGATGTCGGGAGTGGCCCTCAGCTCCGTGTTGGAGATTCAAAACGCGACGGCGACGCAAAGAACCGTTGTCGTTCGAAATTTTGTGATTCGCGGCGGCCGCTCAGATCAGACAGGAGGCGGCGGTATCGATATCCGCGAAAACGTTCGGGTACGCCTCGATAACGTCTGGGTGCAAGAAAACGAGTCGACCACCGGCGGCGGGATCAGCATCCGTGGCTTAGGGTTTCCTGCCTCACTGCGCCTGGAAGGTGGGACGCGCGTGGGCCTGGCTTCGGAGATGTTCGGCAATACGGCCTCCGAGGAGGGCGGGGGCATTTTCTGCCGCCGTGCCGCGATCGAGTGGGTGGACGCCACCATCGAATGGAATGCGGCTGAGGAAGGCGGGGGACTCTATGCGTTTGAGTGTCAGGTAACGACGCCACCGATTACCGATGATGGGCCCGCGCAAATCGTGGGGGCGCTCAACAACACGGCGGCCTCTATCGGCGGCGGGATCTCGCTCCGCAGCATCGGAGTCGGGGAGTCGTCCATCCAGCTGAGTAGTTCTCCCCAGCGGCAGATTCTCATCTCCGGCAATAGCGCTGGCGGGGACGGCGGCGGCGTGGCGCTCTCCGAATCGAGTTTCATTGGAGACGGCATCGCGATCGTCGACAATCAATCGGGAAATTCCGGTGGGGGTGTCCGGGTCTTTAGCTCGATTTTTGATCTGGATCGAGGTGACGGTGGGACCTGTGCCAACCTGCAAAGATGTTCGCAGATCAGCGGCAACACCGCCGAGACGAGCGCTGGTGCCGTGTATGTGCTGTCGGGTACAGCCGATCTTCGCCAGACGTTCATCGACAACAACGAATCGGATCGCGCTCCGGTGATCCTGGCGACGGGTAGTGATTCGATGGTGGTTATGCGGAGCGTACAAATCTCTGGCAACGTGGAAACTGGATTGGTCAACTCAACGCTGATGTTCGGTTCCATGTCGGTGTTCGACATGAACTTTGTGACGGTGACTGGCAACACGTCGGACAGGGTTATCGAGCTGATCAACAACTCGTCGCTGGCGGTGAGCAACAGCATCTGGTGGGAGCCGGCCATGGAACTGGTCGTCGGTGACGAATCCAGCGGGACGGCCAGCGCCTGCATGAACGCCAGCGACGACAGCAGCTTATCTGCCGATACCCGCGACCCGGAATTCGAAATTATTGTCCAGAACGGTCAGACCCCAATTTACGCGCTCGCCGACACCTCACCCAATGTGGACGCCTGCGCGGGGGTCGCCATGAAAGGTATGGGCCTGTCGGTGGACGCCCTCGGTGAGTCGCGCTTTGTCGATCAGCCGGACATCGCCAACGGTCCCGGATTTCAGGATCGCGGCGCCTTCGAACTTCAGCTGCCGCTGCTGTCCGACGGCTTCGAGGATCCCTGACGCCCGAGCTGCGTTACGCCGTCTGCTAGCCGGAAGATTGGCAGCGCCAATGTCACAGCGCGTTGAGTTTCCCCGCCAGTTTTGATTGCATACCCGCAGTAGCAGGCAATCCAAGGTGGCGCGGTCCGGTGTCAATCGACAAACCAACGCCCTCAGAATCCGAGCAGCCGGGAATCACGACGACGGCGCTTCTCGATCGAGCGAACAGCGGGGACGAGGCGGCGCGCGACGCGCTGTTCCAGCGCGTGCTCCCCATGTTGCGCCGCTTCGCGCGCGGCCGTTTGCCCGCCTGGGGCAGAGACTCCGCCGAAACCGAGGATCTTGTGCAGATCACGCTGCTTCGCGCGTTTAAACGTCTGGGCGACTTTAAGGCTGAGCGCCCTGGTGCGTTCCTGTCGTATCTGCGCACCATCATGATGAACGCGGTACGCGACGAAATCCGCAAAAAGGGCCGTCGACCGCATAGCACCTCTTCGGTCGAAGAAGCGGTGATCGACCCGGAGAGCGTCGTGGCGAACGTAGTCGGCATGGAGACAATCGATGCGTATGAAGGGGCGATGGCCGAGCTCAACGAAGGCCGGCGTGAGGCGGTGATGATGCACGTAGAGTTTGGGATGACTTACGCAGAGGTGGCCCTGGAGCTTGGGCTGCCGTCAGCCAACGCCGCCCGCATGAGAATCAAGCGGGGGCTGGAGGAAGTGGCCAGGCTGATGCCCTGATGACCGAGGATCGAGGGTCTCAGGACGAGACCGCTGGGCCAGACACCACTCGTATTCTCGATGAAGACGAGTCGCGGCGGATTGCGCGAAATCTCAAGAAGCTCGAGGCGCTGCGCGACCTCATGGGCAGCCTGGGTCCCGATGCGGCGGGCGAAGAATCCGAAGTCACTAACGGCCAGTGGGGGCACCTGACGCTCAAGGACAGGCTGGGTGCAGGCGGCTTCGGTGATGTATATCGTGCCTACGATCCGCTGCTGCAGCGGGACGTCGCGCTCAAGCTTCGCCGTCGTGAGGCCGTCGACTCCGACAACGAGCTCTACATCAACGAGGCCCGGCGCATGGCGCAGGTTCACCATCCGAGCGTGCTCGCCATCCACGGCGCCGGCATCAACGATGGCCGGGTAGGTCTGTGGGCTGACCTGATCAACGGCGAGACGCTGCAGGATCTCCTGCAAACCGAGGGCAACTTCGACCGGTCGACGCTGTTGACGCTGCTCACTCAGCTCAACGACGCGCTTCGCCACGTGCACGAGGTCGGCCTGGTTCACGGCGACGTAAAGCTCGACAACGTGATGCGCCGCGACGGCCGGTTTGTGCTCATGGACTTTGGCGCAGCCGAGCACGACGGCACGCGTCCCCGCTTCGGTTCACCGGCCTACATGGCCCCAGAGCTGTTCGACGAGGACGGCAAGCTCACGCCCAAAGCCGACCTTTACTCCCTAGGTATTCTCGCCCTGGGCGCTGCCACCGGCGAACAGATTCCGAAACCAAAAATGCTCAACAACCCTAAGCTGAGGGCCGAGCTTGGCTCGGATCTGCATGCGATTCTCCAGGGTCTACTCGAACGCGATACCGTCAATCGCTTAGATCACGACGGGCTGGACGAGGCGTTGGCGTTGATCAGGGACGCGCCCGCGAGGCGCCGCCGCCGGCTGATCTTCGCGGTGATCGTCGCCAGCTTAAGCGTCGGTCTGTTGCTCAGTTTGTTTGCGCTGAACCGTGTCGAACGGGAGCGGCAGCGTTTGGAGCTCGTCAAAGATCTGGTGGTGGAGTCGGTGCAGCAGCTCTCGCCGGAAGGCTCCAGCGGTCCCGAGGTCATGCAGGCGCTGTTTGAGAACATTGGTGAGCTTACTGCTGAGCGCCTGTCCGACTATCCTGACGCCCGGGCGGATATGCAGCTGATTGCTGGTGAGGGTCTCCAGGCATACGGCGAGCGCGGCAGCGGGCTGGCTCTGGCGGAACAGGCGCTGGTCACGATGCTCGCTGAGAGACGCAGCGTCCGCGATCTGGCTCATACCCACAACATCGTAGCCCGTATGCGCAACGCGGCCGGGGATATCGGCGGAGCTGAGGCGGCAATCCGTCGCTCCGTGGCGCTTTTTGAAACGCTCCCCGCTGCGCAGTTCGAAAAACCCAACGAAGGCCCTCTGGGCGTCATTCAGGGCCGAACGCTCCTGGCGAATCTGCTGGCTCGGCAGGGTGATCTGCGCGGCCGTCTCGAAGCGCATCGGTTGATCCTGCAAGACCGCGAGGCGCTCCTGGGAGTCGGTCAGTCCGGGTCCGCGGTGGACTATCACAACGTGGCTCAGTCGTTGCTGGCCCTCGGTTTCACCGCCGATGCGGTGGCGTCGGAGGAAGGGGCGCTGGCGCTGCTGGGCCAAGAAGATCTAGGAACCTTCAAGGAGCTCCTGGTCCAGCTCGGCTTGGCTCGCGCATATGGTGAGAATGGAGAGCATGAGAAAGCCCAGACAACGTTGGCCCGGACCCGCGAGCTGTTTCAACGGCTGCTGCCTGAGGGCCACCGCCTATATGCCTCGCTGGACGAGGCAAGCGCGCGACTGGCGTATCTTCGGGGAAATCGCGATATTGCTTTGGCGACCTATCGAGCCCATTTCGCTGATGCGGGGCCGGGTGCCGGGACGGCGTCTGGCCGAACCTGGCTGCAGTACGCCGAGACCGAGCGATTGGTGGGCAACTCAGAGGCTTTCGAACAGGCGCTCGCCAAAGGACAGGTGCTGCTGACCGACGAATATGGCGTGCTCAGACCGGTATTTGTCCTGGGTACCCAGGTTGCGGCAAGCCTCACCGGTCGGGCGACGCTTACCCGCGATGAGCTGGTGGTCGCGATCGATGAGCTGGCCGAGCAGCTGCGGAGCGACTATCCGCAGCTGCCCGAGCTTGCCCTGCTGCATGCCTGGCGTGAGGCCATCTGACAATCCGCGCTAGAAGATCACACCCGGAATAATCCAGTCATCATCCCCTTCCAGCCCGTCGGAAAAGATCTGCGCCTCGTAGGCTCCCAGGTCCACCGCGGGTCCGACGATGCGCCCCATGCCGTCCGCGTCCCTCGGCGGCAGTCCGTCTGGCACCGGGAGCCCCGCGTCGATCAGCGGTGAGCCGATATTCGGGCTCACGCCAAGCGAGCCAAGACCGAGCTGCGGGTTTCCGCTGAGCGTGCCGGTTTCCTCCAGGGGATTTGAGCCGGCCAGTGAGTTCAAGAAGTTCCGATTGAGCCGGACGCTGGATCCCGCCAGCAGCAGGTCGTCCCCATTGTTGTCGGCAAACACGTTGTTGAGCAGGCGCACCGTGGCGTTTCCGCCGATCCGGACACCTGCGCCATCATCTGCTGCGGAGTTTTCGGCGATTGTCACGTTGGCTATGAGGTTCTCCGCGCCGTTCAGCAGCAGCTCGGCGGCGCCGCCATCACCGCCCGCCGCGTTCCGGAAAAACACGGAGTTCTCCAGACGCAGGCTGCCCCGGTCGAGAATGACATAAAGTCCGGCGCCCTGTTCGGTGGCCTCGTTGAGGTTAAAAATCAGCGTAGAGAACCGATACGACCCCTCCCAGTCCGGCGAAAAGGATCGGGCGTCGATGCCGCCGCCGTTGAGCGAGATGACGGGATCATTGGCGCCGCCGCGGGTGATCGTCAGGTTTTCGACCGCGATGTCGCCGCTGTCTGGACCCGGCTGAAGCACCAGCCCCTGAATCTGAAAATCGCCGTCGATGACGGTCAGTCGGGGGTTGTCTTTACGGCTGTCGCATACCGGCGCGTCCGGCGGATCAGGCGGGCCCCAGCCCCCCGACACCGTCAGGCCGCCGGGCTGGCTGGAGACGTAGCGAAAGCCGTTGTTGGCCGTGGGGACCAGGTACTGGCCCACCATCAATCGGATTTCGTCAGTTTCGCTATTCCCGGCTGCGGCCAGCAGCGCGTTTTGGAGTGCGCTTGGGGTGCCGACGCAGAAGATCTCAGCGCGCGCGTTTGACGTCGCAAACGTCAGCGCCAAACTCAAGGTTATTCCAGAAAGTATCCGTTTCATCGTAGGGGTCTCCTTACTCAAAGCCGTCGGACCGTCCGGTCCTGCCATCGCCTGCACCAGCTCCGCGCTATTGGTGGCGAAGTCCTGGCGTGTTCAGGAGTTCCAACGACGACACCCCCCAAATGTGCACAGCTGGAGGAGACAAAGACCCTATTGCTCGGGGTTGAGCAGCCCAGCCAGCGCTGGATCGGACTCGATCAGCATGCGTTGCTCGGCGACTTGGTCGTCGATCTGAGAGAGGAAGGGTGAAAGGTCGAGCGCCGCAGGCAGCGCGCCGAGCCGCTGCAGCATCCGGAGGCGAGAAGTGTCTCGATAGCCGAGCGCTACGGCCCGATTAAGGTGCTCACGAGCGGCTTCTGGATCTCCTTCGGCGGCTGTGAGCATGGCCAGCTCGAGATGGTGATAGGGCCATTCGTTTCCGCTGGCGATCTCCTGCTGGGACTTTCGCTTGATGGCCGGGAGGTCGGTCATGGCTTCTGGATCCTGTGCCTGAACCAGCAGCGCGATGCAGCTCACGCAGTCGCAGCCGCGGGCTCGTGCGTGGCGCTGCCCCTCACGAAAGGCGCTGACGGATGCTTCGAAACGCCCAGCGCCGCGCAGCGCCAGGCCGCGCAGAAAATTGTGGTCATTGAGATCGACCGCCGCACTATTCAGCAGCGCCAGCGCCTGTTCGTATTGTTCGTCCACCAGCCGCTGCTGCACCTGATATCCCAGCAGAAAGACGTTGTCCGGCCTTAGCGTTTCGGCCCGATCCAACCATCGGTCAGCGGCGTCGGCGAGGCCGGCCAGGCGCAAAGCCACGGCAATCTGAAAATCAGCGAAGAAGGTCGGTGGCCCTAGGCTGAGCGCTTCAGCCTCCAGCCGAAGCGACTCGTGCAGGTGACCCTGCACCTGCTTGAGATAGGCGATGTTGCTCACATAGCGTGGGGCATTTGGCTCGGTGTCCAACGCTCGCTGATAGTAGTCCATGGCCCGGCTGACGCGGCCCCGCGCGTCGTCCGCCAGGCCTCGAGCCGCCCAGGCGGGGGCGTCCTCGGGGTTCAGGACCAGGGCGCGATCAGCCAGCTCCGCCGCCTGCGCGGCATGGGACATCGAATAGTCGTACTTTGACGTTTTGTGAGACAGCGAAAGGCTGAGACCGATCAACGCGGGAAGATAATCCGGCGCATCAGCCAGCGCCCGGCGGTAAAGATCGATCGCAATTTCGTTGCTCTCAAAGATGCCGCGAAGCCGATAGTCATCCGCGCGGCGGACCAGCTCTCCGGCGCGGTCCGTTGGCGGCTGTTCCACCGCTGTTCCGCTGGACGCGAACGTTGGCGCGGATCTGCTGGTCATGGCCTCGCCCGGCGCATTAATCCGGGACCAGGTGATATACATCAGGGTCAAGATCAGCCCCGAGGCGATAAACCACTGGACCTGCCAGCGGCGACCGGATTCAGTCGCCAGGGGCGGCTGGGATTGATCTTCGAAGGGCTCTACCGGCGGAATGAGTTGATAGCCCCCACCCCGAATGGTGCGAATGTAGCGCGGCGCGCGCGGATCGTCGCCGAGCGCCTGCCGCACCTGCCGGGCTCGCTGGGCGATAGTCTCCGGCGACACGTGGGGTGACTCCCAGACTTCGCGACAAAGGGTCTCGGAGCTGGCCGGTTCCGGCGCCTGCGCCACAAGGGTCATCAGGAATCGCCAGGATAGGTCGGTCAGGGATGTGGTGGTGCCATCGACCGTAACGGACCGTTGGCTGGTGTCGAGCAACGCGTCACCCAACGAGATTCTGCCAACGTTTGTCCAGCGCGTGCTGAAAACCGCTTCTTCAGCTCTCATCAGAAATCTTCAGAATAATTTCCTGGACCAAGGCGCCTCAAGACCTAACGATACTGTCCCATACGCGAGTCTCCAAGAGGTGTTTTGCCGATGAAAGTGCTGATCTTCCCATTTCTGCTGCTGGCTTTGGTTCACGCGACCGCCGAGTCCGCCGCATCGACCTTCACCCTTGGGGGAGACCTCGATCAAGCCATGGCGGATGAGACGTTCAGGCAGGTCACCAGCGTGCTGGTTTCCGTCGATGGTGAGAAGGTCTACGAGGCGTACTGGGGGGAAGGGAGTGCAACCCAGCTCAACGACACCCGCTCGGCGATGAAAACGCTGGTGGCCATGGCGGTTGGCGCGGCGATTGACGACGGCAGCCTGGAAGGCGTTGAGTCGACGGCGATGAAGTGGTTTGAAGCCGACATGCCCACACGCTTTCCCTCTCGCTTGAAAAACGAGATCACCGTCCGTGATCTGCTCACGATGTCCTCGGCGCTCGACTGCAACGACAACGTCTGGGAATCGCCGGGCAACGAAGAACACATGTATCCAGCTCGCCGCTGGACCTATTTTGTGCTCGACCTCCCTACGCGGAAGGACTACCGGCGTGACGAAGCGGGCCTGGGAGAGTTTGCTTACTGCACTGCCGGCTCGTTTCTGCTCGGTCAGCTGCTGGAGCGCGCAACTGGGAAGGATGTCGATCGCTATCTGGCAGAGCGCCTTTTCGAGCCGCTAAGCATTACCGAGGTGAACTGGGACCGCTCGCCGTCCGGCGAGATCATGACCGGTGGCGGCACCGAACTTAACTCCCGAGATCTGCTCAAGCTGGGCGAGATGCTGTTGAACGGTGGTTCCCACGACGGCGAGCAGGTGCTCTCAGAGGCCTGGGTCAAGGAAATGATGACCGCCCATCGACAGCCCGGCGAAGATCGGCGGTACGGCTATCAAATCTGGGCGGAGCCGTTTACGTGCGGTGATCGGCAGCTCTACGGCTGGTATATGTCAGGCAACGGCGGCAATAAGGTGGCGGTGTTTGCCGAGCTGGACCTGGTGGTTGTGGTGACCGCCACGCTCTACGGGACGCGTGGTATGCACCAGCAGTCCGCTGACATCATCAACGACTATGTGCTGCCTGGTGTTAGGGGGTGTGGCTAGGGGTCCGACCAGGGACGCTCAGGTGAAAAGGCAGCCCAGCCCGCCAAAAACCAACGCGCCCAGCGCCAGCAGGATGGCAAAAGGCAGCAGGGCCGGCAGCAGGATGACCCCGATGATCACCGCAATGATCAGCAGCGGCAGCCCGGCAACCATGACGAGCAGGGTCGAGGCGAAGAGTGCGAGCAGGCCCAGGCAGACGACCACCGCCAGCAGCAGGCCGGCGGCCTCAGCCAGCGGGTTGTCCCACATCAGTACAGGCATAGGCCCCTGGAAGGCGGTGCCTCCCGACACCAGGGACAAAACAACGTAGACAACGGCGATCAGGCCAATAACTCTCAGCATGAACATAGTGTCCCGTAGATACTGGGGCCGCGGCCAGTGCCAGAGGTTGATGAACCGAGCGGAAGATCTAAAACAGCGTGTAGATCAGCGGCGCCAGCGCGGAGCCTTCGCCGAGCACAATGAGCACTCCGAGCAGCACCATCACCAGCACAATCGGCGCCAGCCAGTACTTTTTGCGCACCCGCATGAATTTCCAGAGATCGGACAGCAGATCGAACATCAGAAGGGGTTGTCCAGCGATTTTTCGGTCGTTTGGTCAGACTCGACGCGGTAGCTCTTTGCGTTACCGTCCAGCCGTCGGTCCAGAGGATCTCGCCTCAGCGCGCGCATGACAAGTGCCGTGGGTACAATCGTCAGAAGGAACACCAGTGTCAAAATCAGGGGCGTGGTGACCCGGCTCAGCAGCAGTCCAAACCTCATCCAGGCGCGATACAGCGGGTCAAGCGAGGCGGGAGCAACGGTCGACCAGACAACCAGCGCCAGCGCGACCCCAGCGGGCCAGAAGGGTATCGCCACCTCGCGCAGCCAGGGGATCAGCAGGCCGAAGACCACCAGGATAACCGTCGCCATCGTCCAGCCGAAGTTGGCGAGCTCCCGAGGTGTCAGGTCGCGAATTTTTGCGCGGCTCGCCATCAGTCGAGTTCCAGGCGTTCGCGCCATGCCGGGTCTTCAGTAAAGGTGGGCTGGTCCGCCTTGCTCAGCACAAATCGATCGACGATCAGGTAGTCCATCTCGGTGCGCATGAAACAGCGATAGGCGTCCGCCGGCGACTCCACCACGGGCTCACCGCGCACGTTGAACGACGTATTGACCACCAGCGGGCAGCCCGTTTGATCCTTAAACGCCCGGATCAGCGCGTGATAGCGGGGGTTTTGTTCAGCGTGCACCGTCTGTACCCGGGCAGAGTAGTCCACGTGGGTCACCGCAGGGATTTCGCTTCGTTTGGTCTGTAAACGGTCGATCCCGCTGAGTGAGTCGGCGTTTTTGTCCGGCGCTATGCGTCGCGCCTCCGCGACCGGCGCCACAATCAGCATGTAGGGAGACGCTTCGTCCAGTTCAAAATAGTCGCTGGCGTCTTCGGCCAGCACAGACGGCGCAAAAGGCCGGAACGACTCTCGGTATTTGATCTTGAGGTTCATGACCGACTGCATCGACTCGCTTCGTGGGTCTCCCAGGATCGATCGACCCCCGAGCGCCCGCGGCCCATATTCCATCTTCCCCTGAAACCAGCCGAGCACGTTCTGCTCAGCGAGAAGCTGGGCGCCGCGCCCGGCGATCGCTTCTTCGTCCAGCCGTTCGTAGACGGCGCCGAATTCATCAAGCTGCGACTCTATCTCCGCCTCGGTGTAGGCCGGCCCCAGATAGCTGCCCTGCATGGTGTCAGCGGCGGGCGTCGGCTTCGGTGTTGCGTCATGATCTTCATGCCAGGCGACCAGTGCCGCACCCAGGGCGCCGCCGGCATCCCCCGCAGCGGGCTGAATCCACAGCCCGTCGAAAGGGCCTTCCCGAAGGACGCGGCCGTTGGCCACGCAGTTCAGCGCCACGCCGCCTGCCAGACAGAGGTTGCTGGCGCTTGTCTCATCGAAGACAGTCTTTGCCAGGCGAAGGACCACTTCCTCGGTGACGGCCTGGATCGATGCCGCCAGATCCATCTCCCGCTGGGTAATTTCACTTTCCGGCGCTCGTGGTGGGCCGCCAAACAGTTCGTCGAAGCGCGGGCTGGTCATGGTTAAGCCCGTACAGTAGTTGAAGTACTGCATGTCGAGCCGGAAGGTGCCATCGGGTTTCAGGTCGAGGAGATGATCGGTAATAAGCCGCTCAAACTTCGGTTCACCGTAGGGCGCCAGCCCCATCAGCTTGTATTCCCCGGAGTTCACCTTAAAGCCGGTGTAGTAGGTAAACGCGGAATAAAGCAGGCCAAGCGAGTGCGGGAAATCGATTTCCCAAAGTGGCGTGAGCTCCTTTCCCTGGCCACGCCAGACCGAGGTTGTCGCCCACTCGCCGACGCCGTCGATGCACAGGACCGCCGCGTCGTCGAAGGGGCTCGGGTAGAAAGCAGAAGCGGCGTGCGACTGGTGATGTTCAGCAAAACGCAGTCGCGGAATCTCCGTTTTCTTGCAGCCGCCGATCTCCGCCAGCGCAACCTTAAGCGTGTTTTTGAGGTACAGCTTCTCCTTAAGCCAGATGGGCATAGCGGTCAGAAATGACCTTAAGCCCCGCGGTGCATAGCTCAGATAGGTTTCAAGCAGCCGTTCAAATTTCACCAGAGGTTTGTCGTAGAACACCACCTGATCGAGGTCATGCAGGCTGATGCCGGTCTCCTTGAGCGCTCGCCGTAGCGCCAGCGCGGGAAACGCGGCATCGTGCTTTTTTCGGCTGAACCGCTCTTCCTGGGCGGCAAACAGGATCTCCCCGTCACCCAGCAGCGCCACCGCACTGTCGTGGTAGTACGCCGATATGCCCAGTATGTATTTCAATGAGGACTAGCCGTCGCGGCCGAGAATCTGCCGGAAGCGAGGGGTGTCGCGAAAGGCGGCAAAATCCGGGTGATGGGTAAAGCGGATGCCGTCATAGCTCGATGGCGTTTGCAGAAGAAAAGCCATTTGATCGAGCGCCTCGTCGACTCGCCCGAGGACCGCCATAATCTCCATGAGCTGGTAGCCAACCTCCATCGCGAGCAGCGGATCTTTCTCCGAAGGCATCAGCGCCGCACCTTGCTGTGCGTGCTCAAAGGCGAGCTGTGCCTCCTCAAGCTCGGCATAAGTCTTGCCCAGCGCCAGATGAATACGAAAGTCTTCTGGGCTTTCCTCAAGCTTCGACACCAGGTGGGTCAGGGCAGACTCCAGCCGGGTCCTGGCTTCCTCGGGTCGTTGCAGCCGCCTCAGAACCATACCCGCCAGATAGTCGGTTAACACGTAGTGGGCCTGCAGCGGGAAGACGGTTCTGGGAGAGTTCAGTACCCGGTCCAAAGCGGCCTGCGGGTCACCTTCGTAAAGGTGCTGGTAGAACCACGGATAAACGGTAAAACCCGACCGCGGGTTGGGGAAGGACTCCAGCATCGCCCGGCCTCCTTCGAGATCACCTTCTTCTCCACGGCACCAGATGGCAAAGAGGCTGAATAGCGGCGCCGTTTCGCTGCCCGGCGCCAGTTCGCGCGTCCGGCCCAGGAGCCTTATCCCTTCGTCATAGTCATCGAGCAGAACTTGGGTCCAGCCCGTTTCGAGCGTCATCCGGGCGTTGAGCGGGTCCAGGGTCAACGTCTTTTGCAGCATCTGAAGTGCGGATTTTGTGAGGCCCTGGCGGCGCCAGATGAATCCCATGCGCTGCAGCACCTCGGGGTCGTTAGGCCGGGAGTCCAGCAACCCTGCGAGAATGTCTTGAGCGCGGTCGTAGTCGCGCAGGCGATAATGATAGTCGGCCTCCAGCAGCATCGTGGCAGGGAGGTTAGGGGAGAGCGTCTGAGCTTTTTCGATCCGAGACAGGGCCGTGTCCAATCGCTCAGGTGTGAAGTCATAGCCGTTCCAGTAAAGCCCCATATCGGCGCCCGCCAGTTCCAGCCAGGCTTCGGGAAAGTTTGGGTCGAGTCGCGTGGCCTGCTCCAGGAGCTGATGCGCCTCCCGAAAGCGATCCTCGGAACCATGGCCCGTGCCGATTCGGTGCCGGCCCTGCAGGTAAGCTTCGAATGCCAGCGCGTTGTGGCTCTCCCAGCGCCTAACCTGCTCCCGTTCTGCCTGGGACAGCGACACATTCAGCCCTTCGATCACCTTCGAGGCAATATCGGACTGCATCTTCAGGAGGTCGCTCATCGGTTGATCAAGCTGGCCGCTCCATAGCAACCTGTTGTCAGACGCCTGCGTCAGTTCGGCGTTGACTCGAACCTGTCGGGCGTCTCCCGATTCATTCGACCAGCGCACGCTCCCCGAGAGCAAATAGTCGGCTCCCACCGTCTTGGCGAGCTCGTCGGAGGGCACCCCCTGAGCCTCGAGCTGCCGCACGCTGTTGGGGCCAATGACCGACAGAAAGCGGAGTCCAGACAGCCGGCTGTTCAGCTCGGCCGAGATACCCTCAGAAAAAACGTTGTCTGCCGCTTCGCCGATGTTGGTGAAGCTCAAGATGGCGAGTTTGGGGGTCGGCGCCGTCGACGAATCAGGCGCAGGCTCCGGCGTTGTAGCTGCGGGAGAGGCCGAGCTGGGTTCGGCGTCGCGCTGCCAGGGCAAACCGTCAGGCAGCACCTTCCAGATGAGTATGCCCACAGCTAGCCCGATGGCGGTAGACCAGGTCAGCTTCTTGCCGGAGGCGGACGTTCGGTTTGCGCCAACCGCTGACGTTGCCGCGGCGGGCGGTGCATCATCAGGGTCGCCAAGCCGGGCGCGGATCGCGGCGAGCACCTCCTCGATGGCTGCGCGATCTGTCTGCCCATTCCAGCGGGAAAGATCAATACAGTGAAACTGGCGGAAGCCGATTGGCGGTTCGCTGCCGTCGAGGCTCAAGGCAATGAGTTTGCCGGCGTCCGCAGCTACCGAAGCCTCATCCTTGACCCATCGCGAGCCGGTAGAGGCGCTGGACCAGGCGACCAGCACGGCACCGGCCGCGCCGAGCTCACGCTCGATATCGGCGGAAAACTCGTCGCCGCCGACCAGCCGCCGATCCCACCAGATCGAGTAATCGTGCGCCGCCAGCGCTTGCGCCAGCTGTTCGATTCGGTCGCGGTCACTGCGCGCGTAGGAGATGAACAGATCGGCCAACGAATATCTTTCCTGTGAGATGGACTTATATTGTAGCGGGTTCGTCCGCGCGTAAGGCCTCTAGCGGCAGCTTTGTCTTGTAGTTCTGCGTGCGGCGGATTGATCGGTTCGCTAGACTCTCGTCCTATGCTGATTTTCGGTTTCGCCGATCGCACGATTCGCGAACACGCCGTCAGGGGTCGCGCGATGCCGCTTTGGTGGGCAGTCGCAGTTGCCGCAGCATTGACGGTCGTGGCGTGCGGTCTCACGCCCCCGGAGGCTCCCGAGACTCCCGGTCAACCCAATTTCCTGGTCATCGTGGCCGACGACCTGGGCTTTTCTGACCTGGGCCTCATGGGCAGTGAAATCCGCACCCCAAACCTGGACGCGCTGGCCGCAACGGGGACGGTGCTTACCAACTTTCACGTCGCGCCAACCTGCTCTCCAACCCGCGCTATGCTTCTGACCGGCGTGGACACGCATCCCGCGGGCCTGGGAACCATGAGCGGGGAGCAAAGCGTGGAACAGATTGGCCAACCGGGTTACGAGGGGGTGATGAGCGATCGGGTGGTCACCGTAGCGACGCTACTGCGCGAGGCTGGGTACCAAACCTATCACGTTGGCAAATGGCATCTCGGCGCGGAACCAGGGCAGCAGCCCACCGATCGGGGGTTCGAGCGGTCGTTCGGCCCGGCCCGCGGGGGCGCCAGCCACTTCAGCGATCAGCTGCGCATGTTCTTTGACGACGAAGAGAACTCCCGGGCGCTCTACCTGGAGGACGGCAAGCCGGTCGAGCGCCTGCCGGAGGATTTCTTTTCCAGTGAGAGCTACACCGACAAGCTGATCGCTCAGCTGGAAGGCGGCCGGGGCGACGGCCGGCCGTTCTTTGCTTATGCCTCGTACACGGCGCCACACTGGCCCCTGCAGGTGCCGGACGAATGGCTCGATCGCTACGCTGGCACCTACGACGCGGGCTGGGACACGCTGCGGGCCCGTCGCGTGGCTGCGCTCAGAGATCGTGGCCTGATTCCAGACAACACCCAGTCGCCCGACCTGGTTGCCTGGGAAGATCCGTGGCATACCCTGACGCCTGTGAAGCAGCGCCACGCCTCACGACGGATGGAGCTCTACGCAGCGATGGTCGAAAACCTCGATCATCATATTGGACGGCTGCTGGCCTACCTCACGCAATCCGGCCAGTTCGACAACACGCTCATCGTCTTTCTCTCCGATAACGGCGCCGAGGGAAACCTGGTCAACCGGATCGCCGCCGACTGGAACTGGGTCGAGCGACGCTTCGACAATCGGCTGGAGAACCTGGGCCGTCGCGGGTCATACGTGTTTACCGGACCGGGTTGGGCGCAGGCCTCCACCGCGCCGTTTGGCTACTACAAGGCATTCCCCTCTGAAGGCGGTACGCGAACGCCCGCCATTTTCAGCGGTGTTGGCGTGAATGGCGGCATTACCAGCCAATCGTTTGCTACGGTGAAAGACCTGACGCCTACCTTGCTGGATCTCGCTGGTGTTCCCAGGCCACGAGGTCTGTTCAACGGCAGAGCGGTAGCGTCAATTGAGGGAAGCAGCCTTGCGCCGCTGCTCTCGGGCGCCACAAACCGGGTGCACAATACGGACTATGAAGTGGGCTGGGAGCTGTTCGGACGGCGGGCGATGCGGGTTGGCGACTGGAAAATCCTTTGGCTCTACGAACCCTACGGAGAGGGCCGGTGGTGGCTATTCGATCTGGCCTCAGATCCCGCGGAAACCAACGACCTCTCCCGGGACCGCCCGGAAAAGCTTGCCGAGATGGTTGCTGCCTGGGACCGATACGCAGCGGCTAATCAGGTGGTATTGCCGGCGAGCGACGCCGGCTACGGCCGCGAGGACCCGTGGTAGGCCGTGTGTGACTTGCCTAGGTCCTTGAATCAAAAAGCATCTTCCTCGCCAGCACCCGTTCGGTGATCGCATCGGATACGGCGCGGATCCGGGCGCTGTGTTTGAGCTCCTCATGAGTCACCAGCCATAGTTCAGAGCGGTGCACGTCCATCTCCGGCAGCACCCGCACCAGGTCCTCGTGCATGCTGGCCCAGCGGCTGGAAAGCACCGCAAGCCCATAGCCGGCTCGCGCCGCCGACATCTGCGCCGTTGGGCTGTTGGTCGTGAACACCGTTCGCCCGAGGCGCCGAGGGAGCGGCGAATCGTCCGAAAAGGCAATGCTGGTAGACCCGTCCGGCAGCACCAGCCCGACAAATTCGTGGCGCTCCAGATCATCGGGACTGTCGACTGGTCCTTTGGTATCCAGGTAGCTGCGCGACCCGTAGAGCCCAAACGTGACGTCAATCAGGCGGCGCACGATCAGGTCCGGTTGCGTCGGTCGGCCGAGGCGCAGAGCGATGTCCGCTTCGCGGTGCACCAGATCCAGCGCACGGCTTTCAACCTTAATGTTCAGCACAATATCCGGGTACTCACGGTGAAAATCCGCCAGCTCCGGCGCCAGCCAGTCGGTCCCGATACCTTCGGTGGCGGTGATGGTCACCTCTCCAGAAAGGCCCCGCGACTCGACATCCACGGCCCGCTCGATGGCGTTCATCTCCCGATCCATTCGCTCCGCGCTTTCCAAGATGGCGTTGCCGGCGTCGGTCAGCTCCAGCCGCCGGCCGCCACGTACAAAGAGGGTGGCGTCGAGGCGTTGCTCCAGCGACTGGAGGCGTCGCCCGAGCGTGGGCTGCGACATGCCGACCTGCTCGGCGGCCGCGGACAGGTTCCCGTGACGCGCAATGGCCAGAAAGAGGGCGATGTCAGTCCAACTGTTGATGGCGTCTTTTTTATTCATTAATGAATGATAAATATAAATTTATGACATTGCTATGCTTTGGCGAATATTTAAACTGAGCTCATCCACCCACTGAGGAACAGAGAGATGACCTCGAAACTACAAACCATCGCCGCTGCTTTCGCCATGCTCACCGCCGTCAACGCGGCGCAGGGTGAGGGGTTGGGAGCCCATCCGCCCATGTTTCTGGTGCAGGCGGAATACGCGCTGGAGGCGGGTGACACGACCCGCGCGATCGAACTGCTGAACAGGCGGTACAAGCGACTGCGCAATCCCGCCTACCGCGTCCGGGGCTTGGCCGTGCTCTGCAGCGCCCACCTTCAGGACGAGGACTTCGAGCGGGCGTTCCGCCCCTGCGAAAGCGCGACCGAAATGCAGCAAGCGGGCTGGAGTGATTTCAACAACCGGGGCGTGCTCGAGCTGCATCTCGGCCGCTTTGATGAGGCGCTGGCTTCGTTTGAGCGGGCTCGGCAGATGAATCCCGAATCCGAATCGGTGCTGAACAATCTGGCGCGCACCCGCGCCATCCGGGACAACGCGCTGGTGTCTTCATCCCAATAGCCGTTCACGCCCCCACCTGATGAGAGCCGCCCCCGGGCGGCTCTTTGCTTTTTGGCTCCGGGAACCGTTAGCGGTGGTGGCCGAAACCTTTCGACGTTTTCCGTCGACGCGAGCCCGCGCAAAACTTCCTGAGGAGAAATTCCTTCCGCACCGTTAGTTAAGCAGCCAAGAGGCTCAACTGACGACATGTAACGGGAGGTACCAATGTCATCTTGTCCTGTACAACATCATGGAATGACCAAAGCCAAAGGCTGTAGCCACGCACGTCTAGGCAACTTCGGCAAGCTGTTTCCCAAGCTCACGCCGCTGAGTTTGAGCGAAGAGCAGGCCTCGCTGCTCGGCGGGCTCAACTCGCCGATGCACGACATCGGCAATCAGTCGCCTGACAGCAAGCTGCCCGCGGGTTACACCTTTTTTGCGCAGTTTGTCGATCACGACATCACGCTGGATACCACCTCGGACCTGCACGGCGCGCCGCTTTCCACCGGCGCAATCATCAAGCTGCCCAATCTGCGAACGCCGACGCTGGACCTGGATTGTGTGTATGGCTTCGGCCCCGAGGCGAGTCCGCATCTGTATGCCGGCGCCACGGCACCCGGACGGCTGCTCGAGGGCAGCGCGGGAAATCCGGACGACGTTCCGCGCAACGAGTCCGGAACCGCACTCATCGGGGATCCGCGCAACGACGAAAACTTGTTTGTATCGCAGATGCAGCTGCTGTTCATTCGGTTCCACAACCGGATCTATGACTCGCTGGTAGCGAGCGTCCCGCTGGGCGAGCGTTTCGAAGAGGCTCAGAAAATAGCTCGGTACCACTACCAGTATCTTGTGGTGCACGACTTCCTGCGCCGGATCTGCGACCCGAAGATCTTCGAGTTTGCGCTGAAGAAGGTCGCTGATCATCACTACCCGCTGGTCTACGCGGCGGACAAACACGGCAACCTGCCCATGCCGGTGGAGTTCAGCGTGGCGGCGTACCGCTTTGGCCACACCACGGTGCGCTCAACCTACGCTGCTAACAGCCAGTTTCCCGACGTGGATCTGTTTGACGAACGCTTCGGCACCACCGGATTTTCGACGCTGCCGCCGGAGCTGACGGTGGATTGGCGATTCCTGCTGCCCGTGGACAAATGTTTGTCGCCACTGCTGGCGAAGCGGTTCGACATTCTGTTCCCCGAAGAGCTGATCGCCATGCCCGACCCGATTGTTGGTCGTGGGGCCAGCAGCAACGAGCGGTCGTTGGCCTTCCGCAATCTGCTGCGGGGCAACGCGCTGGCGCTTCCCTGCGGTCAGGCCGTGGCGGGTGCGCTGAAGGACGCCGGCTATCCGATCAGCGTGAACTTCACCCCGCTGAAGCTGGCTGAGGTCATCCCGGCGGATCCTGCGACCCAGCCGCTGGTCGACGAGACCCCGCTGTTTTTCTACCTGATGCGCGAAGCCGGCACGCTCGGCAAGGGCGAGCGGCTCGGCCCGACCGGTTCGGCGATTCTGCTGGAAGTATTTCTTGGCGGGCTGCTGCATTGCGAGGACAGCGTTCTCAAAGACCCGGACTGGAAGCCCGACCCGTGTATCGCCGGGCCTGGCAAAACGTTCGAGCTCGCAGACGTCGTGCGTTACGTGGGGGCCTAGCTTTGTGAGGTTTGCGGACCGTTGCCGCGGAGACCGGGAGGGTTTCTGTTGGCAGCGGGCCGCCTACACTCCCCGGGTCTGCCATGTTTTTTGACCCCCCAGGTTGTCTGGCAGTCCCGGGGTTCTTTTTTGACCGCTTGGACGACTAACCCTCCAGCTTGGCGAGCGAACTCATCAAGAGCTCATAGTCGTCCGTTTCCTTAAGGTATGGCTGAGCCGCCTCCATCAGGGCTTTGCCTTCGGCGATCTTGCCCTCGAGAACGCGACATCGACCCAGATGAAATCGGCTTTGATTGCTGGAGACCGAGTCTTCACCGCGCAGCTCGAGCCGCAGGGCCATGGTGGCGGCGATACGCTTACAGCCCTCAACGCTTTTGCCATTGGCCAGCAGGATCTTGCCCAGCTCGTGGCTGGCACCCGCCGTGTGTAGATGGTTGTCGGGCAGCGTTGAGCTGAGCACGCGCACCGTTTCCCGCCAGTAGGATTCGGCCCGATCCAGCTGGCCCAGATCTCGAGCAACCCGTCCGAGATAGCCCAAGGTCCAAGCCATCTTGGGATGATCGCCGCGATAGATCTCTCGTTCGCGATCCCGGACCTGACGCAGCAGGCGCTCTGATTCGGTGAGGTTGCCCAAGCCGATTTCCAGCACCGCCAAGTTGCGCAGCGTGGTCAGGGTTCGAGGGTGGGTTGGACCGAGTCCCGCTTCCTGAATGGCGGCTGCTTCCCGGTATAGCTCGCCGGCCTCGGCACGGCGAGCCTGCTTGTGCAGCACCACACCGTAGTCCGCTTTGGATAGCGCCAGCGCGAGGTCGTCAGCCGGCAACAGCTGGCTCCGAAGCTCAAGCGCCTGGCGGTGAAACTCGCCGGATTTCGCGTTGTCGCGCAGCTCGGAGTAGGTCACGCCCAGCGAAGAGTAGATTTTTGCTAGCGCCAGCGGATCAAAGCCTGCGCTGTCGCGGGCGATGGTGAGCGCTCGCCCGAGGTTGTCTAAAGCGGCGGTGAATTCGCCGGCGCCGCGCTGGGAATTCCCCAGCTGACGCAGCGTGGCTGCGACGCTCGCCGCGGACGCCCCGGCCTGATCTTTTAAGGCCAGGCTGCGCTGAAAATGATCGATCGCGGCGGGATACTCTGCCAGCGAGTGGTAGATACCGCCGAGATTGTCGAGCATCTCCGCCTTGAGAACCGGCTGATCGGCGAGCCGGCCCTCTAGCACCACGCTTCCCTGGTCGACCATCTCTTTGATGGTGAGCTCCTGTCCCAGGCTGACCTCCGGGGAAGCGTTGCTGAACAGCTCCTGCAGAAACCCCGAGATTTCTTGGGCTTTGGCGGTCTCGAGGCGCGCTGCGTCGCGCTGCTCGGCAATCCGCTTGGACTGCCAGGTCACCGTTCCGGCATAAGCCAGCAGCAGTCCTGCAAAAAGCACCGCCACGGACACGCCGAGACGATGGCGGGCGACAAATTTCTGCAGACGGTGCCAGTGCTGGTCACTGCTGGCGATGAGCGGCAGTCCCAGCCGGTAGCTCCGCAGGTCCTGCGTCAGCTCTTCCACCGTCACGTAGCGGTCGGACGGACGCTTTTCGAGACACTTGAGAATGATGGCGTCCAGATCACGGTCTAGCCGCAGGCCCGATCCTCGAGTGGCCGCGCGGCTGGGCGTTGGCGGCACCTGCTCTACGATACGACGTTGAAAGGTCAGTGGCGAAGCGCCCTCCCGGCTGAACGGGCGTTGTCCAGTGGTCAGTTCAAACAGGAGCAGCCCAAGCTGGTAGACGTCAGACGGCCGTCCCAGCACCTCTCCCTCTATCTGCTCCGGGCTGGCGTATTCCGGCGTCAGCAGACGCGCTTCGGTGACCGTTGCCGCATCGGGGCCGTCATCCAGCAGCTTGGCAATGCCAAAATCCACAAGCTTGACCTGGCCCTCGCCGTCCACGAGCACGTTGGATGGCTTGATGTCGCGATGAATGATGTCCCGCCGGTGGGCCGCCGCCACGGCGCCAGCGACGTCGGCCACCAGCGCCAGACGCTGCGGCAGGTCGAGATGTTGCTGTTCGCAGTACCGGTCGATCGGTTCGCCCGCAACATACTCCATGGCGAGCCACGGACGCCCATCCTCGGTAACGCCGCCGTCCAGCAGGGATGCGATGTGAGGGTCGTTCAGATGGGCCAGGATCTGCCGCTCCCGATCAAAGCGGTTCAGCAGATCTTCTCGCCGCATCCCCTGCCACATCATTTTCATGGCGACCTGCTGCTCATAGAGCCCGTCAGCGCGGCGCGCCAAGAAAACCTGCGCCATGCCGCCCTGGCCGATCTCTCGGATCAGTTCGAAGGGGCCGACGCGGCGGCCGCGAACCTGGTCGTCGGTGGTTTCAGCCAGCGCCTCGAGCAGCTCTTCGCCGATAGCGGCGCCACGCTCAAGCCAGGGTGACGGGCTGGCGGCGCCGGCCAGGAGGCGGGAAAGCCCTTGCGCCAGCTCCGGGTCGCGTGTCGTGAGATCAGCGAGGAAGCGCTCCTGATCTTCGGGCTCGAGCGATAGCGCCTCGTCCAGCAGCGGGTCGAGCTGTTTCCATTTTTCCTGGAGCGACGACATCGATCTGCCGGTCAGGCCGACAGGCATTCGGTCAGCCAGGCTTTGGCCCTCAGCCAGTCGCGCTGCACCGTGCGAACAGAAACCCCGAGCGCTTCAGCGGTTTCTTCGAAGGAGTAACCCGCAAAGGTGTGGCATTCCAGCACCTGGACCAGGCGTGGATCGTGCTGCTCCATGGTGCGGAGCGCCTCGTCCACCTGCAGCCAGAGCTGGCCGGGGTCCGCGCCCGCAATGCGGCTTTCCTCCAGGGGCAGCGGGGCAACACCATCTCCGCGTTTGGCTGCGCCGCGGGCTCGCAGGTGGTCTACCAGCAGCTGCCGCATTGCCCGGGCAGCAATGGCATAAAAGTGACCGCGGCTGTTGGCGGACAGGTTGGCCTGCGCGGCGATCTTGCAGTAAACCTCGTTCACGAGGCCCGTGGTGTTGAGCGGCGTGTCGTGCATGCGCGCGAGCTGGTTTCGGGCGATATGCTTCAGCTCCCGGTAGACCAGCGGCATCAGGTCTTCCAGCGCCTGACTGTCGCCGGCGGTGACCCGGGCGAGAAGGGCGGTAATGTCTGCCTTGGCGGCGCTCATGCTCTGATGGTAGCAAGCTGCGGCGAAACTGACAGGGCGTGGGAAGCCCGTTGAGGAATTTCCGGCACTGGGACGTTTTCCCTTTATGTGGGAGGATTTTTGATCCGGCGCTTCGCTTTAAGGCGCGGCGCCGATGTACCGGGGAGGAATGTTTATGTTTGTTGTTACCAACCGTCAGGTCAGCAACCGCAAGGCGCTGGGCCAGTTCGGCAAAAAGCCCAACGCCGAGGGACCGAACGAGATCCGTCTGTTCGACGTCTCCAAAGAGGGGCGGCGCTGGGAAGTGAAGGCGCTAAACGACCGGCTGACCAAAACGCAGCTGCGTGCGCTGGTGAAGAAATACCACCTGCCGATCGATCCGGAGGCAGACCGCCCCTGGTATGCCAGCCTCAAGGTGGCCTGTGAGGTCGCGGAGCAGGCGCGCGCCGAGAAGAAGAACATCCTGATTTTTGTTCACGGTTTCAACAATGACGTGAAGGACGTGATGACCGCTGCCAAGGCCATTGCCGATCTGTACAACCTCATCGTGTTGCCCTTCACCTGGCCGGCCAACGGCGGCGGGCCTGTATCCGGGACGCTCAGCTATCGGGAAGACAAGCGCGATGCCCGTGCCTCCAGCGGTGCGCTCGATCGGCTGTTTATGAAGGCCATGGAATACCTGAAAATGATCACCGATGCGCAGCGCGATCGGCTGCTGCGCGAGGCCAATAAAAAACACCCGGACAACCGGGAGCAGGCCGACCAGCTCTACGCCAGGCTGCTGGACGCAGAGTGCCCCTTCACGGTGAACCTGCTCGCCCACAGCATGGGTAACTACCTATACAAGAATCTGCTGAAGTCCACCGCGACCGAAGCCACCCGGCCGCTGTTCGACAACGTGATCATGGCGGCGCCGGACGTGAACAATCTCGACCACGGCTGGTGGCTCGACCGCATCCAGTGTCGGCGGCGCGTCTATGTCTGCATCAACGAAAACGACTACGCGCTGAACGCATCGCGCATGAAAGCCGGTGAAGAGCAGCTGGCGCGTCTCGGTCACGTCACCTACAACCTGACCGCGCGCCGGGCCACCTATGTGGACTTCACCAATGCCGCCGACGTCGGCAACGCACACACCTATTTCAAGGATGATCCAACCAAAGACAATCCGGACGTGCGGGCGTTTTTTGATCAGGCCTTCAACGGTCGTTTCGCTGAGAATGACCTGGAGTACGACTCGATCAAGAACGTCTACCGCGTCCCCTAGCGGCAGGCAAGTCAGATGTTCAAAGCCGTTCAGTCTCAGGAAGGCGCCAGCACCGCGGTGGTGGTGGTGCACGGAGTCGGCAATCCGGAACCTGGCGCAACGCTCGATCGACTGACCGCTTCGCTGGCCAATACCTGTGAAGCCTTTCGGCTCGACGGGCCGCGCCAGACATGGCAAGCGGCCGATCAGCGCCGGTCAGACAACGATCTCTATTCCTTTTCCCCGGTGCCCTGGCAGATGGCCGAGCACGATGGCGAGAAGGTGGTCATGGCGGAAGTGTACTGGGGGTCCGAGAGCGCTATACCCCACAGCGTGCTCGGGCTGCTGCAGGGGCTGTTCCAGCTGATTTTTGGCATGTCCGGGCTGATTGAAGCCAAGCCGGAGGGTATCGGTCGCTATGAGTGGTTCGTCGCCTGGATCGGCATGATTGGCAGTCGCCTGCTGCGGGGTCCAGTTTTTGCGATCAACACGGCGCTGATGTTTGCGCTGCTCGGCATTGTGCTTCAGCAGGGAGTGAGCCACTCCGAAAGCGAGCTGCTGATATCACTCAACGAGGCGACGCCTCGCGAGGTGCAGCTCGGCGTGGTGGGTGCCAGCATCGCCTGTGCGCTGCTCGGCGTTTTCCTCGGCTGGCGCTGGGTCAAAGCCCAGGCTACGAGGGTGGTCGCGCCGCAGGGGACCACCGGCGTCTACGCGCTGTCGCTGCTGGCCGTGGCGGGCATCTGGCCGGCCGCCGCCGCGCTGCAAGGCGCGCACGACCTGGAGGCTTTTGCCACGATTCCCTTTACGCTGCTCTGGCATACGTTCGGCTTTGTTGCCCTGGCGGTGCTGCTGGTCCTCAACCTCTATCTCCTGTCCCGCCTCGTGCGGCCGGCCTTCAGTGACGCGGAGCGTCATTCGCTCAGCGCCAGGGCGATGGCCTTGGCAATTCAGTTTGTGCTGTGGAGCACGATCGTGCCGTCGATCTGGCTGCTGACGCTGTCACTGGTCACCAGCGACAGCGAGAGTTTTGCCTTTTGGCTGGCTCGATTTCATGAGGTAGTCGCGTCTGACGGGCTGCAGTGGTTCTATCTGCCGCTCCCGCTGCTGGCGCTGGTTTGGGTTTTGCTGTGGCGCTGGAAGCAGCGCGCCGGCAACCCGCCCCGCCTGATTGTCCATGCGCTGATTCGCGACGCGCTGCTGGTGTCGGTTGTGTTTACCGTTATCGCGAGCGTGGTGGTCTCCGTCATGAATCTGGAGCAGGCGGTGGTGCTGCCGGAGATTGTGCAGCGGCTCCGTCGCCTGGAGGTTGCGCTGCTGCCGGTGATCCCGCTGCTGGTGGCCTCTTCGGTTTTTGTCGGCGGCGTTGTGCTCGCGCTGGATATCGGCAATGACGTCGTCAACTATGTGCGGCTTGCCATGCCGCTGAAATCTCGCCTGAAGCCGAGCGAGGATGAACGGGAGCGGCTGCGCCCGATTCGCAACAAGTTCAACGAGGTGATGCGCCTGCTGAACCGGCACCATCCGCTCGAACGGATCATTGTGGTGTCCCACAGCCAGGGCACGGTGCTGGCCATCGATGAGCTGGCTCGAAGTAACTTCGGTCAGCCGCCCGAGTGGTTGGAGCAGCTCGACGTCACGCTGATTACCATGGGGTCACCGTTCAGCCACCTCTATCAGCACTTCTTTCCGCTGTCGTATCCGGCGCTAGACCAGCCCGTTTGGCAACGTCTCGGCCAGCGCCTCAACCGGTGGATCAACATCTATCGCAACGACGATTTTGTCGGTACCTGGATCGACGCCGGTTCACAGCCGTCCTTTGACTTCGAGCAGCACGCGATGGGCACCGGCGGGCACCTGACCTATCTGGTCGACGGACGTGTCGTGGCGATCGTCGCGGACGCGCTGAAGCTCGGCGGGCATCGCGTCGATCATCGCCCAAGCTGATCGGGGATTTGCATGGCAACCATTCACGATAATCCGCCGGCTGCTGTACGCCGCGACCTCGACGCCCTAAGCCAGGCGCTGGACGACCAGATCCCCGCGCAGACGCCATCCAATCTGTTGATCTGCACCTGGAACATTCGCTCGTTTGCGTCGCTGACCCGCCGCTGGACTGCCACGGGCAGCGACAGCCCGAAGCGCGACCTGCGCGGCCTCCGGGCCATTATCGAGATCATCCGGCGTTATGACGTGATTGCGGTTCAGGAGCTGAAAGGTGATCTTCGCGCGCTGCGTGACACGCTCAGTTTTCTTGGACCCGACTGGGGCTTTCTGATGACGGACGTGACCGCCGGCGCCAAAGGCAACAATGAGCGGCTGGCCTTTCTATTTAATCGAGCTCGGGTCCGACCGTCAGGGCTGGCCGCGGAGCTGGTGGTGCCGCCGGAGCGACTGGAGCGCCTGGACGAAGGGGCGCTGCGAACCCAGTTCTGCCGCACGCCTTACGCGGTGAGTTTTGTCAGGGGCGACACCACCTTCATCCTGGTCACGCTGCACATTCTGTTCGGGGACAGCGCCTCGGACCGCATTCCCGAGCTCAACGAAATCGCTGACATCTTTGGTGACTGGGCCCGGCGCAGCAATCGCTGGCACCACAACCTGCTGTGCCTGGGCGACTTCAATATCGACCGGGTTGGGAGCCCGCTCTTCGATGCCTTCACTCGCACCGGTTTGACCATCCCAACACAGCTGGTGGATCTGCCGCGGACGGTGTTCGACGACCCGGGCGACTCCAGCGACGATAATTTCTACGATCAGATCGCCTGGTTTACCGCCGGATCGGGCGCGTTGCTGGACATGACGCTCAGCGACGCCGGCAACTTCGACTTTCAGCCGTTTGTGTATACCGACCAAAACCTGTCGCGTGCCTCGATGTCGTTTCGCGTATCCGACCATCTCCCGCTGTGGGCGGAGTTTACTTTACCTTCTTGAGTTCTCGGCCAGACCGAAAAACGCCTGAGATGAGAAGCCGGTCAACAAACGCAGGTCGCATATTCATAAAATGGCGCGATGAAAGGCTTTTTTCTTATGCTGCTGCTCTTAAGCATCAGCGCAACGGCTCAGACTGTGTTCGAGGAGCAAGACGGCCTCCTGGTGATCGAGCTGGAAAGTGCTGCGCCGCTGCCGAACAACTGGGTGCTGGGGCCAGCGGAAAACCCGACATCCCCCAACATCAGCGACCCCGGTGACGCGACCGGCCAGGGGTTTATCGTCTGGGAGGATCGCCAGTTTCTGAACGCGCCGGGCAACGGCGAAATCGTCTTTTTTGTCATGATCAACAATCCGGGCACCTACCGGTTTGAGTGGCGCAATCAGGTGGGTCGCGGCACCAACACGACAGAACATAACGACACCTGGCTGAAAATCGACGCGGACAGCTACTTTGGCCAGCGCGGCAGCAGCGTGGTTTGCCCCAAGGGCAGGAATCCCTCCGAGAACGATTGTGTCGGCGGTCAGCCCGAGGGCTCAGGCTCGGACGGCTGGTTTAAGGTTTACTCCAGCGGCGCCAACGACTGGCGTTTCAGCACGCGCACAAGCGACAACGACGCTCACGACATCTTTGCCCGCTTTGACTCAGCCGGAGTTTACACAATCCGCCTCTCGGCCCGCTCGTCGAGCCACGTCATTGATCGGCTGATCATGCACAGCGACACGTTCAGCGGTAATCCGCGCAGCCTCGATTTACCGGAGTCCGCGCGTATCGATCTGGACGCCGTGTTCTCCGACGGATTTGAGTAACGGCTGAGATAA